>JBHHVX010000195.1:0-5997 GCA_046754505.1 Phycisphaerae bacterium | reverse complement strand
GTCAAAACGTCAAAAAGCTGGAACGTTCGCTCTCTGACGGTCGCGGTTCGGATCGGGGTTTACCGGCGGTTGGGGAGGGGGATGCCGAGACGGGCCATGGCCCTCTTGAGGTCCGACCAAGCCTTTTTCTTTTCCGACGGCGTGCGGAGGAGGTAGGCGGGGTGATAGGTTGCCAGGAGGGGGACGGGGTCGCCGATCAGGGCGGTGCCGGAGGGATAGAAGTTGTGGAAGCGGCCTCGCAGCCGGCCGATGGCCTCGCTCGTATCGAGCAGGGTTTGGGCGGCGGGGGCGCCGAGGGCAATGATGAGGTCGGGGTGTAGGACTTCCAGTTGTCGCCAGAGGTATCCGCGGCAGGCCGCGATCTCGTCGGCGGCGGGGTTGCGGTTGTCCGGCGGTCGGCACTTCAGAATATTACAAATATAGACATCTTCGCGGCGGAGGCCCATGCCGTTCTGGATCATTTGCGTCAGGAGTTTACCCGCTCGGCCGACAAACGGTTCGCCTTGGATGTCCTCGTCGTGGCCCGGGGCCTCGCCGACGAAGACGAGCCGAGCCGCGGGGTTTCCGACGCCGAAGGCGGTCTTGGTCCGTGTGGCCGACAGGCCGCATTTCGTGCAGTTCTTGACCTCGTCGTTGTCGATGACGTCCAGTTGGGTGCGGCGTTCGTCTATCTCGGAGGGGGCGAGTTTCTGGTTGGGATTGAACGGCTCGGCGGGCGCGGCACGGCGCGGCGCGGGAAGCCGGACCGGCAGGGCCGCGGCGCCCAGCCGGCGATCGGTCTCGAACCGGTCTCGCAGGGCCTGGCGAATGTTGATGTCAGTCTGAGGGTTCATGGTCGACCTTTCGCGTCGTCACCGTGTCGCCGATGTGAACGTTCGCGTCGTCGGTGTCCGTCCGTGCCGCCGCGGCCCGCTCGGCCGAGAATCGACGGTTGACCCGTGCGGTGGCGATCGGCCGCCCGTTGCGGAGGATCGTCACACGCTGCCCGTAGTATAGAGGCTGTCCGGCGGTGTCAAACAGGAACATGTGTGCGGCGGCGCTGACGCTCGTGACCGCGCCGCAATCGAACTCTCGCGGCACGCGTTTGAGGCCGGCGAGGGCGCGGTTGATGCGTCCGGCCCGGTCGGCCGGTCCGGTGCGGCGCTGTATTTTCAATACGGCCTTTCCGCGTGGCGACCCGATGTCGGCCAGCCCGAGCGCGGCCCGCAGGCGCAGCCGCGGATCGTTGGACCGGAGCAAGTCGAGGAGCAGCGGTTCGGCCGTGTCGGCGTGCAGCCGCCGCGTGAGCGCCAGCATCGCCGGGCGACTTCCGGGGCCGAGGGCCGCGCGTCGTCGCCGGATCTCGACCGGGCCGATCAGGTCACGGGAGGCGACATAGGCTGGTTGATGACGGTAGTATATTTCAAGTGTCAGGGTGTTGAGGGCCGTCGAGTAGATTCGGCTTCCCGCGCGGCCCCATTTGCCCCAATCCTTCCCAAAGGCCGGCCAGCTTCCGTAGAGATGGCGCCGGGAGCCGTCTTGGCGCACGGGCCGCTCCTGATATTCCATGACCGAGCGGCGCAGGGCCGCCGCCCATTGGTTCCACGCCTCGCCGCCGACGCGGGCCATGGCCGCCGTTCCGAAATACCAGTAGTAGGCACTGTGCAGGTTGGTCGGGTCGTGAACCATCCGCTCCAGGCTCGGCGGGTCCTTCGTGAGCAGGGCGATCTGTTGCGTTGCCGGGGCGTCGTCCAGGCGCAGCCCCAACGCCGCACGCGAATAGAGACCCACGGCTGTCATTGCCGGACCATAGCGAAAATCCACGCGTCCGGTTGCCGGATCGACCGTAACGCCATGCCCTTTGTCGGCGTGCCGAACTCGTCCGGCCGGCTCGGTCGCCCAGTCGAATTGATCGATGATGCGAAAGACGGTTTCGTCGCGTGGCTCGACGCCGGCGGCTTTGGCGGACTTGAGCGCCATGACGACCCAACCGGTGATCGAGGTGTCGTTTCGACCGGTGCGGGTGTCGGCGGTGTAGTCCCAGCCGCCGCGTTGCTGTTGAGCGTGTTCGAGGTGCTTGACGGCGCGGCGGAGCGGATCAAGGAAGACGCGGTCGTGGGTCAGGCGATAGGCCTCGGCCACGGCGAGCGTGGCGATGGCGTCGCCGAACATCTGCATGCGGTCTTCGGGCGAGAAGCCGCCGTCGCCGTGCTGCTGTGCCAGGATGAACTCGAACGCCTTCGTGAGAGCATCGGCGTAGAGGCCCTGCTCGTGGGTGTAGCCCGCGCCGAGAAACGCCAAGGCCGCGAGGGCGCTGACGCCTACGTCCGCGTTGTCCGCCAGTCGCTTGAGCGCGGTCTGGCTGCACCGGTCGTTGGCCGGACAGAGGGCGTCGAACGCTCGCCGGTCCCAAATGCCGTCTTTACGCTGATGGGCCGCGAGCCAGGCGAGGGCGTCGGCGATGGGTTGCTCGACTGGATCGCCCGCCCGGTGGTCGTCGGGTTGTGAGGCGGGCGGCGCGATCGGGTCGCTGGAAAATGCGACCGCGATGGGCCGCACCGCGAGCAGGACCAGCGCGACACACGCGATGGGAAGCGGGAAGACCCGCCTCGGGCGGCGCGCCGATTGAAGGCAGACCTCGCACACGGTCTTGAAGGGTGTTCGATGTTGGCTGACCGGCCCAATCGGCATGATACGGATTCTATGTGCCGGTTGGCTGGGATTACAGTCGATTATCGCATATCTGTGCGATACCTTGGGCGTGGCAGAGCACTGGCGGACAAGCCGCCAGTGGCACCCGGTGTGTCGCATTGGACCGGTTGCTTGACTTCGCTTCAACGCCGGCCTAACGTCCGGTGGCCCGGCTTGCGGAACGATCTGTCCGGCGGGACAATGCACACCGTGCACTCGGACTCCATCATGGCGGACAGCGCGACCGTGACACCTGCCCCGCCTGCGCGCCCGATTCGTGCCCGGCGCGGTTGCGGTTGGCGCGTTCGTGCGACCTATGGCGCGGTGTCGATCATCTGTGCGGGCGTGTTGTCGCTGGCGGTGTGGCTGAGGCCGGATGTTCGCGGTTTCGGGACCCACGAACAGATGCACCTGCCGCCGTGTGGGTTCATGGTGACGAGCGGTCTGCCCTGTCCGACGTGTGGCATGACGACATCGTTTTCGTTGATGATGCACGGCCATCCGCTGGCGGCGGTCATCGCCCAGCCCGCCGGCGCGGTCCTTTGTCTGGCCGCTGTCGCCGGCATGATCACGGCTATGATCATCGCGGTGTCGGGACGGGTCCCGCGGGTCAACTGGGATCGGATCGGCCCGGTGCGTCTGGTCATGGGCGTTGGTATCCTGCTGATGGGCGGATGGGGGTTCAAGATTGCGCACGGGCTGTTGACCGGAGCCTTGCCGGCCCGATGAAGGAACGATGACGATGAGGTTCACGATTCGCCGCAGCGGTCGGCTCCACATGAAGTTTCAGGTGCGGGACGCGATCGGCCATTCGCACCGGCGAGAGGCCGATGTTTCCCATCCACAAGAACGCGTGGAACGGACCGGTAGCGGCACCCTCCGAGGCAGCGTCGTGAGCGCGATTTGTGGCATGGCGCTGCTGTCCGGCAGCGGGTGCCAACTGGCCTATTTCGGGATGTCGGATCGCCAGCAGGCGATACCGGCCGAGTATACCAAGCTGGCCGGCAAGACCGTCGCGGTTGTCGTGTGGGCCGATCAGGCGACGCTGGACCTGGACCCCTACGCGCGGCACAACGTGGGCGTCGCGGTGACCTATCACATGGGCAAGGCCCTTCCGAGGGCCCGATTCATCAGGTCCGCGGACGTGGATGAGCTTCAGGAGTCTTCAGGATCGGAATGGGAAACATGGTCCGCGGCCGAGTTGTGCCGGCGCTTGAAGTGCGATCGGATCGTTCGGATCGACCTGCTGGAGTATACGACGCGTGCCCATGCGTCCACGGCCTTGCGCCGCGGGCGGATTTCCGGCACGGTCGCCATCTTTGGCGATGAGGAGACGTCGGGTACGGAAGCCCTCTACTCCGGGGACATCACCGCCATGTTTCCACCCGAGACGGGTACGACGGCGATGGACTGGAGTGACACGGATATCCTGCACCAGACGGTCGAGGATTTCGGCGGTGCCGTAGCGATGAAGTTTTATGATCATCAGATACCCTACACACGCACGCGCGAACACTGAACGCGCGGTACGGGCTCCTCCATGCGGATTGACGTGGCCGGCGCTGGTCGTGTGCGGCATGCTGCTGGTTTCCTCGGGTGGCTGCTTCAAGGCGATGTCCGCTTGGGCCGCCATCGCGGGCGGCAACTGGATTGAGCCGGAATACAAGCTGACCGACGGACCGCTGCTCATCCTCGTCGATGATCTGAACAACCAGATCAGCGAACCGGGGCCTGTCCGGAAACTGCACAAGACCCTGTCGGATATCTTCCTCGAGTATGACGTGAACAAGCGCGTCATCCCGCTCGATAGCTGGAAAGAGCTGCGACAGTCGGACAAGGACTATGACAAGCTGGCGGTGCGCCAGATTGGTGAGAAGCTCGGCGCCGAGCAGATTCTCTATCTCGATGTGGTCCGGTTCACACTGTACGGCGAACCGGGCGCGGACATCTTCAAGGGGCAGTTCACTGTTCGCGTAAAGGTCCTGTCCACGCGACAGCAGCGTGATGTGCGGCTCTGGCCGCGCCAGGAATCCGGCAAGCGCGTCGTCGTCTCGATGCCGCCCGAACCGAACGATGGCGATCGATCCGCCTCGGTGGTGGCCAAGGAGTTGTCGGAAAAACTCGGCCACGAAGTCGCGAAGCTTTTCTACGGCCATCGGGAACTCGACGATTGATCTCTGTCCTGCACGTCCTCGGGCCCGGCTGCGATGAAACGGCCTGCCAGACGCTTCAGATGTTGTGCTCGCGGTTTTCGGGTGACCGTGCCCGCCACGCGGTGTGCAGCATGGACGGGCAGACCGCGGTCACGGCGAAGCGGTTTCTCGCGACCGACGTCCGGTTCACGCCTGCCCGAATCTGGTCCGCGTTGAACTGGGCCCCGCGCCTTGCGGACGCCGCCCGCGACTGCTCCGCCGACGTCATCCACGCGTGGGACATCGGGGCCGCGAGGCTGGTCAGCGCGCGTCTGCCCGATCTCCCGCTCGTCCTGTCCCTTGCGGATCCGGGGCCGGCCCGCGATTTTGCAAGGTGGCTGCGATCCTTTCCAAAAGGGGCGGCCGTCGCCGTCGGAAACCAGACGATATTGTCCCGCCTTCTTGCCGCGGGCGTGGCTCCCGAGCGGTCCGTGGTCATTCGCGGAGCCGTCGACTTCAAGGCGATCAATCAGGCCCGCGCCGCCGCGTCGCGGGCGCCGTCGTCCGAGCGCGCCGGCCCGTCGTTGCTGCTCGCCGGCCCGCCCTCCGAGGCCGGCGGGCAATACTACGGCGTGTGGGCGGCCGCGATCCTGAGCCTGGTCGTGCCCGGCCTGCGGGTCACGCTGCCCTACGACAATCGCGAGAGTCGCCGTGTCCGGCGCTTCGCCGAGTCTATACAAATGCCATCATTGGTCGTGGTGCCGGATCCGCGGAGCCGCTGGGCCGATTTGGTCGTTGGGGCCGACGTTTTTTTGGTTCCCGCCGTGGGGGACGTCTGCACCGAGCCGATCGGCTGGGCCATGGCCGCCGGCCTCCCGATCGTCGGGTCCGCCGTCCGCTGCGTCGCCGAGCTGATCGCCGACCGGAGCAACGGCCTGCTCTGCAAACCGCGCCGGCCGCGGCTGCTTGCCGCCCGACTCCTGACCGCGATTGAAGACGCCGGTCTGCGAACCCGGGTCGGCGGCGTGGCTCGCGGTCAGGCCTATGAGGTCTTTGGCATTCGGCGTTTCGCCGACAACTTTGCCCGCCTGTACGACAACGTCCTGTCGGGCCGGCTGCCTGGTGACGGCATCCGGGACGCCGCCATGGTCGCGTGAGCGTGCATGACAGATTCGGCGTGTGATCGTGCAGACGG
>JBHHVX010000194.1:0-6034 GCA_046754505.1 Phycisphaerae bacterium | reverse complement strand
CTCGCTGGAACGAGAATCCCTTCTCGCTGGAACGAGAATCCCTTCTCGTTCCGATGCCGGGACCGAGAGGGGATTCTCGGTCCAGCACGCGAATGCCACAAAAAGGCCGGGGCCCCCGGTCGCTCTCCAGCTTTCAGGTTTCAGCGAGCATACACGGCTCTACCGGCTGGCCTTCATTTCAATATTCCCGAACATGATATGAACGAACGGCATGCCGGCCATCTTCCCGTCGATGGTCTGTTGGACGATCTGCTCTCTCGTCCAGTTCATCAGGTCCTTGATCTCTCCGAACCGGGCCATCTGTTCCTTGCGCTCGGCGGGAGGGAGCTTCATGATCGCTTCCATGTCGGATTTCATGTGCCGCTTGATATACGGAAACGGCACGAACATCGTCTTCAGCGGATCCAAGACCATTCCCTTCGGCGTGGGTTTGTAGGGCGGGATCATCAGGTGCATGGTGATGCCCTGGGAGGGCGGGCCGACCTCGCCGTCGAAGCGGAGCTTGTAGCCTTCGCCTCGCACGATCTCCGTGACCATGGTGTGAATCATGTGGTCCTTGACCAGCAGCTTGTCGTTCTTGTAGATATCTCCCTTGCCCCAGATGTCAACATAGGTCCACTCCGTGGGCATCAACCGTGTGCCGAGTCCCGTCACACCATGCAACAGGTGGTTGGTTGCCACGCCGCCGAAGGTCGGGAAGCCGAATCCATGCGCCAGCGGCTTGTTGCAGACCACACGATAGCGGGTCGCCCCGGCGTCCGGATCGTCCGGGTCGGGGCCGGGCAGGGTGAACGTCGCTTCGAGGTCGATCTTGTCCTTCGTTCGGGCGCCATCGATGGCGGTGGCGTCGACGACGACCTGCCGGACGCTGCCGACGCCGACCTCGCGCCAGTTGCTGAACGGCGTCGGATGATCGACGAATGTATACTTGCCGTCGACGACGCGCCGCATATCCAGCGGAACGCCCATCAACGGGAACGGCGCCGGATCAAACCCCGTCGGGTGTTCCGGTGTGCCGAACACGGCCGGATCGAGGAAGCGCGGCCCGGGCAAGACCAGACGCGTGCTGCCGTCTTTTTGTGAGACGGTGATCGTCAGGGGGCCGCCCAGAAGGTCCGGCGGGTTTTGTTCCTTGGCATGGCCCTGGGTGTACGCATGAAATCCCGGCCCCGTGCCCTGGGTCTGGGGGAGAAATCTCCGCGGCTTCGCCTGAGCGCTCGCCGCCGCGGCTCCGGCGGAACCCGAGCCATCCTCGGCAGAATCCGCTTCCCGGACGGCGGTCGGGCCTCGAGCCGTTGCGACGGCACAGGCTCCCAGACTCGCCATCAACAAGCATGCTATCCAACTCTCCCGCAAAACGCGACGGCGCGCGATCGTCCTCAGGGTGCCGCCCCAGCGGCGAATGTCGTGTGCGATCAAACTCATGGGTGTGGTCTCCTTTCTGAGGCACGCGAGTCCGAGGCGGCCGTGCGTGCAAAGGCTGGTACAGCGTCACGCGTAGTCTTACGGGTTCGGCGATGGGAGCGGCACGGCTCGCCAGTAGGGTTCGCTGTGTGGACCAGGGCGTTATGGGAGTTTTCTACCCGGTGTGGTCCGCACAGCGGACCCTACACGGTGGGATTAAGAGAGTCCTGTCAGGCCACGCATCGAATTACAATGCGGCGCCCCGCCGCCCCGACCGCCGCCGATCCCCTCCGAGGAGGAGACGGCGGCGGCGGCGCGGAGCACCGGACCGTACAGAGGATGGTGCTGCCTAACGGGCCTGCACCTCCACGTCGTCAAACTTCATGTGGATGAACGGCATACCAAACATCTTGCCCGCCGCCGTGGCCTTCACGACGTGCTCCTTCGTGTGCATCATGACCTGCTTGATGTGGTCGGCCTGCGCCATCCGCGCCGAGTCGCCGGATTTCTTGGCCGCCATCATCTCGGCCATGATGTTGGGCTTGATATAGGGGAACGGCATGAACATCGTCTTCAGCGGCGCCTTCTTCATGCCCTGCGACGTAACCTTGTAGGGCGGGACGACCATGTGGAGCGTCACCCCCCGTGAGGCGTTACCCGCCTCGTTGTCGAGACGCGTCCGGTCCCCCTTGCCGCGGATGTCTTCCGAGACCCAGACGTGGACCAGTTGGTTTCCGTTGATCAGCGAGCCGTCCTTATAGACGTCGCCCTTGCCCCAGAACGCCGCATAGGCGAAGTCCGTTGGCAAGGCCCGAGGGGCGATGCCGGCGCCGCCGTGGATCAGGTGATTGGTCACGACGCCACCGAAGAACGGAAAGGCCATTCCATGGGCCAGCGGCTTCTTGCAGACGATGCGGTACTTTGCCCCGTCCGGCAGCTCGAACGTCGCCTGGAAATCGATCTTGTCCTTTGTCGAGGCGCCATCGATCGCCGTCGCGTCGACCAGTGTCATGCGGACGCTTCCCTTGGTCTTTTCAAACCAGTCGCTGAAGGGGCAGGCGTGATCGATGATCGTATACTTGTCGTTGACCTTGAGGCGGAGATCGAGCGGGATGCCCGACATGGGGAACGGAGCCGGCTCAAAACCGGCCGGATGGTCCGGAGATCCGAAGATCGCGGGGTCCATGGCGCGCGTTCCCGGCAGGACAAACCGCGCGGCGCCGTTCTTCTGGGATACGCTGACGGTCAGTGCACCGCCCAGCCGATTCGGCGGATTCGGATCCTTGGCACGAGACCGGGCGTAGGCGTGCAGACCGGGACCGGGCGTTCCGCTCATCATCTTGTCCTGGCCGACCGCCGGGGCGACGCAGGCCGATCCGACGAGCGCGACCGCACAGGTCACGCCCAGTACATGCGCCGAGATGACTCGGAACATCCTTGGTTTGTGGGGACTATGATCCATCGTATTGGGCTCCTTCATAAAACTGGGGCGATTCTCTCGCGGGTATCGGGCGGCCGGGTACGCACCGCGGCCCCGTACCCATCACATCACGGTCAGTCCATTCGCACGCACGCGCGCTGGTGAAAGATTCACGGAAAGGAAGTTCCTTCGATGGCCATCTTAGACCAAGCAATGTGCCCTGCCGGTCATCCCGCCACCAACGTGGACAGGCCGGCCGGCCCGCCCTCGTGGCGCCGCAGAACCCTCACTGCCACTAAAGCAACCGAGAGGCGGAAAATATTCCCGAAAACTTTGGAAAGGTGCTCTTTTTTCGCCGGGGCCACGGAGGGAGGCCGGCTCTTCGGGTAGCCACCCCGTTCCCCCGGTCGTCGCACGGCCGTTGTCCGGCCTTCGAGACCGCCGAGGGGCCACGAATCGGGAGAGCCGTAACACTTACGGCGGACTGGGCAGGCCCAATCCGAACCGCGACCGTGAGTGAGCGGACGACTCGCACCGGGTGCGTGACAGTCTTGGCGGCGGGGTGCCACGGGCAGCGTGCCTGCCCGTGTCCGCGAAAGGCACTGTCCGTCGATGCACTGGCAGACAAGCCGCCAGTGCCTGGCACTCGCCGGCCCGCCGCTCTTGTCACGGACCCTCGGCAAAGGGTCAGTCGGGCAATCCAAGGATGGGACGCTTCATGCTTCGGTCGATGGCGGGGACGAGCGTATTCATGACCAGAATCGACCAATAACAGGCGCCTTCCAGTGGGCCGTACAGCCGTAAGAAGATGGTCAGGACGCCGATGCCGATCGCATAGACGATCTGTCCCCGCGTTCGCATGGGTGTCAGCATCATGTCTCCGGCGAGGAGGACGGCCCCCAGCATCAGTTGACCGGCGGTGAGTTGAAACAGGACGTAGGCGACGCCGACCGCGCGACCATCTTCGACGGCCAAGGCCGGAATCCATCGGTAACCGCCCGCGCCGCCGCCCGTGTTGACCGGCAGGATCGCCGCGGCCAACGCGGCCGCCCCGAGCAGGGCGACGGGCAACTGCCACCTTAAATGACCTCTGTATATCAGAAACAGGCCGGCAAGAACCAAGGCAGCCGTGCAGGTCTCACCGATGCCTCCGGGAACCGTGCCGAGGATGGTATCTCTCCAGGGAGGCAAAATATCGCGAACAAGCGATGAGAAACGCCGACCTTCCTCCGGGCTGAGCACGCCCTCCGTAAACGCCCGCAGGAGCGCGACCGGTCGATCGATGAGGAACGCATTCGGGCGCGGCCACAGCTTGTTGGCGACCTGCCAGCCCTGGTATTCGCGGGCGGGGATGGGTCGGGCATCAGAGATGTCGCCGATCACGAGGTGATTGCGGTTCAGGACGGGCCAGCGGAGCGTGGCGTTGCCGGGGGACAGCGAGAGTTGCTGCCAGAACACGAACTGTACGACCACGCGGCCCACGAGGGCCGGATGCCAGACGCAGTGCCCCATCCGCCCGAACATCGCCTTGACACCGACGGCCACGATCGAACCGACGACGGGAACGTACAGCGGTACGGTCGCCGGCAGCGTGAGGCTCAGAAGGAAGCCCATAAGGAAGGAGTACATGAGACCGCCGAGGACGGGACGCCGGAGGACGACGGCGATGGCCAGGTCGGCCGCGAGGGCGGCCAGCGGACCGACCGCCAACACGATGAGGGCGGCAGGCCCGTAAAACACGACGCCACAACATCCGACCATCGACGCGGCGGCCAGCCACGACTGAAGAATGTGCCGGTGCCGGCCACCACCCGTCACATGAGGCGGCGCAGCGGTCGAGCGGACGGCCCACGGTGCGGTGTCGCTGGGAAGGGTCATTGCCGTGTTTCGGCCTCCGCTGGTGGTGCGTCTTCGACCAACCGGTTCCGGCACCGCCCGATCGTCGCCGCGATGGGCAGATTGGCCGGACAGACATACGAACACAGGCCGCAGTCGACGCAGGCCCGGAGACGGAAGGAATCCATCGGATCACACGTGGCTTGTCCGTCCAGTTGCATCAGGGCCGTGGGGTCGAGACCGACGGGGCAGTCCTCGACGCACCATCCACAGTGAACGCACGGCACGGGGTCCGGCCGGGCGGGCGGAGTGAGGAACAGGATGCCGACGGTGTCTGCCGTCACCACGGCATCGTCCCGGTCGATCACAACGCCGGTCAACGGACCGCCGGAGATCGTCATCGCGGTCGGCTCGGTCAGCCCCACGTGTTCGGCCAGCCGTCGGATCGGCATGCCGATCGGGATGCGATAGGTGCCGGGACGTTCGGCCACCTCGCCGCCGACCGTCGCGACCGCATGGGTCACGGGGCGGTCGTCCAGCGTTGCGTCGGCGATGGCTGCGACGGTCGCCACGGACAGGACGAGCGCGGCGCAATCGACATCGCGCCCGCCGGGCGGCACCTCCCGGTCGAGCAGCGTTCGGATCAAGACCACGGGGTGACACTGAGGATATTTGTTGCTCAGCGGCACGGCCTCGACCGACCGTGCGAATGTTTCGACCTCGATCTGCCGGATGAGCCGGCGGTGCCGGAAAGGCAGGGCGAAGAGGACGCGCTGCACGCCCATGGCGTCGGCGATCTCACAGGCAGCGTCGACGAGCCGGCCGGGCTGTTCGACGAGGAGCCGCAGGTCGGTGGTCAGGTAGGGTTCGGTCTCCATGGCGTTGACGATCAGATCGGTCACCCCGGCGGCGATGGCGTCCTGGATGAGCCGATGAGCGGCCTGGCGGGGAGCGGCGCTGACCACGCCCATACCCGCAAGGTGGAAAATGAAGGACTCGTCTTCCCAGCCGATCGACGGCCGCATCGCCCGGATCTCGCCGTCGGGTTCGAGGCAGACGCCGGGAAGCGTGCCGTCGACGGCCGTCCAGACGTTCTCGAACGCGGTGATCGTCCCGGAGGTCGGGGCGTGGACCGGCACGGCGTCGGCCGTGGCGGCCTCGGCGAGCGGCTGGCCCGCCAGCACGCGCTGTCCGACGCACACGCAGGGTCGGGTCGGCAGGCAACGCATGGCCTGAAGCGGTACTCGGAGCGGACCGTCGGCCGGGACGGTCTCGATCGGCAGGCGCGCGGTCTCAGACTTGCAATCCGGGAGAAACAGACCCCCGTCGAAAGTCCTGCGCGGCCCAAAAACATCCGTCCAGAACGACATCGCG
>JBHHVX010000193.1:0-6095 GCA_046754505.1 Phycisphaerae bacterium | reverse complement strand
ATCGGCGTCGCACGCCAGGAACTCCATCATCACGCGGTTGGCCACGAGCCGGCCGCGCGGCGTCAGACGAATGGTCGGCGCGTCCGCCGCGAGCAGCTCGAGGGCCTCGAATCTGCGAATCTGCGACGCAAACATCCGCCGCGCGTCGCGGCCGGTTGCCAGCCGAAACCGCTCCGCGTCGATCCCCTCAGTCAAACGCAACATCTGCACGGCCGTTTCGCACGCCCGGGCCTCGGGCGACAAACGCTCCCGCTCGACCACGATCGACGACGGGTCGCTCCGAATCCCCTCGACGTACCGCCGGACGTCCGGCACGTTTTTCTGCCGGACGCCATCGAGGTAGGACACCGCCGACGGGCCGAGGCCGAGGTATTCGCGGTTTTCCCAATAGATGAGATTGGCCCGGCACCGGCGGCCCGGCCGGGCGAAGTTGCTGATTTCATAGTGCTCGAAACCGGCCGTGGTCAGTTCCTCGATCGTCAGCTCGAACAGATCTGCCTCGAGA
This sequence comes from Phycisphaerae bacterium, assembly GCA_046754505.1. Classification (GTDB taxonomy): domain Bacteria; phylum Planctomycetota; class Phycisphaerae; order UBA1845; family UTPLA1; genus JAPULF01. Next base: position 5,590 of record JBHHVX010000193.1, on the reverse strand, counting down.
TCGTCGACCAGCGGGACGATCCGTCCCTCGTGCCGCAGGCGGGTGAGTTGCGTGCCCGACTCGTAGGTCAAGGCATAGCAGGAGAGGTGCTCGGTGCCGAGGTCGATCGCCCGGCGCAAGGTCCGCCGCCAGTCGGCCACCGTCTGACCGGGAATGGCGTAGATCAGGTCGAGATTCACGTTGTCAAAGCCGGCCGTGCGGGCGGCCCGGACCGATTCGACGATGTGCCGCGGATCGTGAATCCGTTGAAGCACGGCCAGCTCGCGGGCGTCGAACGACTGTGCCCCGAACGAAACGCGGTCGACGCCGGAGCGCCGCAGCAGGTCGAGTTTCAGCTCATCGGCGCTCGACGGATTGGCCTCGACGGTGAACTCGGCGACCGGCCCCGTCCGGGACGTGACGGTCCGAAGCACGGCGGCGAGGGCCTCCGCGGGGAGGACGGTCGGCGTCCCACCTCCGACATAGACGGTTTCGACCGATCGCTTCGGATCGCGGGCGGCGGCTTCCGCCTCGAGGGCCGCGGCGAGGTCGCCGACCAGCCCGGGCAGCGTCGGCAGCGAATAGAAGTCGCAGTAGCCGCACTTGGTCGTGCAAAACGGCAGGTGGACGTACCAGCCGATGGGCGGTGTGTCGGAGAGCGGTGGCATGATGCCTATGGTACGCGATTCGGATGGGAGAACGCCCGAGGAGGATGCGACGACGTCCCGATTTTCCTCGCGGTCAGACCGCCGAGACGGCGGCGTCTACATTCGATAACATAAAACGGTTGTCTTTTGGACCTCGCGACGGTAAAATGCCGTTGAGACGTGTAGTGGGCGTCGTGACCGTAGCGTCGGGGCTTGTCCCCGACGTGGCGGGGCGTCGACATGTTCGTTACGTCGTCCACAAGGGGCGGCAGCCGCGTAGTCGGGTGGGCAGTGCCCACCCGACGGGGTCTCGGTCCGGCACGGGCATGTGGTCCGGCAGCCGGGCCAGCGGTTCGGAGCTTGGGAAACGATGGCGAGCGAAAAACGGCCGCTCGAGCATGGCGAAGGAAAGCCGGCTGAGCCGAAGGCCGGGCCGTCGCGCCGACAGGTGACGCCAGGGCAGAGGTTCGTTGCCGCGCGTCCCGACCAAGGGCTGCGGATGGGCGGACCCGAGCCGGCGCGGCCCGCCGGCTCCAAGACCTCTCTCAAGATGCAACTGGCGACTCTTGCGGGATTGGACATCGCCGCCGCGCCGCCGTTGCGGCCGGTGCGTTCGATGATTGTGGCGTTGGCGACGGTGTTCGTCGCCGAGGTCCTGGTGATGCTGCTGCTGCCGGTGCTGTTTTCGACCGGCGGCGGGCGCTGGATCAAGGACGTCGTCGATGCCGCCATCCTGACTCTGCTCGCCGCGCCCGTTCTGTGGTACTTCATCATTCGCCCCCTCTATCGCTATGGCGAGAGCGAGCACGCCCACTGCCGGGCGATCGTCGGCGCCGCCGCCGACGGCATCGTGGCCATCACGGCCGACGGCACCATCGACATGTTCAACGGCGCTGCCACGCACCTGTTCGGCTATACCTCGGACGAAGTCGTCGGCAAGAACGTGAAACTGCTGATGCCCTCGCCGCACAAACAGCGGCACGACGAATACCTCGCCCGATTCAAGCGGACCGGCGTGCCGCGGGTGATCGGACTGGCCTGCAACGTCTTCGCGGTCCGAAAGGACGGAAGCGAGTTCCCCGTCGAGATCGCCATCAGCGAAGTGCACATGACGCCGCGGTCCGCCTTTGTCGCGATCGTCCGCGACATCACCGAGCGTGCCCAGGCCGAGGCGTCGCTTCGGCTGACGCGGTTTGTGGTTGACCATGTCGGGGAGAGCGTGCTCTGGATCAGCCGAAGCGGGCGGTTCTTTGACGTCAACGCGGCGGCCTGCCGGCATCTGGGGTATTCGCGCAAGGACCTGCTCTCGCTGTCGGTCTCTGATATCGACCCTGACACTCCCAAACCGGCGTGGGATCAGCTCTGGGAGCGGCTTCACAAACTCCGCTACGACGCCGTCGAATCCCGCCATCGCGCCAAGGACGGGCGGATCATCCCGGTCGAGATCGCCGCGAATCTTCTCGAATATGGCGGGAAGGAGTTCGTCTGCGCCTTTGTTCGAGACATCACCGAACGCAAGGCCGCTGAGGAAAAACTTCGTGTGGCCGGCCAGCAGCTCGAATCGCGCGTCCAGAGTCGAACGGCCGAGTTGGAGGTGGCGAACAGCAACCTGCGCCGGCAGATCGAGGAGCGCAAGCGGGCCGAGCACAGGCTGCTTCGCATGGCCGCCGCGGTCGAATCGGCCGGCGAGGCGATCCTCATCACCGATCTTGACGGCGTCATCGAATATGTCAATCCGGCCTTCGGCGGGATCAACGGTTTCACGCCGGAGCAAGCGCTCGGCAAGACGCCGAACATCCTGAAGAGCGGAAAGCACGAAGACTTGTTTTATCGGGACATGTGGGCGACGTTGAAGGCGGGGCGGGTCTGGCGCGGAGAGCTGGTCAACCGCCGAGGGGACGGCTCGCTCATCGATGTCGAAAAGACCATCTCACCCATCCGCGATGCCCAGGGCCAACCCATCGGCTACGTCGCCATCGCACGCGACATCACGGAGCGCAAGCGGATGCTCGAGGCTCTCGAGGCCGTTGTGCGGGGCACGGCCCTGGTGGCGGACGATTCGTTCTTCCGTTCTCTCGCCTACCACCTTGCCGCCGCCCTGCGGACGCGGGGGGCCTGTGTGTGCGAGATTCTTCCACTCGGGCGCCGGGCCAAGACGCTCGCCTGGTGGGACGACGGCCGCTTTGGCGACAACTGTGAATACGAGCTGGCCGGCACGCCGTGCGAACAGGCCATCGAACACGGGATCTGGTCCTGCTCGCGGGAACTCCAGCGTTTGTTTCCGAATGATTCCCTGTTGGCTGGGCTCCACGCCGAGGCCTATATCGGCGTGGCGCTCACCGACGCGGCCGGACTGCCGATCGGCATCTTGGCTGTGACGCACGACCGCCCGCTCGAGCACGCGGCGGTCGCCGAACCGATCCTGAAGATCTTCGCGATGCGGGCCACGTCGGAGTTGCGACGGCAACAGATTGAGCAACACGCCCGGCAGCGAGAGGGGGAGCTGGCCCACGTCCTGCGGCTGTCGACGATGGGCGAGATGGCCTCGGGCCTGGCGCACGAGATTAACCAGCCCCTTTCGGCCATCGCGACCCATGCGGCGGCCTGTGCCCGGCGCCTGGCGTCCGGCGGCGCCGACACCGACAAGCTGGCCGGCGCGGTCACCCACATCGCCGAGCAGGCGGAGCGGGCTGGTCAGATCGTGCGGCGAATCCGGCGATTCGTGGTCAAACAGGAGCCGAAAGCCTCGACGATCGATCTCAACGAGATCGTCCGCGAGGCCGAATCCCTCGCGCGATACCAGGCTCGCCAGCAGTCTGTTGACATCGACCTGCGGCTCGGCGACGATTTGCCTCTGGTCGTGGCGGACAGGATTCAGCTTCAACAGGTGCTGCATAATCTGATCCGCAATGCCCTCGATGCGATGTCCGGCGACGCGCCTGAGCGGCAAGAGCTGTTCATCGAGACGCGCCGCGGGGAGCGTGGAACGATCGAGGTCAGCGTCCGCGACAGCGGCCCGGGCCTCGCCGGCACGACGGCGGAGCGAATCTTCGATCCGTTCTTTTCGACGAAATCGAAGGGTCTGGGCATGGGGCTTTCGATCAGCCGGACGATCATCGAGTCCCACGGGGGGCGGTTGTGGGCGGCGTCGGCTCAAGGCGGCGGCGCCGTGTTCCGATTTACCCTGCCGACGGCGAATGGAGGCGTCCAAGATGGCTGAACGGGTGGTATTCATTGTCGACGACGACGAGGCGATGCGGACGGCCTTCGTTGATCTTCTCGAGACCGTCCAGCTTCCAACCGAGTCCTACGACACCGCCGAGAGGTTTCTCGAGCAGTTTGCCCCCGATCGTCGGGGGTGCCTCCTGCTGGATATCCGCATGCCCGGCATGGGCGGCATCGAACTGCACAAGCGGCTCATCGCCCGGCAGGTGACGCTCCCGGTCATCATCATCAGCGGTCACGGTGACATCCCCATGGCCGTCGAGGCCGTCCGCCGTGGGGCTTTGGACTTCATCGAAAAGCCCTTTCGCTCTCAGCCGCTGCTCGACCGCGTCCAGCAGGCCCTGACGCTGGACGACGAATTGCGAAGGGAGCGCCGCGAGCGTGAGGCCGCCGCCGAAAACTTCTCGCGGTTGACCCCTCGCGAACGGGACGTGGTCGACCGCGCGGTGGGCGGCCTGACCAACAAGCAGATCGCCGTCGCACTCGGCGTCAGCCCGCAGGCCATCGACGTCCATCGCTCCAAGGCCATGGAAAAACTCCACGTCGCCAACATTCCCGACCTCGTCCGCCTTTCCATCAAGGCCCAATCGAACTAGTGTAGCGTCAACCTTGAACTTGCGGGTGCCCAGTGGGAGGGCGAGGCTCCTGCCGAGCCTCACATGCGGCTTGAGGGTGATCCGAACGGACGGCTCGCCAGGAGGCTCGCCCTCCCGCAGACCTCGTCCAACCCACAGAATCAAGGTTGACGGTACACGAGTGCCCATCAGCCACGTAGGGTGGGCATTGCCCGCCACGAGGCTCCCGTGACCGACCCAACGGTGGGCTATGCCCACCCCGCGTCGCTGGGCTTTCGATCAGATCCACACTAAGTCGATGCCGACCCAACCAATACGTTGGTTCAACCAATTCAGATATTGAAACTTACAATTGATCGTGCTTCACGACTATACCGACCCATGTCTCGTGACAGGGACCAAGGCAACACGCTCTATCGAATCGGCCGGCGTCGGGAGACTCGGGGCACACGGCACGGCCCCTTCCATCGCCGGCGAGCAAGGGCGCACCGCGAACGAGAGATCCCCAATGCTTCGGCAAACGATGGATGCACGACTTGAAGAGGCCCGGCGCAAGGTCCACGACCTGCCGCCCGAACTGCGGAGGCCCCTCGAGGCGATGGACCAGGTCTTCGCGGACCTTCGCCACGCCATCGGAACGCTGAGGTACACGTTGGACGATGAGGTCGCCTCGGCGGGACTGACGGTCCAGGACACGCTGCTCACGCTGGAAGCGAGCGCGCGTGAGGCGGCGGGGGGGCAAATGGGACCGAGGAGGGATTCTCGGTCCAGCACCATGGATCACGACCGTGCGGGGGGGGCCCGCACGTACGACTGTAACGACACTGAGGTGTAGATCTCGGGACACACCTGCACGAGGAAAGGCGGGACTTCAAGATGGCTGCGGATACAAACAAGAACTCCGACGGGGCGCCGAGCGGCGCGATGCACAATAGCGAAGGTCCTTCAGGCTCGAAGGGTCGCCCTTCGAGCGGGCGGGCGTCGGGGTCCGACCTGAATGCGGAGATCGCGCGGCTCGTGGAGGCCACCGTGGCGGGCCGGCTTTCCGAGCGGGCCGAAGTGGAGCGGTTCGACGGCGAAGACCGGAAGCTGCTCGAAGGCATCAACACGCTGATCGACGCCTTCGTCGCTCCGATCAACGTCACGGCCGAGTATGTCGACCGG
>JBHHVX010000192.1:0-6277 GCA_046754505.1 Phycisphaerae bacterium | reverse complement strand
TGTCAGCCTTCGGAGGCCGATTCGGCTCACGCTTCCTCCGGCTGCGGCGTCCACAAATCGAGGATTTCGGTACAGACCTGCCCGAATGACGGAAAACCGGCGTCCTGCTGGCAGCGATCGACGAGGACGCCTGCGTCGGTCGGGCGATGCGTGATCAGGAGGGCCAGAGCGGTGCCCCGGCGATCGGCCGACTCCTCGACGCTTGCGACGATCCGTTCCAGATCGACGCGATATCGTCGGAACCAGCCGGATATCCGGTATCCGCCGTCGGGAAGAGTTCGCAGCCGGATCGCCCGCAGGGCGTGGTCGAGACCGGCGGAGACCGCTCCGCGGACGAGCGAGAGCCGCGCGAGGTTGGCCTGGGCCTGTGCCGAGCCGGGATTGATCTTCAGGGCCGCTTCGTAGTGTTTCCGTGCCGTGTCCGCGTCGCCAAGCTGTCGCAGGAGAATCGCGAGATCGTGATGGGCGGCGGCATGGCGTGGGTTGAGTCTGATGGCCCGTTCAAAATGCTTGCGGGCGGCATCGAGGCGGTCGTCGTCTCGGAGGGCGGCGGCATATCGATAGTGGGCGTCGGCGTCGTGCGGATGTCGCCGGAGCGCCGCTTCGCAGTCCCGGCGGGCCGCCTCGGTTTGTCGCGATTTGTCCGGCATCACTCGATCCGGCGGCCGGGGTGGAGATCCTTCGGCACCGACTCGACTCCCGCGCCCCCAGCGGCCCCGAGGTACCGATCGGCCCTCCCGGACCGGATAGCCCCGACCCTAGCCCATACCGCGGCGACCGGCAAGCGCATGGCGACGGCTGATCGGCGTGGGGTGTGCGCACGGCATGCCGTGCGGTGTCGTATCGCCATAGTGATGAGCAAGGCTATTTCTAGCGGCGGGCGAAATGTGCGAATGCCTTGTTGGCGTCGGCCTGGCGATGGACGTTTTCGCGCGTCTGCATCGCCGTTCCCTGGCGGTTGTAGGCGTCGAGCAGCTCGGTGGCCAGTCGCTCGTGCATGGGCCGGCCCTTTTTCGCCCGGCTGGCATCGAGAATCCAGCGGATGGCCAGCGACTGCTTGCGCTTGGTGTTGATCTGCATCGGCACCTGATAGTTGCTGCCGCCGATGCGGCGACTGCGGATCTGAATCTGAGGCTTTACGTTGTCGACCGCCGTCTCGAACACCTCGATCGGCGGGACGTCCGTGACCTTCTCGGCGATGCGGTCCAGCGCCTTGTAGAATATCCGCTGGGCGACCGATTTCTTTCCGTCCCACATCATGCAGTTGACGAATCTCGACGCGATCAGGCTGTCACACTTCGGATCGGGCCGCAACTGCTCGGCCGATCGTGTCCATTTCTTGTAACCCACGTTTGATCCTCGCTTCTGGCGCGCGGCTGAAAGGCCGCGCCGCGCCGGCGAATAACGTCGCCGATCTCCATACTCGACCCGTGTCGTTACGGGTCGTCGAATCTACTTCTTCCGCTTCGTCCCGTACTTGCTGCGACTGTTCGCCCGGCGAACGCCGAACTTGTCCTGATCTTCCACGCTGGCGCAGTCCAGCACGCCGCGGATGACGTGATATCGGATTCCGGGAAGGTCACGAACGCGACCGCCGCGGATCAGGACGATCGAGTGTTCCTGGAGGTTGTGGCCGATGCCGGGAATGTAGGCGGTGACCTCGCGGCCGTTCGTCAGACGCACCCGGGCGACCTTACGAAGGGCCGAGTTCGGCTTCTTCGGCGTCATGGTCTTGACGATCAGGCAGACGCCGCGGCGCTCCGGACACCGTTCCAAGTCGCGCGACTTGGACTTCCGCGGCTTATCCCGGCGGGGGCGACGACACAACTGATTGATCGTAGGCATGTTTCACTCTCCAAGGGCCTGTCGCGGCAGCATACTCAGCGGCATCGGCCGAACCGAGCATGCTATCCGCAGGACACGGCACGCGTCAACCTTCACCGGACGGATTGCCGCCGATCGCCTCAGGGGGGGGCTCATCTCTCACCAGCGTCCCGACCGACCCAACCCCCGGCTCGATGCCGACTTCGACTTCGGCTTCGCCGACGGCCTGACCCGCGATTGCGCCCACGGTCGCGCCGCCCTCGGCCATCCCGGCCGCGACCGACTCGGCGGCTTCGACCGCCGCCGCTTCCGAGTCTCCGGGCATCCGAATCTCGACCGGCTCCTCCGCAATCGGCTCGCCGTGGTAGGCCAGGTTCATGTTCAGGGTGGGCTTGAAGCCGGTGCCGGCCGGAATCAAGTGCCCCAGTATCACGTTTTCCTTGAGCCCGACCAGCCGATCCACCTTGCTCGCCAGACACGCTTCCGTGAGGACCTTGGTTGTTTCCTGGAAGCTCGCCGCGGAGATAAACGATTCGCTTCGCAGGGCCGCCTTGGTGATTCCCAACAGCAGGGTCGACGCCGTGGCGGGCTTGGGTCTGCGGCCCTTGGCGGGAGCCTTGCCGGCTTCCTCGAGCTCCTCGTTCGTCACGTTGAGTTCTTCCTTGAGAACGATCTGGCCCGCATGGTAGTCGGAATCACCCGGGTCGGAGATCTTGACGCTCTTTGCGAGCCGGCCGTTTTCGCTACGGAACTTGAACTTATCCACCACGTCCTGCGGCAGCATTTCGGCGTCGCGCGGCACATCGACTTGAACCTTGCGGAGCATCTGGGTGATGATGATCTCGATGTGCTTGTCGTTGATGTTGACGTTTTGAGAGCGGTAGACGGCCTGCACTTCACGGGTGAGGTATCGCTGCAATTCCTCTTCACCCTTGATCGCCAGAATGTCGTGCGGAACCCGCGGCCCGTCGCACAGCGATTCGCCGGCCTCGATGCGATCGCCGGCGTGGACCAGCAGGTGTTTGTCCTGCGGAACGTGATGCTCGCGCGGTTCGAGGTCCTTGCTGTCCGGATGAATGACGATTGTCATCTTTCCACGGCGCTTGTCGCTGCGAATCTCGACGGTTCCGGAGATTTCCGCCATGACCGCCGGCTCTTTCGGCTTGCGGGCCTCAAAGATTTCGGTGACGCGCGGCAGGCCTCCGGTGATGTCCTGGGTTCCCGCCAGTTCGCGCGGCCGCCGGGCGAGCGGGGACCCCGCCTTCACCTTGTCGCCTTCATTCACCTCGATGCGGGCCTTCGCCGGCAGGTAGTGGTATTCCAGTATCTTGCCGTCCTTGTCCTCGATGACGACCTGCGGGTTCTTGTCGCCGCGGTGTTCGATGATGACGAACTTGGACTCCGCCTGAGCCTCGGCCTCGGCCCGAACGGTATCGCCCTCAATGACATCCTGGAACCGGACGAACCCGGTGGCTTCACTGAGGATGGGCGTCTGGTGCGGATCCCAACTCGCGATCTTCGCCCGCGAGGCCACCGCATGTCCATCCTGAACGTGCAGCCGGGCACCGTAGGGAATCTTGTGGCGCTCGAGTTCGCGTCCCTTCTTGTCGTTCACAGCCAGTTCGCCGTTGCGCTTCAGGACGACCAGGAAGGACTCTCCCGTATCGGGATCCGCGACGTCGACGACGTTGAGGTCGTGAAACTGCGCCGTTCCGCCTTGACTGCACTTGATGTCGCTGTCCACGACCGCACGGCTGGCCACACCACCGGTGTGGAAGGTCCGCATCGTCAACTGCGTTCCCGGCTCGCCAATCGACTGGGCAGCGATGATCCCGACGGCCATCCCCTCCTCGATCAGACGGCCGGTCGACATGTCCATGCCGTAACACCGGGCACAGATGCCGAGCGGACTCTCGCAGGTGAGGGGGCTGCGTACGCGGATGCGCTCCAAGCCCAGTCCGTGCTCCACCGGCGAACTCTCGATCCTACTTGCGATGTCCGTCGTGATGATCTGGTTTTCCTTGACGATGGTTTCGTCGGTGACCGGATGGCGAATCGTGTCGCGCGCGGTGCGGCCGATGATCGACTGAGCCAGCGGGATGGCGACTTCCTCGCCTTTGTACTGGACGTCCTTCGTAATGCCGTTGATGGTCCCGCAGTCCAGCATGTTGATGATGACGTTCTGGCCAACGTCGGCGAGCTTTCGCGTCAGGTAGCCGCTGTCGGCGGTCTTCAGGGCGGTGTCTGCCAGGCCTTTCCGTGCTCCGTGCGTCGAACTGAAATACTCCAGAACACTCAGGCCCTCGCGAAAGTTGGCCTTGATCGGCGTCTCGATGATCTCACCCGACGGCTTGGCCATCAGGGCTCGCATGCCGGCAAGCTGACGAATCTGGTCGACGCTTCCGCGCGCGCCGGAATCGGTCATGAGATAGATCGGATTCAAGTAGCGCTTGGCGGTGGGGTCGTCCGCCTCAACGTAGGTTAGGTTCTCGTCCCGAAAATCGTCCTTCAACTCGCGCATCATCTCGGCGGTCACCGCCTCGCGAGCATGAACCCAGATGTCGATCTGCTGGTTGTACCGCTCGTTGTCGGTGATCGCCCCGTGCTTGAACGAACGGATGATCCGATCGACCTCTTTCTGGGCGGCGCCGATGATATCCTTCTTCTTCCTGGGAATGCGCATGTCGGTCACGCCGAACGAAAGGCCGGCGAGCGTGCTTCGCTTGAAGCCGATGTTCTTCAGCCGATCGAGCAGATCGATGGTGCTCCGGTTCCCCAGCCGCTCGTGGCAGTCCGCGATCACGCGGGCCGACCCCTTCTGGCTCAACGGATAATTGTAAAAAGGCATGCCCTCAGGCAGGATGTCGTTAAAGATCAGCCGGCCGACGGTCGTCTTGACGATGCGGTTCTTCGGTGCCGGTTTCGCCCGCTCTTTCTGGTCTGTCACGATCTCATCAAAAGCGATCCGTACATGGATCGGTTCATGCATCTCGACCTTGCCCACGTCGTACGCAAACTCGGCCTCGGTCGCGTCGGCGAAGCTGTGGCGAACCTCCTGGCGGCCGCGCACGCGGAATTCGCAGGTCAGGTAGAAGACTCCCATGGTGATGTCCTGGCTCGGCGACATGATGGGTGCCCCGTTCGCCGGACTGAAAATGTTGTTGATGGACATCATCAGGACGTGGACTTCGGTCTGGGCCTCGACCGACAGCGGCAGGTGGACCGCCATCTGATCGCCGTCGAAGTCGGCGTTGAAGCCCTTGCAGGCGAGCGGGTGGAGCTTGATGGCGTTGCCCTCGACAAGGATGGGCTCGAACGCCTGGATGCCCATTCGGTGAAGGGTTGGAGCGCGGTTCAGCATGACGGGATGCTGGTAGATCACCTCTTCGAGGATATCCCAGATTTCCTGATCGCGGCGTTCGAGCATCTTCTTGGCGGATTTGATCGTGTCCGCGAGGCCGCGGTCCTTCAGTTTGCGAATGATGAAGGGCTGATAGAGTTCGAGGGCGATCTTCTTCGGCAGGCCGCATTGGTGGAGCTTGAGTTCCGGTCCGACAACGATGACGCTCCGAGCCGAATAGTCCACGCGCTTTCCGAGGAGGTTTTCGCGGAATCGCCCCTGCTTGCCCTTGATCATGTCGGTCATGGACTTGAGGGGCCGGTTCGACGAACCGAGCACGGGCCGGCGGCATCGACCGTTGTCAAAGAGCGCATCGACCGCCTGCTGGAGCATGCGTTTTTCGTTTCGGATAATGACCTCGGGAGCGTTGAGATCGATGAGCTTCTTCAGACGGTTGTTGCGATTGATGATCCGGCGATAGAGGTCGTTCAGGTCGCTGGTCGCGAAGTTGCCGCTCTCAAGAAGGACGAGCGGTCGGAGGTCCGGCGGAATCACGGGAATCACGTCCATGACCAGCCACTGCAGCTCGTTCGTGCTTTTTCGCAGGCTCTCGACGATCTTCAGGCGCTTGGATAGGTCCTTGATCTTCTGCTTGCTGTTGGTTTTCGACATGTCCTCATGGATTTGTTCATTCAACGCCATGAGGTCCATTCGCGCGAGCATGGCCCGGACGGCCTCGGCCCCCAGCATCGCCGTGAAGTTCTGGCCGTACTTGTCGAGGGCGGAGCGGTATTCCTCCTCGGACAGCACCTGCCGCTCCTTGAGCGGGGTGTCGCCGGGGTCCACGACCGCGTAGTCCTGGAAATAAACAACTTTCTCGAGGTCTGAGGTCTTCATGTGGAGCAGGGCGCCCAGCCGGCTGGGCATGGCCTTGAAGAACCAGATGTGCACGATGGGCGCCGCCAGGTTGATGTGGCCCATGCGCTTGCGTCGCACGCGGCTGTGGGTCACCTTCACGCCGCATCGCTCGCAGATCATCCCCTTGTGCTTCGTTCCCTTGTATTTGCCGCAGAAGCACTCCCAGTCCCGCTCGGGACCGAAAATGCGCTCGCA
>JBHHVX010000191.1:0-6333 GCA_046754505.1 Phycisphaerae bacterium | reverse complement strand
GCGCCGGCCCGGATGGCATGGATCGACATGACTGCGTCGATGAGCGCCGCGATCGTCTTCCCGTTCGCGCGCATCTCCGCGGTCGCCCGCGGCGCCGCCGGCTTCCCGGCCGCCTCAAACCGCACGTCCAGCGAAACGTTTTTCCCGCCGCGTTGGACCACGACCGTCGTCGAATCGCCGCGATTAAAGCCGCCCAACGCCGCGATCACGTCGCCGATCGCCCCAATCGTCGTGTCGCCGATCTTCACGATCCGATCGCCCTCGCGCATTCCCGCGCGATCGGCCGGCGAATCGTCGAGCACGCGGCCGATCGCGATGCCCGATTCGTCTTCGTCGGGCACCGGCATGATGCCGAGGCGCACGCGCTGGCCGGCGTTCGGGGCGGCGGCGACCGGGGTGTCCTCTTTCGGCTCCTTCCCTTCCCGCTGCCAGGCGAGTTCCATACGCCGCGTGTCCGCGGCAAACGCCGGCCGCTCGGGCCGCGCGTCGATATCGTCGATGCAGTCGGCCACGAGCTTCGTGACCCGGATCGCACCCTCGATATTGAGCAACGGACTGTCGTCTTCCGGCCGGTGATACTGCTTGTGCAGCCCCGTGAAAAAGAACAGCACGGGAATCTTCTTATTGTAGAAATTCGTGTGGTCCGAAGGACCACGGCCGCCGCCGCCGTCCCGAATCTTGAAGCCGTACGTCTCGGCATGTCGGTGGACGATCTCCTCAAGCCCCTCGCCCGTCCGCATCCCGCCGACCTCGAGCTTGTCGTTCTTCAGCCGACCGATCATATCCATGTTGATCATGGCAGCGCACTTGTCGAGCGGAATGGTCGGGTGCTTTGCGAAATGCTGCGAACCGAGCAGGCCCAGCTCTTCGCCCGTGAATAGCATCACAAGAATCGATCGGTTCGGCTTGGCGCCCTGCGAGAAGGCGTTGGCAATCGTGAGAACGCCGGTCGTCCCCGAGGCGTTGTCATCTGCCCCGTTGCTGATGTCCTTGGCAGGATCAAAGCCGGCCTTGCCCTTGTTGCGGATGCCCAGGTGGTCGTAATGGCCCCCGACGACGATGTACTCATCCTTCTGCGGTCCGGTCCCCGGAATCACCCCCACGATGTTCCGTGCCGGGGTCTTCACCCGCCGGATCGCAACACGTCCCCGGACCGACACGCCCTTAAGCACCTGCGAAATCGGCTTTTGTCGTTTCTCAATTTTCTTTTCCAGCGCCGCCACGTCCGGCATATCCGCCGAGGCCAGCATCTCGTCCGCCAGCGCCCGTGAAATCTGGACCATGGGGACACCCGCCGAGCGCCCACGCCGCGCCGATTCGTAGTCAAACAACGCGTCCCCATCGTCCGGCCGATTCACCACCAGCACGGCCGCCGCGTCGCGATCCGACGCCCTTCGACCCTTGCCGGAAAAAACCGCATCGCTGATCCCGAACTCGCCGAAAGCGGGCGTCCGCCGGAGCACGAGGACGACCTTGTCAGCCACATCAAGACCCTCGTAGTCATTGTAGTCGTCCGTGACGATGCCATAGCCCGCGAAGACCACGTCGCCCGAAAAGGTGCCTTTGCCCGAAGGCGGCAACGGAACAAAGTCTCCATGCAGCTTGCCCCGGTGCGTCGAATCGCCCGCCTCTACGGCCAGCCGCGTGCCCATCCCGATCCGCCGCTTGATCCGCAGCGTAAAGTCCTGGAAGTACGAGCCGTCGTCCCCGGCGGGCTGGACACCCATCCGCTCAAACCGCTCAGCGATGAACCGAGCCGCCTTGTCGATGCCCTCCTGACCCGTGCCCCGACCCTCCAGCGCGTCGCTGGCAAGGTATTCGACATTCGTCCGATATCGCGAAGCCGAGAACAGCGCGCCGTCCTTCGAATGCCGCCCCCGACCCGAGGTCTCGTCGACGCCCGCTGCCGGATCAATCCCCGCAAACAGCACGCACAGACCGAACACGACGCTTCGATAGCGATGACTCTTCATGGATCCGCTCCCTGAGGGTATGAACGTTTGCACGAAACCCGCCAGCGCGGGTAGGTTGGCCGGTGGACGCACCAACACCCGATCCGGTTCGGCACGCCTTCCATATCCCCTTCATCGTAACGAATCGGCCGATCTTTCGCAATCAAACGCCGATACACGAGGATTCGGGACCAAGGGACTCAGGGCCGCAACCGTGAGGGAGCGATCGGCAGCCGCTGGAACCGCTCTCACCGTCGCGGCTCTGACTTCGTGAGCGCGTTCTCATACACGCTACTGAGAGCTGATAGCTGACGGCTGCGCCTCGCATCGCAGCATAACCCCCTCCGCAAACAGGGCTTAACACGGAGCGATGGCGAAGGGGGATTGCGGAACGGGACGCGAACGATTAGCATTCCCCGACGGAATCGGCGGGGCGAAGCCGCCGTGGGGTTCGCCGGACACGACTCTCGGGAGACTTGCGCGCGTAATGGCACACTCGCCCCAACACGGTAACGGACGGGACCGGCGCTTCCAACGCATCCTGCTCATCGGGCTGGACGGAGCGACCTTCGATGTCCTCGGTCCGCTCATGGAATCGGGGCGGATGCCCAACCTCAAGACGCTGGTCGACGGCGGCGTCTCCGGCCCGCTCGAGTCGACCAAGCCACCAATCACCCCCGCCGCATGGACCACCTTCATGACCGGCAAGGGTCCCGGTCGCCACGGCATCATCGACTTCCTTCGATACGACCCCGCCACAAACACCCTCCGACTCAACAACAACCACGAGATCAGCCACAGCGCCAAGACCCTCTGGCAGATCCTCAGCGACAAGCACTACCGCGTCGGCTCCATCCACGTCCCCATGACCTATCCGCCCGAGCCGGTCAACGGCTTCATGATCAGCGGGTTCGACACGCCTCACGGAAAGGACTTCACCTACCCCAAAGAGCTTCAGGCCGACCTGCTGGCCCGCTACCCCGACTACACCCACGAGAAAAAATGGGAACGCAAGGCCGGCGGCGGCATCGAACTCTTCCAGAAAAACCTCGACTACATCGGTCAGAGTTTCGAACGGGGCTACGACCTCGCCGAATACTGCGGCGGCCGCTACGGCTGGGATGTCATGATGGTCCTCTACAAACTCGTCGACAACCTCCAACACAAGGCCTGGCGATATCTCGACGAGCGCACCCGCGACCGCGACCCCGAACGCCGCCGCCGTACCGAAGCCTGTTTCGAAAAGCTCGACGCCGCCATCGGAAAACTCGCCGCCTTCGCCGACCGAAACGACGCCTCCGTCCTCGTGATGTCCGACCACGGACACGGCAGCCTCGACGGAAAGGCCCAACCCAATCTCCTTCTCGCTCGCTGGGGCTACCTGGCCCTGCGAAACCCCGTTGCTCGGGCTCGAACCCGCGCCGGCGTCTGGTGGAATCGCCTCACGCGCTCCGGACGAAACGGCCATTTCAGCAGCCTGAATCACCTCGACCGCGACCTCGCCATCCACTGGTCGCGCTCACGCGCCTGCGTCCTCCACGCCGGCATCTACGGCTTCCTCTATCTCAACATCCGCGGACGGCAGCCCTGCGGCATCGTCAATCCCGCCGACCGCGATTCCCTCCGCGACGAAATCCGCGACCGCCTCCTGGCCGCCCGGTGTCGCGACCGCGATGGGCGTGAGATGCGAGTTTTCCCCGAAGTCTACATCACCGAAGACCTCTACGGCTGTGACCGCGAGGACCACCCCTGGCTGCCCGACCTGCTGCTATGCCCCGCACCCGGTCTGGCCGTCGTCAAGAAGATTCGCGGCCACTCGCCCATCCGATGGGTCCCCTTCAGCCGACTCGAAGGCACCCACCGGCTCCACGGAATATTTATCGCCAAGGGCGCCTCCATCCCCGCAGGACGGAGTATTCGAGCGCACATCGCTGACATCGCCCCAACGATCCTGGCCGGACTCGGAGAACGCGTCCCCAAAGACATGGACGGTGGCGTCCTGCGCGACCTCTTCGACCGCCCGATCACCGTCGAATACGAACCCCCGCAGGATCGCAAGGTCGACGAGGCCGAAGCCCCCGTCCTCAGTCAGGCGCAGGTACAGGACGTCACCGACCGACTCACGGATCTCGGATACCTGGACTAGTGTTCTGTCACGCTACAGGGTGTGGGGAGCATCGGCGTCCCGCCGGTGTAATTGCTCTGAAAACGCGTGGGTGGGGTGCCCGCACCTCCCGCCATTCCAGGCGTCACAGGCCGCTGGAACCACACGGAGTAAAGCCATGGCCCTCACCATGACCTTCCTGGGGCACGCCGGATTCCTGCTCGAGGACGGCAAGACCTCCTTGGCCATCGACCCTTTCCTGACCGGAAACCCGGTCGCCACGCAGAGGCCCGCCGACCTCCACTGCCGACACATCGTCCTGACCCACGGCCACGAGGACCACCTCGGCGATACCGTCGCAATCGCGAGGGCAAACGATGCAACCGTCTATGCCGCCTTCGAGATCACCAGTTTTCTGTCCAGTCAGGGCGTCACCAAGGTCGAGCCAGGCAACCCCGGCGGCAAGATCAACACCGACTTCGGTTGGGTCGCCTTCACCCAGGCGTTTCACTCCTCGTCCTATCGCGGCCAATACATGGGCCTGCCCTGCGGCGTGGTCGTCCACCTCGGCGGCGTCACGCTCTATCACTGCGGCGACACAGCCCTCTTCAGCGACATGAAACTCATCGGCGACATCTACCGGCCCGACATCGCCTGCATCCCCATCGGCGACCGATTCACCATGGGACCGGACCTCGGCACCAAGGCCGCCGAGTTCATCAAGCCCCGCGTCGCCATCCCCATACACTACGGAACCTGGCCGCTCCTCGTCCCCGATGCCTCCGGCTTCACGCCCGCCGGCGTCGAGGTCAAGATCCTCCAGCCCGGCGAACAGTGGACCTTCGGCTGATCAGCCGGACGTGCCGGCCATCCCGATCCGAACCGCGACCGTCAGAGAGCGGACGACTTGCACCCGCCTCATCGGCTCCTCCTGCCCAGCGCGGGTGCCACTGGCGGCTTGTCCGCCAGTGGCCCGGGCGCCAACCCGCCGACTCGATCACGGACCGGCCGCCTCCGGCCGCGTCGCCGAACGCCGCACCAGCGGCGCGCCGAGGATCTGCTGCCACAGCGCAACCGTAGCCCCGGGGTCGATCCGGGGCCGGTGGTCCGTCGTTGTGATCTGCCACGTCGGCATCCGCCGCCCATTGAGGAACACAACCCCCGACCCCTCGGCTCCAAGTGCATGCCCCAAGGCGATGTCCGCCTCGATGCGATCGCGACCGACCCCGGCCGACACCGCCGCGCGAAACGCCGACCGGTCGATCCCGACCTGCCCGGCGATCCGCTCGTAAGGCCGCCGCGCGAACTGGTTCACCTCTGAAAACAGGCGGTCAAAAAACGCTCGGAACTGCTCCGGCGTCCCCGCCGCACGAGCCGCCTCCGCCGCCTCTGCCGCCTCGCACGCGAAATGGTGCAGGTCATACGCCACATGCGGATTGCACGCCCGGCACACCGGAAAGTGCTTGAACACCACCCGCAGCCGGCCCGGAAACAGCCGCACCAGCTCCGGCGCATAATGGTGAATCTGCAGGCAGTGGGGGCACTCGAAATCCGTGAACGCCACCAGTGTGAACGGCACCTCCGCCGCACCGAACGCCAGGTCGTCCGGCCGGATCGGGATGTCGTGCTCTGGAGCCTGCTGCGTCCGCATTCGGATGAACGCCGCGTTGTTGGTCGCGTCAAACAGCCGATTGCGGCACATCTCGACCAGCGTCCGCGTCACCGCGGCATAACCCGCCACCACGACGAACAACACCGCGACCGACAACCCGCCGAGCACGCCCAGCGCCCGGACGGTCGAAGGACGGGCCGGCACGCCGGCGTCCGCCTTGTCCGCTCCGCCACGGGGCCATGCCGCGATGGCCAGCGCGACGAGCAAGAGGTTGACACCGTGCGCCGCCAGACACCACGAACACCACACTGGCAGATAGCGGGCCATCACATAGGTAAAGTAGACGGACGCGGCCAGCCCCATCGCGCCGACGCCTACCGGAACCCAGTGCCACCGCCGGCCCGCCCGATTCGGAATCCCGACCACGCCAAACCAAACGCCCATCGCCGCGAAATAGGCGAAGCCCAAGTGCGTCGCCGAGACCGGACCGATCCGCGCCCATTCGCTGCGCAGCACGTGACGGCAGTCGATCCGCGCCGTCGCCGCGCAGATCTCCGTGCCGAACAGCGAAGCCGAGCCGACGGTCGGCGCCGCCATCACCGCCAGCACCCCGCTGATCCCGCACCCTGCCAGCGCCAGCCCGATCAGCGCAACGCGGATCATCC
>JBHHVX010000190.1:0-6391 GCA_046754505.1 Phycisphaerae bacterium | reverse complement strand
TCAGAAGAAGTCCGTCGATCCGGAAAATCGGTACGAAGGGCGTGCCTGCCATGCCACGCGGGGGCCGACGTGGCCGAACAGACAACCCACGTCGGGCACGGGGTCCGGGCACATCGGGATGGTGCGCGCCGGCCACGGGGGGCCGGCGTTACGCGATGACGCTGCTTGACCCGGACGGAGGGGCTGCCGAACATGGGGCCGCTCGGCGAGCGAACGAGGCCCCGGAGACACGCCATGACGTCCGGACAGACGCTCAGTACGTCGCGCCCGAAGCGGAGCCGATGGGCTCGCTGGTATGTCCGAGTCCCCGCCAAGTGGGCCGTTCTCCTGTTGGTGACTTTCTTCGTGCTGTTCCCGGACCCCGTGCGGTTTGCACGTCACGTCCGGCATCTTTCCGACATGCAGGCGATGATTCAGCCCGAGGCCCCGGAACTGTCGGCTTGGGCGGCGGAGTTGCAGGCCGGCATCGTGGGCGAAAGTCCGCGTCCGAAACAGGCGCAGGCGGCGGTGCAGAAGTTCGTCTATGACAAGGTGGCCTACGCCTGGGACTGGGACGTGTGGGGGTCGGCGGACTATCTGCCGACGGTGCACGAGATGTTCGCCCGGGCCGCCGCGTCCGGCGATGGGCAGATCCGGGAGGACTGCGACGGGCGGGCCGTGATGGCGGCGTCGCTGATGCGGAAGCTCGGGTACGACGCGCGGATCGTGACGGACCTTCGACATGTCTGGGTCCAGACGCCGCAGGGAGACTGGATGGGGCCGGGACGAAAGAAGTCGATCGTGTCCACGGCCCGAGGCAACCGGCTGAACGCGCGGACCCTGGCGAGCAACATTCCGGTGTCGCTGTCCTACGGGATCGCGGTGTTTCCGCTGTTGCGAGAACTGATCATCCTGGCGACGGCCTTCGTACTCGTGCTCCATCGACGGATGTCTTGGCGGGCGGCGGCGCTCAGCGCGCTGCTGCTCGTTCAGGGGTTGTTCTTCATGCGGCTGGGCGTACTCGCTCCGGGCGGCGTGTCGTTCGACGGATCCTCGTGGGCGGCGATGATCGGGATCGCCCACGTCGTCGGCGGGTTTGCGATCGTCCTGATTGCATCGGCGCGGGCGCGCCGGAGGTCGTCTCAACGGCGTTCGTCCGAGGCCGGTTCGTAGCACCCTTCGCCGGGAGACCACAGGCGGTTTCAGCCGACGCGGCCGTTGGTGTAGGCCGCGGTGATGGCGTCGGCGGGGGTCTCGAAGATCTGGCTCGCGGTGCCCTGCTCAATCAACCGCCCGGACCCGCCCTTGACCCAGAACATCGCGGCATAGTCGGCGATTCGTCGGGCCTGGGCGAGATTGTGGGTGACCACCAGGACGGTGAAGCGGTGGCGGAGGCGTCCGATCAAGTCTTCGACGACACCACTGGCGATGGGGTCGAGGGCGCTGCAGGGTTCGTCCATGAGGAGCACGTCCGGCCGCAGCGCGATCGCTCTTGCGATGCAGAGCCGCTGCTGTTGACCGCCGGAGAGCGACATCGCGGATGCCTCCAGCCGATCCTTTACTTCTTCCCACAGGCCGACTTCACGAAGGACGGCCTCGCGCGTCTCTGCCAGTGGCCTGCGCGACCGCACACCGTGTTCGCGGAGCGGCAGGTCGAGGTTCTTCCGGATCGTGAGCGGAAAGGGGTTCGGCTTCTGAAAGATCATGCCGACGCGCTGCCGCAGCGCTCGGACGTCGAGGGTGGGCGAGCGGACGTCGAGCGAGCCGATCGTGACGCGCCCGCTCACGCCGCAGCCGGGGATCAGGTCCGTCAGTCGATTGAGACAGTTGAGGAAACTGGTCTTGCCGCATCCGGAGGGACCGATCAGGGCCGTGACGCAGCCGCGGTTGATGTTCAGCGTGATGTCCTCGAAGGCCGGCTTGCGGCCGTAGTGCACCGACAGCTCTTCGACGCGGATGAACGGCTCCGGCACGCAGCACGGCGGCCCGGCCTGCATGGGGCCGAGCGTGAACGCGGCGGCGTCGTGGTCGGGGGGCGGATTCATACGGTGATAATCCTCCGATGCAGCCAACGGTCTGACATCCACGACGCGGTCCAGTTGATGATGAGAAGCAGCGCAATAAGCACCAGGGCCGAGGCGTAGGCGTTCGAGTCGCCGCCGGGGACGTTCATCGACAGGTCGAAGATGTGAATGGAGAGCGACCGTCCGGAGTCCAGCAACGACCGAGGCATCCGGTCTACATAGCCGCTCGTGAAGATCAGGGCGGCGGTCTCGGCGACGGCCCGGCCGACACCCAGCACCAGCCCCACGACCAGGCCCGGCGCCGCGGCCGGTAGGAGCAGGTGGACCAGCGAGCTGGTGCGTGACATCCCGAGTGCCGCGGCGCCCAGGCGATACTCCTCGGGCACGGAGCGAAAGCCTTCCTCCGTCGAGCGAATCAGGATGGGTAGCACCATGCATGCCAGCGTCAGGCCGCCGGAGAGGATCGAGAAGCCCATGCCGAGGTAGACGCAGAAAAACGCGTTCCCGAACAGGCCGAAGACGATCGACGGCACGCCGGCGAGCACATCGAGACTGCGGCGGACCGCCCGGCCGAAGAGGTTGTCCGGCAACGTGAACTCCGCCAGCAGCACGGCCGCGCCGACGCCGACCGGCAGCGCCACGGCCATGCAGACCGCGAGGATGAGGGTGGTCGAGACGATGATGGGGCCGATGCCGCCGGCCCGCCCGGCGTTGCGCGGCGCCTCGGTCAGGAAGGCCCAGGAGACCTGTCCGATCCCGTGCCAGAGGACGTCTCCCAACATGCAGACGAAGACACCCGTCACGAGCAGGGCCGTCGCCCAGACGACCGCAGCCGTCACGGCGTCCTGGATGCGGCCGCCGGTCGGCCGGAGAACCGGGCTTGCGAAATCAGCCATAGATTCGGCCCTTGCTCAGGACTTCGGCGGCCGTTACCAAGACGACGATCAGAGCGAGGAGGACCAGGCCGCTGACGAAGAGCGCCGAGCGGTGATCCCCCATCGCGTAGGACATTTCGAGCGCGATGTTGGCGGTCAGGGTGCGGATCGGATCGAAGATACGACTCGGGGTCTGGACGACGTTGCCGCAGACCATGAGGACGGCCATCGTTTCGCCGAGGGCGCGGCCGGTTTCGAGGATGACACCCGTGAGCAGGCCGGACTTCGCGGCGGGGAACACCACGCCGCGGAGGGTGCTCCAGCGTGAGAGACCGAGGGCGGCCGCACCGCTGAGGTAGTGCGACGGCACGTTGGCCAGTGCCGCGTCCGCCACCAGCGCGATCGTTGGCAGAATCATGATGGTGAGGATGATGATGCCGGCCAGGAGACTCGGTCCGGGCGGCTGCAACCGGCGGATGAGCGGCACCAGCACCACGAGGCCCCAGAGGCCATAGACCACCGACGGAATGCCCGCGAGGAGTTCGATGAGTCTTCGATAGGGGCGGGCGACGGCGGGCGGGGCGTAGTAGTGGCAGAACACGGCGGATCCGATGCCCAGCGGCGTCGCGAGGAACACGGACCCCGCCATCGCAAGGAGCGTTCCCCAGAGCATGGGCATCATGTTGAACGTGCCGTCGGAGGCGTCCGCGGCCGGGTGCCATGACGCGTCTGCGAAGAACCGCGTGAGGCCCACATGCCGGAGGGCCGGCAGCGACTCGACCACGAGGAATACGCAGATCAGGACCACGATCGCGCCGGCCAACGCCGCGCAACATCGCAGAGTCCAGATGAGCAGGGTGTCACTCCTCGATCGGGACAAAGTACTGTTCCTTGACGATGTCGTGGACCTTGTCGGAGCGGGCGAACTCGATGAACTCCTTGACGAGTCCTTCGGGCGCCGAGCGGGTCACCAGATTGAGCGGGCGGGACAGAGGAAAGGTGCCGTTCCGGACGTTCGCGATGGAGGCCGCGACGCCTCCGACCGGGAGGAGCTTGATCGGAACCCCGTGGGTTGCGTCGTAGTCCGCCGTTCCGATGGAGACATAGCCGAGGGCGTGGGGGTTGCCCGCAACGGTCTTGATGCCCTGCTCATTGTCTCCGATGACGACGTCGGCCTTGATATCGGCGTTCTTGAGTTTGAAGTAGTGGAGGAACAGCTCGAGCGTGGCCCGTCCTTCGGCCTTGTTGACGACGGTGATCTCCGCATCCGGGCCGCCGACCTCGGCCCAGCGGGTGATTCTTCCCGTATAGATGTCGACGACCTGTTGGTCCGACAGGGCCTTGACGGGATTGTCCTTGTGGACGATGAGGCAGATGCCATCACGGGCGATCGTGAAGGACAGGAGATCGCGTTCGTCCTGCTTGAGCGGGCGCGAGACCGTGCCGATGTCGCTCAGCCCTTGGCGGGCGTCGGCGATGCCGCGCGACGAGCCGCCGGTCTGCACATTCACCCGGACGCCGGGATGGAGCGATTCGAACCGCTTCCCTATCTCGGCCGCCAACGGCGCAACGGTGCTTGAACCGGTCAGGACGAGCTTGCGGTCGGCCTGTTCCGACTTGGAACAGGACAGGAGCAGCGCCACCGCCAACAGTGGTAGAAACGCGATTTGCGAGCGTGTATTCGTCATGATCCTCTCTCCATAGTGTGGCGTTTCACTTGAACGAAAGCCGGCAGCAGCCGAGGTTGATGGCCTTGCCGGCATCGGCGGTCTCCACGCCCGGCGCCAGCGAGTAGAGCACGGCCTTGCCGTCGCGCTGCGTGACGACCAGTCCCGCGTCGCGGAGGACCTTCAGGTGGTGCGACAGCAGGGTCGGCTCGATCCGCAGGCGGGCGTTGATCGCGCCGACGTGCCGGGGGCCTTTCATGAGTTGCCGGAGGACGGCGAGGCGGGTCTCGTCCGCCAGGACCTTCAAGAGCACGGCACACGAAGGGTTTGAAACAGGATTTCGGGGCATGGGCATATCCTAAGTAAAACTCCGTTCAATTGAAAATTATTTCATCTGATTGAAGTTTTTTTTACCGGACGGTCGCGAATCAGCAAGAACCGTCAAGCGATTCACCTCGAGAGCGGCTAGACTTCACGACAGAAGCCATGAAGACGACGACCGAAGAAGACTACAAGAACCGCATTCTGCGGGTACTCGTGCACATCCAGGCGCATCTCGACCACGCGCTGGACCTGGAAGAGTTGGCTTCGCTGGCGTACTTCTCGCCTTATCACTTTCACCGGGTTTTCCGCGGGATGGTCGGCGAGGCGGTCAAGGAACATGTTCGGCGACTCCGGCTCGAGCGTGCAGCCCATCAACTCAAGACAACCGGACGGCCGATCACGCACATCGCGTTCGACGCCGGCTACGAGACACACGAAGCATTCACACGAGCGTTCCGGGCCATGTTCGACGCGCCGCCCTCCCGGTTTCGAGCGAGTCGCCGTTGCGTCCCGGTGCGAGGCGGTCCGGCGGGCGTTCGTTTTGCGCCCGAAGGGACCATCGACGGGTTTCAGCCACTGCAAAGCGAGGTAAAAGCGATGAATGTGCAAGTCAAGGAGATGCGCCCGCAACGCGTGGCGTTCATGAGGCATGTGGGTCCGTTTGAGCAGGTCGGAGCAACGTGGCAGCAGTTCATGGCCTGGGCGGCGTCGCGTGGGTTGTTCGGCGCGATGGGAGGCGCTCTGGCGCTGGTGCACGATGATCCGGAGATTACGCCTCCCGACAGGCTGCGATACGACGTTTGCATCCCCGTCGCCGACGAATTCCAGCCCGAGGCGGAGGTCGGCGTGCAGGAGATCGCGGGCGGGCCATACGCAGTCACGCGACACCACGGACCGTACGATCGGCTGGGCGAAACGTATGCGGTACTCCTGGGACAATGGTTGCCGGCGAACAATCGGGAACCGAAACACGGCCCGTGCCTGGAAGTGTACCTCAACAACCCGCAACAGACGGCGCCCGAGGACTTGCTGACCGACGTCCATGTTCCGTTGAAGCCTGCGAGCGAATGATGATCGCCATTCCACGGCCGGAGTCTGCGGCGATGCACAACAGGATGCGATGCATTCCGGGAACGGTGCCCGAACTTGTGAAGTCCTGAATGGAGGTGTCGACGACCATGGCGAAGACACGATGGAAGGTGCCCAAGGGCGGCACGTGGCGGCAGAAGTTGGAGCAGGTGCACCCGAATCATGGGAGAATCGTGGCGACTCCGCCGCGCCTCAGACGGCGGTTCGGCGCAGGCACGATGCTCATTCCCAGGCCTCTGGATGTGGATGCGGCCATACGCAAGGTGCGTAAAGGCAAGCTCGTCACCGCATCGCAAATCCGGGAATCACTCGCGAGGCAATCCGGGGCCGACAGCGCGTGCCCGATGACGACCGGGATGTTCATTCGAGTTGTCGCGGAAACCGCGGAGGAGGACCGGCGAGCCGGCAGGAAGCGCATCACGCCGTATTGGCG
>JBHHVX010000189.1:0-6419 GCA_046754505.1 Phycisphaerae bacterium | reverse complement strand
CATGTCGGCGGCACGTCCTGGCTCTTGCGGTAAGAAATCCCGGCTGAGCCTCTCCAGGCACCGTCCAACGACGCCGGGTGCCACTGGCGGCTTGTCCGCCAGTGCATCAACGAAGAGTGCCCCGAACGGACACGGGCAGGCAAGCTGCCCGTGGCACCCCGCCGCCGATGGTGTCGCGGACTCCACCCGGTCAGCATCCTCATTGATCTGCCGATAAGACAATCGACCCGCCGTCCATGGACGCCGAGGCCGTCCCTCGCCCGTTCCCAGCCATGGCCGTATCATGCCGACGGTTTCATGCGTTCCGATGTCCTTGCCCTGATTGATACCGACCGGCTCGTGCACAACTACCGCGCGCTGCGGGCGTGTTGCGGGCCTGACGTCAGACTCTGCGCTCCGCTCAAGGCCAACGCCTACGGGCACGGCTTGGCGATCGTCGCTCCCGCGTTGCAGGCTGCCGGCGCCGACTTCGCCGCCGTGGCCACCCTGGCCGAAGCGCTCGAACTCCGGCAGGTCGGCTGGACGGGGGCGGTCCTGGTGCTCGGCGCCGTGCTGGCGGTGCGGGACCGCACCGAGCGACGCGAGCGGATCGACGCCATCCTGAACGCCCGCCTGACGCTGACCATCGCCGATGAGGCGACCGTCGCTACGCTGTCGGCCCTCGCGCCGCCACGGCCGATCGACGTCCATCTCAAGATCGACACCGGCATGGGCCGGATGGGAGTCCTGCCAGATCGCGCCTGCAAACTGGCACAGGCGATCCGGCAGGTGCCGCACCTGCGCCTGGCGGGCGCCTATTCCCACTTTGCAACAGCCGATTTCGAGCAACTCGATCTGGTCACGCAGCAACTGGCCGACTTCAACGACGCCATAGCCGCGATCGGCGACGCCCTGCCGCGCGGCGCGGTCCGGCACATCGCCAACAGTGCCGCCACCCTCAGCCTGCCCGAGGCCCACTTCGAGATGGTCCGCCCCGGGCTGGCCCTCTACGGCTACCCGCCTGCGGGGCATCTTGCGCAGGGCGTCGACCTCCGGCCGATTCTGCGCGTCGTCTCGCATCTCACCGTCGTCAAAGACCTGCCGCCGGGACACGGCGTCGGCTACGGCCGGACATTCACGACGTCACGCCCCACGCGGCTCGGTCTCGTGCCGATCGGATATTTCGACGGCTACCTCCGGTCGCTCTCCAACCGGGCCGTCGTGACCACCGCCGTTGGCGACGCCCCCGTCATTGGACGCGTCAGCATGGACCAGATCGCGGTCGATCTGACCGACCTGCCGCCGCTCTCACCCGGTGAGCCGGTCATGTTGATCAACGACGCGCCGGACCGCCCCAATTCGCTTCCGGCCATCGCGCGACAGATACAGACGATCCCCTACGAGGTGATGACGCTGCTCGGGGCAAGGATCCAGCGCGTGCCGGCGGCGCAATTTCCGGTGTTTTCGGACCGCCCCACGTTCACGAGCTAAACCGCCACCGCGTTTCCGTCCGATGAAAGAACGCGGCAGGAAGCCATGCCCCTCGCAGTTCGGCCCGCGTCCGGTTCGCGCCGGCGCTGGTCCTGATCCGCGCGAAGGGCATATAATCATTCCGTTGTCCTCGCCGGCACGGGCTCCAAAGGAGAGATCGTCAATGAAGCGGCATCATACTTACTGGTTGCTTACGCTCCGGCGCTGTGCGTTCTGGCTGGGTGGCGGACTGCTTCCGTTTTTCTCACTGACGGGCTGTGACCCGCAGGTCCGCAACACGGTCCTCGACGGCCTATCGGCGGCGCTGATCGGGGTCTTTACCACGATCATCCAGGGATTCTTCCTGGCCCTCAAGGCCCAGACCGCCACGACCACCACCCAGCCCGTCACCAAGGCCGTCTTCGACAGCTTGACAAGCTGGTTCGCCTAGCCCAACCTTTCCGGTCACGGCGCGGGACCGCCGGGGGCGTGTGGCACCCGGCGGCGGAGACGCGCCGGGAAGGACCCGCCGGATGAAGACGGCTGCGCGCACGCTGGCTCGCGTCGGAAAGTTGCTTCCAGTCTTCGTTCTGTGTCAGACCCTCGGCTGTCTGCCCGACAACGCCCTGCGCGAAGTGTTCGCCCAGAACCTCGTGCGGACCTTCTCCGTGACGATCCAGTCCTTCGTGGCGATCATCTTCGGAAACCTCTTTCCCTTCTAGCGAGGTGGCGGTCGATGCCCGAAAGAACCAGACGTCGCAGATGGATCGGGCCGCGGAGCCTGCGGGCCGGCAGGATCGTGACCTTCGCCCTGGCGGCGATGGGCCTCTGCCAGTTGCCGGTCTGCTTTCCGGATCCAATCGGGGCCGTCAATTTCGAGCTGCAAAACCTGATCACCACGACGCTGATCCGGGCCTTCGATATCGTCGTGCGAAACCTGCTCGGCCTGTAGCGCGGCGGCGCACGGTCCGTGACAGAATCGGCGGGCGTCTTTCTTGCCGTATCTCGCTGAACAGGCCCCGTAGCGGCGTTTGATGCTAGCCCGGCACGAGTACGTGCTTGGCGTGTTGAGGACCTACACCGCCGCGCGTGCACCTGATCCGAGCCCCGAGCGCAAGCGAGTGGGTCAGCGTGCCGCCCGTCGCTCGCGCTCCGGGCTCTGATGAACGGGCCGCCACGACAGCCCCGCCAACTGTGTCACGGACCCGGCGGCGAGATCCCACTCCGTCGGTTCCGCGGCCGGGGCTGGCGGCTACTTCACGCCATGCATCATGGCCTTCATCTTCTTGACAAACAGGAAGCAGATGAACGATGCGATCGCGATGGCGATCGTGATATAGAGGAAGTACTTCGCCGGGTGGACCGTGCCGTAGTTCTCGCCCGCGAATCCCGCAATGAAGTTTCCGAAGAAGCTCGTCATCAGCCAGACCCCCATCAGCATCGTGCCGAACCGCGCCGGCGACAGCTTGCTCACCATCGACAGCCCGACCGGAGACAGACACAACTCGCCGATCGTACACAGGATGTAAAACGAGAACAGCCACAGGGGGCTGACCTTGAACCGCGCCGAGGCTACGTAGAGCTTGTTGATCGCATCATGGAAGGCGGGATCGGCCCCGGCGACGAGAATGGCCTTGTAGTCCTTGTCTGCAAGCTCGACGGTTGTCGTCAGCACGCGTGTGTCGGGGTTGTATCTCAGTTCGCGGTCTAGAAAACCGGAATATCGCAGGTCGAACCCCGGCGGCGTCTCCTTCAGCGTCACCGATACTTCGAAGGCCTCGCCCTCGGCCTCCTCGGACGACCGGAGCGCCAACTCCCGCACGGATTCGAGATAATCGGCCGACACCGTCGCCCGAAGAATCCGATCCCGATCCGTGTCAGAGAGAACGCCCCGCATGAGAAGTTTCTGGTTTTCTTCGTCGAATCGGATGCGACCGCCCTGAACGACCTTGGCGTCCTCCCCGGTGATGTCGGCGGACGCGAAGGCCGCGAAGGCGTCCTCGTCTTCGAGATTGGGCGCATCCCGAAAAACGACCCGGTTCTCGTCTTCCGGCTCGACCCGGACGCCGGGCGGCAGGGCCGTCAACGGGGCGCTGCTCGGTTGATTCTCATATTGGACCGACCACATCATGAGCGCGAACGCGATGCCCTGAAAGAACACACCGATGCCGACCTTCGTCGGTATCGACAGATCGAATCCGTGCTTCGGCAGAAACAGCCACAACCACGCGAACACCGGCGCCAACACGAAAATCGCCAGCGCGTTAATCGATTGAAACCACTCCGGCGAAACCGGGTTCAGGATGCTCTGCCCGCCGGCATCCGGCGCGACGCCTTCACCCTCAACGGCGGGATAGATCGGCGGATCCGGCGCCTCCTGGGTCAGATATCGATCGGTCGTCTTGTCGGCAAAGACATTCATGGCATTTCCGGCTTGCTCGAAAGCCCCCCAGAAACACGCCACGAAGATGCCCACAATGAAGATCACCAGAACGCGATCCCGCAACGCCATGCTGACACGCGCCAGGATGTACGCCCCCATGAACGCCGAAAAACCGCCCCCCAAACCAAACGCGACCGCGTTGTCTCCCTTCAGAACCCCCGACCACCAGAGCAACACCGCACCGACCACCGAAGCAAGTCCGAGGAGCGTGAAAAGCGTCGGCGCGGCTTCCGATATCCATCCGACGACGGACGGTGTCGTCGCGGCCTCCGACTCGGTCATGCAATGCTGGGCGTCAACCTCAGCCTGCGCCTCGGGCGTCGCCCCATCCGACTCCTCGTACTCGGCATCCTCGGGCTCTTCGTTGACCCACCGCAGTCCGACCAGATAGGTGACCAACCCAATGAGCATGCCGACGCCCGCAGCAGCAAAACCCGCGTGATATTCCCACCGCGTGTGCGTTCGCAGCCAGCCACAGACGAGCGGAGAGAGGAACGCACCCAGGTTGATCCCCATATAAAAAATCGTGTACGCGCTGTCCCGCCGCGGGTCGTTCGTGCGGTAAAGCCGCCCTACCTGCGTCGACATATTCGGTTTGAAAAAACCGTTGCCGAGAATGAGGAAGACCAGAGCGGCGTAGAACACCGTGTGTTGCTCGAACGCCATACAGAAATGGCCCAGAGCCATCAGAGAAGCGCCGATGATGATCGCGCGCTTGTTGCCCAGATAACGGTCCGCCAGATAGCCGCCCAACAGCGGCGTGAGGTAGACCAGCGAGGTATACCACTTGTAGATGAATGACGCGTCCTGTTGTGTCCACTTGAAATAGTTCACCATGTACAGCACGAGCAGCGCCCGCATGCCGTAGTAGCTGAAACGCTCCCACATCTCGGTGAAGAACAGGACAAACAGACCCTTCGGGTGGCCCAGCAGGGTGCCTTGCGGTCGAGTGGACATGCGCTACCTCTTACCCGGCAAATGACGCGGCCGAACTCCACAGCCCGGCACACAGGTTCAGACGGGCGAGCATTCTAGCAGAAACGCCGCGCCGCACCAGACAGACGACCGATAACTGCGCGCCAGCGCCCCTGCGCCACGATCCCGCCGGCTCGAAACCGCAACTTCCATGCAGCCATAACCTCGAATGTTCCGCTATACACGGTAATGGATACCAAGAACGCATCGCCATCGGACACGCCCCCGGCACGCCGATCGTGGCACCGCATCGTGACCGCCGCAAGCCTCATCGTGCTCGGAATCACGCCGTGGGCGCAAGCGCAGTTGCCGCCGTTGAGTGCGCCGCCGCCCGTGCTGTGCCCGCCGCTGACCGCCATCGCGACGCCGACCCTGTTTGACATACTGTTCGGCACGAGTCCGATTCGGTTTCCATTTCAATAACCGGCGCCGCCAGGGACGCCATCCGATCCGCCGCCGTCTCGATCGACCAAAGATACTGAGCCGGATCGCGCAGCACGGCCCGCTCCAGCAGCGCCATCACCCGACGCACGACTTCCGCATCGTCGGCCGACCGGCCCGGCGTCCGCTGACACGATGCCGGATGGCGAACCACATCTTGCAGCGACAGCGCAAATGAAAACGGCCGGGGCGTCCGACGACACGCCACGACGGCGATCGGGACGTCGAACCAACGGGCCAGCCGCCCCAGGGTCGGATAGCAGCGGAGACGCCGTCCAAGGAAGTCCACCGCCACCGACGGCCCTCGGAGACGCTCGTGTTCGGCGATGATCATGACCGTTCCGCCACGCTCCAGGATACCCGGAACGGCCCGCGCCGCGTCGCGCCGTTCGATCGGTCTCATCCAACGGTTCGAATAGAGTTCGCGCTGCCAGGCACGAAGCACCGGTTGTGCAAACAGATCCACGATCACGTGGATCGGCCGGAACAACGACCCCAGAGCCATCACGCAGACGGCCGGATTCCCGAAATAGGCAGTAGTAACTATACAGCCGCGTCCGAACGCCGCCAGATCGCGCAGCGCCGGCTCACCATCGATGTGGACAAAACGCTCGCACCGGCCACCACCCATGAACCGTCGCGCGAACAGCGCCTCCGCCCAGAATCGCCCCTGCTGCCGGAACATCTCCGCCACCATCCCCTCCACACTCTCGCGTCGCCCGCGCAACACCCGCAGCGCCCGTTCCTCGGCCCGCCGCCGGCCGGGCAGACCCAGTGCATGAATGCGGCGGGCGAGCCGGGCGGCAAGGGCACTCGCCCGCTCGAAACCCAGAGCACCAAACAGCGGCACGACGATGTGGCGGAGATACAGGAAACGAAGGGATTCGAGATTCATCCAGCGTGCCTGCCTGTGCGACGTTGAGGAGCGCCGCACACCGCCGGCGGCTCGAAACGCGGGTCAGCCCCTCAGTCCGTATCGGCACGCCAAGCCGCAAGGCACGAATCGCCCGTAGCGTCGGCCCCCCGTGGCCGACGTGGCACGGACTGAACCGAGAATCTCTTCGTGTGCTGAACCGAGAATCCCTTCGTGTGCTGGACCGAGAATCCCTTC
>JBHHVX010000188.1:0-6485 GCA_046754505.1 Phycisphaerae bacterium | reverse complement strand
TCCAGGGGTGGGGAACCGAGGTCGTTCGGTCAGTTGGCTGCGGCCGGGTCGTTATGTCGCCGACGGGGGGCACGTGGACCCACTCGCTTGCGCTCGGGGCTCGGATTTGGTCCGTCATCAACGGTGTCGGGCCTGAACACGCTGAACAAGTAGGGGGGGGACGGCGCTACGCGGCGGCTTTGACAGGTCGGTGCGAATCGCTATCGTGACTGAGAGGGTGTGCAAAAAGCCGTTTCAGAGCCGCGCCCGTGAGGAAGCGGGCCGCGTTTGGCGACGATCCCCGCTCCCCTACGGTCGCGGCTCTGATCATCTCGCCGCTTTTCACACACCCTCTGAGAGAAGGAGGCCGGCGTTCATGAAACTGGCGTTTAGCAGTGTGGGGTGTCCGGGGTGGGATCTGGCGACGATGGTCCAGCGGGCGCGGGACCTGCGCTTCGAGGGGATCGAGCTGCGCGGCCTGCGGGGGCAGATGCACCTGCCCCATTCGCCCGAGCTGGCGGCGAATCCGACCCGGATCGGAGACCTGCTGCGCGACACGGGCGTCGAGTTGGTGTGTCTGTCCAGCTCGGCAGTGTTTCACGTGACCGACGCGCGGGAGGTGGCGGAGAACCAAGCGCAGGTTCGGGAATACGTCGATCTGGCGGCCTCGCTGGGGTGTCCGTTTGTGCGGGTGTTTGCGGGCGAGGTGCCCAGGGCGCGATTCGCGGGCTATCAGCGGCGGGAGACGGTGCTGGGGCGGATCGCCGAGGCCCTGCGGGAACTGGCGCCCTACGCGGCCGAGCGGCGCGTGACGATCCTGGTGGAGAACGGCGGCGACTTCTGCGACAGCGGAGCGATGTGGTATCTGGTCGATGCGTGCGCCTCACCGGCGGTGAAGTGCTGCTGGAATCCGTTTGCCGCGATGACCCGTGGCGAGCGACCGACGACATCGATCCCTCGGCTGGGGGCCAAGGTCGGCCTGGTCCATGTGTGCGACGCGCAGTTCGATGGGTCCGGGGCCTTCGATCGCTACGCGCTGCTTGGACAGGGCCACGTCGAGATTCCGCGGCTGGTGCAACTGCTGAAAGGCGTGGGCTATGCGGGCCATCTGGTCTTCGATTGGCCGAAGCTGTGGGTGTCGTCGCTGGTTGATCCCGACAAGGCATTCGCGGCGGCGGCGGCCTTCCTGCGACCGCTGCTCGACGAAGAACCGGTCGTGCTGACGGCCTACAAGGGCGACAAACATGCCCCTCGGTTCGTGGCGGCGCCTTCGTAATCGCTCGGCACGTCGGACGGATCGCGGCGATGTCCTGAAACCACCGGAATGAACCACGTCACGATCACGCCGTCGAGGAGGCATCGCCGGGCCGGCGTCGCGATGCTGACGGCGTTATGGACGGGCGTCGTCTACGCCGGACCGCTGGCGGCGACGCAGCCGGGGCTGAGCGATGTCCTTCCGCTGGACGTGCCGGCGCTCAGGGCGTTGCGAGCGGAGGTCGGCGAACGATTCCGCGTCACGCAGACGCCGCACTTCGTCATTGTGTCCGATTCCGGCGCCGATCGCGTTCGACAGACGCGGGACACGATCGAGGCGACGTACGATCGCGTTCGGACCTTTGCCACGGCGATGGGGCCGGTGGCGCGGCGTCCTCCTTGCAAGATGACGGTGCTGCTGTTCGACACGTGGGCGGGTTATGAAGGCCATGCCCGAAAGATCGGATTCGTCGTCAGCGAATCGGTGCCCGGTGCGTTCGACAGCCGGTCGAATCAGTGCTTGATGTACAACTTTGCCCATTCGGCCCTGATCCGGCAAAAGCGGCGGGAGCTGTCGGCGGCCCTGGCGGGCGGCGGCGTCACGGGTCCGGCGGCGTCGCGGCGAAGGCGGCGGATCGAGGGCCTCTCGCGGCAGATCGCGTCGTATGAGCGGTTGATCAACGCCACGGTGGTGCGTCACGAGATCGCTCATCAGGTGCTCGCGAACATTGGGCTGCAACGTCCGGAACTCGGCATGCGGCGGTGGCTGACCGAGGGCCTGGCGATGCAGTTCGAGAGCGAGGGACCGGTCAATCGATATCGGTTGGAGGACCTGACCTCGACAGAGACTCGACGCAACCCGATCGAGGCGCGGTCGTTGATCACCGATCCGAAACGGCTGGGTCCGGGCGCGGAGCGGTTGCCCATCGCGTACGCAACCGCCTGGGGGTTGGTGCGTTTCCTGATCGACCGGCGTCCGCGGGCGTTTCGAGATTATCTGACGGGCACGGGTCCGGCGGAACCGTCCGGGGCGACCGAGGTCCGGCGGGAGGCGGCCGCGTTCGAGGCGGCATTCGGTGCCCTGGACGAGGCGTTCGAGTCGGAGTTTCGGGGGTATACTCGCGAACTGGCGGCATCCGCCGCCGGACACTGACGGCCGGCCGGCCGATGGGTCTGTGAGAGAATCGCCATGCCGGCGAATCACGCACCCGTGCAGCGTTACGCTTGGATTGCCGGGATATGTGGGCAGGATCGCCCGAGCGTTTTCAAAGGAGCCACACCGGCGAGACGTCGATCCTCCCCACCCAATGAGGCGTGGCAGAGCACTGGGGCACCGGCGGACAAGCTGCCAGTGGCACCCGCGCAGGCTGCAAGCCTGCACCACAACGAAGCCTGCAGTGCAACTTGGAGGAGATGGGGCACCCGCAAGTCGTCCGCTCGCTCACGGTCGCGGATCGGGCCTGCCCAGCCTACCGCAGAATACGCACGATTGGAAAGCCGATGCGTCGGCTGGTAAGATGTCAGCGGGTTGTTGGGCGATGCCGTGCATGGTCTGTGGAAGGGTCACCATGTTCCGTCTTTATGTGATTCTGACGGCAGGCTGTTTGTCACATGCCATGTCCACCGCCGTAAGCGGTGATCACAATCGAACCCAGGGCCGGACATCATCGATTGCTCGGCCGGGACTGCAATCCGCGGGAGGCGCCGGGAAAGCCCCGCAGCCCCCCGGGAAACCCGGCAAACGCCCGATCCCGGCAGATGAGAAGGCCGAGGCAAAGGCCCTGAAGCAGTTGCCGGCGGGTTTCAGAATCAAACACACGCGTCATTATTCGGTGTTGTACAACACGAGCAAGGAAGCGGTAGCTGCGTTCGGCGCTGCGATCGAGAGAACGTATCGTTCGTGTACAAAGTATACCGCGCGACGCGGCCTGGCCGTCGTGCGGCCGAAGCATAAACTGCTTATCTACTACTTCAGCGGCCCGCGGGAGTATGACGAACACGCCAGGAAGATCGGGGCGGGCAAGCTGTCTCAATCGACGCCGGGGATCTATTTTTCGGGACTGAACTTCGGCATGTTCTACGATTACCGGAATCGAGACAAGTACAAGAAGGCTCGAGACTCGGCGGAGAAGAAGATCAAGGAACTGAGCGTTCGGCTCCGTGGAGCCGGTTCCACAGAGGAACGCAAGCGTCTTCAATCGCAGATCCGTCAGGCCAAGGCCCGTGTCAATCGGACGGTGGTTCGCGCCGGTGAGTACAATGAACGGATCGTTCAGCACGAGGTAGCGCATCAGGTCTTGTGGAACACCGGGCTGCACAACCGCCGAAAACGTTCGGCCAACCCCAAGTGGTTGAGAGAAGGCATCGCGATGTTGTTCGAGACAGTCAGCACGGGCCGGAGCGCGAACATCGGGCGGGTGAACCAACTGCGGCTTGGGCAGTACCGGAAGCTCGAGAAAGAAGGCAAACTGTCCCCGCTGCGCGATTTCATTTCCACTCCCGACCTCTTTAAGAAGAAGACGCTCAATGATGCTTACGCACAGGGCTGGGCGTTGACACACTATTTGAACCGGGCGAAGAGAAAGGGCTTTGAGGAATACCTCAAGCTGATCAAGCTGAGGCCGAAGGCGTATCGGGCGACGCCGGAGCGGGAGATCGAAGATTTCGAGCGCATCTTCGGCAAGCTGGATCAGCGATGGGAGACTCGGTGGAAGACATGGATGGCGAAGGTACGGTAGTCTGAACATGACCGCAAACGTCATCGATGGCAAGGCGATTGCCGCCGGGATTCGGGACCGGGTGTCGGCCGAGGTGGCGGCGCTGCGGGCCGGGGGACCGCCGCCGTGCCTGGCCGCGGTGCTGATCGGCGACGATCCGGCCGCTGCGAGTTATGCCCGCTCGCAGGCCCGGCACGCGGACGGCGTCGGCATGGCGTATCGGCTAGTCGAGCTGGACGCGACGGTCACCCTGTCGTCGGCCGTGGAGGCTATCGAGCGCCTGAACGCCGATCCGGCAGTCAGCGGGATCATGCTGCAACTCCCGGTGCCGAGATCGCTGGAGGCCCTCGTCCTGCAAGAGACCCTTGCGCCGGCGAAAGACGTCGAAGGCGTCGGTCCGGCGAATCTGGGTCTCCTGGCGATGGGGCGTGAGGCCCTGGTCCCGTGCACGGCGGCGGCGGCGTACGAATGTCTGCGTTCCACGGGCATCGACCTGACGGGTCGGGAAGCGGTCGTGGTCGGCCGCAGCGCGATCGTCGGCAAGCCCCTGGCGATGTTGTTGTTAAACGCCCACGCGACGGTCACGCAGTGCCACACGCGGACACGCGACCTGGCGGCGCAGACGCGCCGAGCCGAGGTGCTGGTCGTCGCGGCCGGGGTTGCCGGTCTGATCGGCGCCGAGCATGTCAGGCCCGGGGCGGTCGTCATTGACGTCGGCACCCATCGCATCGAGGTCGAGGGTCCGGATGGGCAGTGCGTCAAAAAGACGGTCGGCGATGTGAGGTTTGACGACGTATCGGCCGTGGCCGCGGCGATCACGCCGGTTCCGGGCGGCGTCGGGCCGGTCACGGTGGCGATGCTGCTGGCCAACACGGCGGCGGCCTGTCGGCGAAGCCGTCACGATGGACGAAGTTGAATCGGGCGTGCCGGTCGGCTATCGCGGCGATGCGAGGTAGGTGGCAAGACTGAGCCGCTGCCGGATGGTGATCTGCTGGTGGGCCGACGGCTGCTGGTCGAGCGCGTTTCTGAGATAGGTCACAGCTTCGACATACTGGTTGGACTCGGCTAGGGCGTCCGACAGGGCGATCAGGCGTTCGGGATTGGGCTGCAACTCGGCGGCGAGCTTGAGGTATCGGATCTGGCGCGCCGCCTCCCCTCGCCGGGCGGCCCGGTTGGCGGTGCGGTCGTAGCACCGGGCCAGTTTGCCGGAGTCGATGCCGCCGTTCAGTTGCATGGCCTGCTTCGCGTGTTTCAGGTAGTCGTCGAACGCGCCGAGGGCGAGAAGGCTCTCGGCCCAGCCCTCGTGACAGCGAACGAGATCGGCGTTCCCCAGTCGTTCCGCCGCCCGCGTGTAACAGGCCATGGCCTGCTCATGGCGCCGGGCGTGCGCCCAGATCTCCGCACACAGGAGCAGCGCGTCGGCTCCGGTGGGATCGAGTTGCAGGGCGCGGTAGGCGTGATAGATGGCTGAATTGGGCGGGCTGACCGCGACGGTCCCCGGGCGACGGGGAATCGATCCGAGCACGATCCCGCCAAATGCGAAGGTGCCCGGCTCCGGCGGTGTGTTCGTGTTTTTCGGCACGGTCCGGCGGACGATGCGTCCAAGACGCTGATCGGCATCGCGGAGGGCGATGGCCCAG
Source organism: Phycisphaerae bacterium (assembly GCA_046754505.1). GTDB lineage: Bacteria > Planctomycetota > Phycisphaerae > UBA1845 > UTPLA1 > JAPULF01. The sequence goes on along the minus strand of JBHHVX010000188.1, from coordinate 895 downwards.
TAACGATGAAGCTCGGCGTTGTCGAGGCCGCGCCAGTGAGCCTTCTTGAATCGGGCGGCGGCGAGCGTGGGTGAGCCACCGGCCAAGAGGGCCCGACCGAGCCAGTACTGATCTTCGGCACGGTTCGGACGCATGCGCGTCGCGGATGTCAGTTCGCGGCGGGCGGCGGTGAATTCGCCCAGCGCCAGGCGGGCACGCCCGGCAATCGCGTGGCGTTCGGCGGGGCTGAGCCGGGATACGCGGGAGTCGAGTATCTCCAGGGCTTGGCGCGGGTGGCCGTGGGCGAGTGCGGCGTGTGCCGGTGACGGAAACGATCGTGTTTGACGGGACTCGGTCGGCGTGGGCGCGGCCACCCCGGCGGCGTCCGCCTCGATCGGAACGCTCGCAAACATGGCAAGCACAGACGCAACGACTGTTGTTGAGAACATCCCTAATCTCCCCCCCAGAAGATTCATCCGTCATGGAGCAACGGCATGACCGCAGAGCCGGACGACGGCAGCATGGCCGGCATCCTTACCGCTGTGGCTGGAGTGTGTTGTCCTCCTCCGGCGTCCGGCGCTGGGCCGGCGGTGCGGGACCCCCCACTCGAACAGGCATGACCCTCCGATTGCTCCTGCATCCAATGCTATCACGGTGACGGGCCGAGTTCAATGCCTGCATTCGGGAAGGGTCGCTCGACCGTCTGTAGCGTCGGCCCCCCGTGGCCGACGTGGGGCGTTCGTCCGCCGACGTCCGGCACGGGGGCCAGACGCTACGAAGCGGACGTCGGGTATAGGGTCCGGGCATAATCGCGATGGTGCGCGCCGGCCACGGGGGGCCGGCGCTACGCGATGACGGCGGCTTGACCGGGGCGGAGAGGCTGCCGAATATGGGGCCAGGTCGGCCACGCGAGCGT
>JBHHVX010000187.1:0-6485 GCA_046754505.1 Phycisphaerae bacterium | reverse complement strand
GGACGAATAGACCGGATCAACGAATCCGAACGCATCGCCGATCAGGACCCAGCCGTGCCCCGCCACCCGGTCGGCGCGGTAGGAAAAGTCGCTGGTCGTGTAGGCCGAACTGATGCGTTCGGCGGAAGCCAGTCGATCGCGGACGTTCGGGCAGGTGTGGACTTCCTCGTCGAGGGTTGCGGTCGGATCGTCACCCCGGCCGCAGCAGAGGGTCGACGGCGGCGCGACGACACCAACGCTCGTGATATCGTTCGGCAGCGGTATGAGCCAGAACCAGGCGCGAGGATCGGGCGTGTTGACGATCAGGGTCGCACCCGCGTTGCGCCCCGCGTCGCGCCGGGCACCGCGGTAATACGCATAAATGGCGGCGTTGCGCAACCGCGGGTCCGGCAGGCGGAGGCGCAATTGCCGCGACAGCAGCGTTGCCATGCCCGAAGCGTCTACGACAACATCGGCGGCCAAGTCCGTCTCACGACCCTCGGCACGCGCGCGAACGCCGACGGCTCGATCGCCGTCAAACAGAACGCTGCGGACCGCGACGCCCTCCCGCACGTCCGCGCCGTGTTCCGCGGCATTGTCGAGCATCATCCGGTCGAAGCGGTCACGGCGAACCTGCCAGGTGATGGAGGACTCGTGCGGGTCGCGGTCGGTGAAGTAGTAGGGCTGCGACTCGCGCCCGGAGGCCGAAACGAATTGCACGCTCTCCTTCCGAGGGAAGTCAGACGCCTTGAGCTTGTCGAGCATTCCGATGCGCTGAAACGTCCAGTACGTCTGCGGCATCAGGGACTCGCCGATGTGATGTCGGGGGAAACGCCCCCGCTCGAGAATCAACACACGGCGGCCCTGCTGGGCGAGCACGGTGGCGGCGACCGCTCCGGCCGGCCCGCCGCCGATGACGACACAGTCGTAGGTGTCCCGAGCAGTCGTCATGGACAGGAAACCCGCCTGCCAAACCCGCGGCTTGTCCTGCGTTCCCGCGCACGGCGTGGCACCGTATCGAGAGAGTGAAGACATGCGGGGCGGAGCGTCGACATTCGTTCAGCACTGCGCATCCGGCACGACCTCCAACAGTTCGATCGCCGGCTCGTGGTTACAGTAGATCGTCCCGATCCGCCCGTAAGCCGCAGTTGGACAAGGCCGATCCGCGCGCTTCAGGGGGCCGCACGCTTCGGGGAGTCGCAGATAGCAGCGTGGCTCGATCCGCCGGAGTACCTCGTGGCGGATGAGAATCTCGCCCAGAGGCACTTTCGCTTCGAGAATGGCCGATCGGACGGCCTCATCGACACACGCAAGATTCATCCGAACGATTCCGAATTCGACGATCTCCTGGCCATTGGCCGCAGCCAACACGATCGCACGGCTGTAGGTCTCGTCGCTTTGCCGGGCGCTGAGCGCCCGCAGCGTCAAGGCCTGACCGTGGTAGGCCCGCAGTACTGTCGTCATGTGGTCATGATGGACGAGCAGGTCGTGGAACGGCGATGGCAGGTCGCAGCCGCCGAGCAGCTCGTATCGGAACGGAAAACCCGCCGTCTCCGAAAACGGCTCGCACAGAGACGCCAGCGCCACGTTCGGATCGCCATCATTCATCAGCCGGCGCCCCCCGTCGCTCATGAGTACCGAATCCCTCGATACTCGGATTCATAAAACCGGGGCAGGAGGCCGTCCACGCGAAGCAACCCCGCTCGCGTGAGCCAGACTTGTTCCGCGTCGAGTTCTGCCAGGCCTTCGTCCACGAGCGATCGAAAGGCGTCTGAGAACGTGTCGAGGATGTCGACGTCAAACTTGCGCCGGAAGGCGGCGGCGTCGAGCCGGCCCAGTTTCATCTGGAGGATCATTTCACGGATGAGCCGCTGGTGCGGCGTGACGGGAAGGGCCCGGGCCAACGGAAGCTCGCCGCGTCGCCGTGCGTCGAGGTACGCATCCCACTGGTCCACGTTTTGATAGTGAACGCCGGCAACGTGCCCGAACGACGCGACGCCGGTTCCGATCATTTCCGCTCCGTGCCACAGGGCGTCGCGATAGAGAAAATCGCTCGGGGCCGAGGCCTTGATCAGGGTGTAGGCGCTGGAGACGACGTAGCCGGATGCCTCGAAGAGCTTGAATGCGTGATCAACCCAGGCCCGCTTGGTCGCCCAGTCCGCAACCGGCACAGCACCGCCGGCGGCCCGGGCCTCGCGTGAGAGGAGGCTGTTGTGGGGCACCTCCATCTGATAGATCGTCACGCTGTCCGGGTCGAGTTCAAGGGCCTTGGCCACGGTCGCGCGCCACTTCGCCTCGGTCTCGCCGACCATTCCGGCGATCAGGTCGATGTTGATCTGTGGAAAGCCGACGTCCCTGGCCCAGTCGTAGGCCCGCAAGGTCTCGCGTGACTTGTGGGCACGGCCGTTGGCTTCAAGGATGGCATCGTCGAAATGCTCGACGCCGAGGCTGAGGCGGGTCACGCCGGTTGCGCGAATCGTCTCGAGCTTGCCGCGGCTCAGCGTTCCCGGCTCACATTCGAACGTCACCTCGCGCGCGGCCCCTCCGGTGAGGTACGGAGCGATCCGATCGGCAAACCGCTGCAACTGGCGGCTGCTGAGAAAGGACGGCGTCCCGCCCCCGAAATAGACAAAATCGAAGGACCGGCCGTTCAGCCGCGGCCGCCGGACATACAGGGCAACCTCACCGGCGAGGGCCTCCAGGTAAGCCTCCACGTCACGGCCGTTCTTGTCGGTGTAGACGCGGTAATAGCAAAACGGACACCGCTTGCGGCAGAAGGGAATGTGCAGATACAGCCCGACCGAGGGCGTATCCTCCTCTGGAGCCGGCGGGCGGTCCAGCGCCTCTGCGACGCGCGGAAGGTGCGCGGCCGACCATACCGAAAAGGGCGGATAATTCGCGACGAAGACGCTGCCGATCTCGGTGCGGGCATCCTCGTCCCGGTCTCGAAGCTGGGGCAGTTCTACCATGGTCCAATCGGGTCTCGGAGGGCTCACCCGTGCGTCGCTACGCCCGAGCGGCCGACACACGGGTACCCATTATAGCCGACGGGGAGAGAGTGTGCAATTCAGATCGGACACACGAGTTACGTCTGCGCCACCGGCAACGAAACCGCCCCCCCTCCGACCGGAGTAGACCGCGCCGTTCGTACGAAACGGCCGTGCAGCGTATAGGGCGTCATGGCGGTGATCTCGACGTCGACGAACGCGCCGACCCTCTGAAGCGTCGCGTCGAAGACGATGATCTGATCGCCGCGCGTCCGTCCGACAAGCTGGGTGTGGCCCGTTCCGTGTTTCGCGTCGTCTATTTCCTCACCGCGCGACTGTTCGGATGCCTGGGCACGGATCGCGTGCTTGCTCGGGCCTTCGACGAGCACCTCCACGGTCTGTCCGACCAGCGCCCGGTGGTGCGTCATGTTGATCTCGGCCTGAATCGCGAGCAGATCGTTGTTGCGGCGACGCTTCACCTCGTCGGGAACCTCATCGGGATAGCGATCGTCCGCGACGGTCCCCGGCCGTGGCGAGTACTTGAACACATAGCAGTTCTTGTACCGCGCGAAACGCAGCAACTCGCAGGACTGCTGAAAATCGTCCTCCGTCTCGCCGCTGAATCCGACGATCATGTCGCCGGCCAGCGAGATGTCGGGCATCACCGCCCGGGCGCGATCGAGCAGTCTCCGATAGTCCTCGACGGTGTAGCCGCGATTCATCCGCCGGAGCTGGGCGTCGCTGCCGCTCTGGGCGGGAATGTGGAGGTAACGGCATATCCGCGGCGACCGCGCCATCACGTCCAGGGTCTCGTCGGTGAAATCACGCGGGAAGCTCGTCACGAACCGCAGCCGCGGCAACTGCGGGACCTCGTCGTGCACACGCCGCAGCAGTTCGGCAAACGTCGTGACACCGCCGGGACCCTCGCCTTCGTAGCGGTAGTGATTGATCGTCTGGCCCAGCAGCGTCACCTCAACGACGCCATTGGTGGCGAGGCGCTGGACTTCCTCGACGATCCGGCCCGGCGGACGATGCTGCTCCGGGCCGCGCGTGTAGGGCACCACGCAAAAGCTGCAATACTTGTTGCAACCCCGTGTGATCCGCACATAGGCCTGATGCCGTCCCAGCGACCGCGGCGTCGCGGCGTGGGCCGCCGGACCGAATGTCCGACCCGCGTCCAGCGACTCCAGGTCGGCGTGTCCCTCCAGTCGGCGAGCCTCGGTCGATCGGTCGCGCAGCCGCCCCGACAGCGCGACGGCCCGACACCGGGTCTCACGAACGTCGCGAATCAGAGCTGGCAGCCGATGCAGTTCGGTCGGACCGCAGAGTATGTCGACGTGCCGCACCTTCTCCAGCAATCCGTCGCCGTCGCGCTCGGCCATGCAGCCGATGACGGCGACGATTTGGTCGGGGTGGTCCCGCCGCGTGTGTTTCAACTGGCCCAGCCGCGAATAGACCTTGTCCTCCGCGTGCTGGCGGACCGAGCAGGTGTTCAGGACGACGACCGAGGCCGTCGCCATGTCGGCCGTAGGCTGATAACCCTCATCGAGCAGGGCGCCGAACGCCAACTCGCTGTCGAGCGCGTTCATCTGGCAGCCCATCGTCTCCAGATACATGGTGCCGAGTTGAGTCATCCGCCGGTTGCCGCCTTCTTGATGGCCTCGATACGCTGCCGTGCCTGTTCGCCCAGCAGCTTGTCGACCGTTTTTTGTGCCAGGCATTCCTCGTACAGTTCCGCCGCCTTGGCCGGACGCTTCATCGCTTCGTACGAACGGCCGGCCCAGTAGAGCGCTCCCGCGACGTGCGGGCTGTCCGGATGAACGACGACCACGCGCATCGCCGCCAGACCCGCACGAGGGTAGTCCTTCTCGGCGAAGCTCAACTCCGCCGCAACGACTTCCCACGCGGCCTGCTCCGACTTTCGAGCCTTCTTCCGGCCGGCCGCGAGCAATCGCCGCGCTTTTGCCAGATCGCTCGCCGCGATCGCGCGACGAACCGCCACGCGGGGACTCGCCGGACGGGAGGCCGAACGGCGACTCGTTCCACCGGAGCCACCGCCGGCTGATCGTGTCCGTCTTGCCGCCCTGCGGCTTGGCCCATCACCGCGGCGAATACGCTCTCTCAGCCGCCGGAGGGTCACCCTGACGTCGGCCGGCTGGGATTGCCGCTCCGCCGCCGCAATCGCCGTCAATGCCGCGGCCGCCGCGGTGGTCCCCGGAGCCGGCAGAGTCCGCGGAATGACATCGCGTGCCAAGATCGGTCGCCGCGGAGCCAGCGCCAGATAGGCCCTCAGCGCCTTCTCAAATGCGCCGGTTCGATCGTGAACCATCGCCAGCCGCGTCAAGGCAAAGTCGCGCATCCATCGAAGGCCGGCTTCCCGGCGCACGGACTGATACAACGCCGCCGCCTTGCCGTATTGCTCGCGTCCCCACGCGCGCTCCGCACGATTCAGAGAATCGGCCGCTTCGTCACGCCCCGGCGAGACGGTGATCCACTGAAGGGTCGTCACCTGTTTTGACAGCGTGCGACCATCAGGCATGCGGAAACGCAGTTCGTTATCGACCAACCCGACGATTCGCACGTCCGTGTACGATCCCCGACCGTCGTGCACCATATCCGCCCGTGCGAGGCCGATTCCAACGATGCATGCCGCCGCCGACACCATGCTGACCGCCGTCCGCCACATTCGCTAATGGTACAACGCCATCGACCGTGACTCCAGAGTCCTGTTTCCAGTGAGATACTTCCGGGTATCGGGCGTACGCGGACCGGCCGTGGCCCGCCGTCTCAGCACGGGATGATCAAGCCGCTTGTCGATCCGGGCGGTACATCCCTATGATGATCGGCATGAGCAGTCAGAAGGTTGGCAGTCCAATGGATTTCGGCCATGTACGCTCCATGCTCCGACGATCGAGCGTCGCGGTCGTGGTGTTCGGCCTTGTCGTCGGATGCAATGGCATGCGCCAGGGTCCGGTCGTGGCCATTCCGGGCAATGGGGAGGAGCTTCCGATTCTGCGGCATTATGCCGGAGCGCACTGCCACGAGATGCAACCGACGCAATTCGTCGTTCGCAGCGAGTCGGAGTGGGCGCGCGTTCAACTGCGTGACATTGACGTCGATTTCAACACCGAGATGGTGCTGGTGGTGACGCTCGGCCGACGCAGCTCGGATCAATTCGCTGTTGACATCGATCGTGTCTGGCGCGACGGCGGCGTGCTCCACGCCGATGTCTTGGTCCGCGCCCCGCCGCCGGGTACCCCGGTCCGACTTTCCAGCCCCTACTGCATGGTCGTGCTTCCCCGCTGCGACTTGAATGTCGCCGGATTCGATCCCGAACCCCCCTATCGCACGCGCACCTGGTCCCAAAGCCCGCCCCCCACCGACGCTTGGTAGTGCTCCGACGCCACTCCGTTGATGGGGAGCATCGGCGTCTCGCCGGTGCGCCCCGGCCGTACATCGCGCCGAAGCAATACCGGAGCCGGCAGTTGGTGGGGAGCATCGGCGTCTCGCCGGTGCGCC
>JBHHVX010000186.1:0-6507 GCA_046754505.1 Phycisphaerae bacterium | reverse complement strand
GTTGAACTCCCAGCCCGCGATGAGCTGGAACTCGGGGATCAACCGCGTGATGTTGTCGGCCGTCAGGGCGCTGAACCACAAATCAAACAACGCCTCCTCGACCGAGTCCTGGTCGGTGCTGCATCCGTTTCTCGGCTCAACCGGCTCATTCGGACCGACCAACAGGGCGTCGTCCGAGTTGTGCAGCGGATAGACGAGCGAGATCGTCGTTTGGTCGGAGACGATATCGTGGTCGAAGCGGAGATAGACATCCGGCTCATATCGGCCGGCGGATCCACTGGTACACATGACCGCGAAGTCTTCGAAGCCGTGAGCACGGTGGAAGTAGTGCCCTTTGACATTCCAGATTTCGCCCGCTTCGAAGATGCCGGACGAGCCGCCGGGCGCTTCCTGGACGACCGTGATGCTCTCCATCTCCTCCCCGAGGAATGGAATGTGGAACTCCTCGCCGCTCCGCTCGACGAACGGACCCGTTTGGAAGTCTCCATCGAAGGCCGCATAGCTCTGGGCGGCTCGACCGCTGAATCGCGACTCGGTCGGCAGGCCGCCCCATCGTGCGGCAAGCCCCAGGTAGCGGTAGTTGGGGACGTTCAATTCGCCGCCGGTGTCCTCGTCGGCATCCATGTCGAACTCGATGAAGCCGAAGATAGGATTCGGCCCGAACGCGAACGGATCATAGGCTGGGAAGCTCGAATCGAAGTTCAGGAAGCCGGGCGGATTGACCACGCCCTGAAGCACAAGATCGAATCGGACGTAGCCGCCGCCGGAGTCCCAGACGCCGTCAAAGCGGTCCACCCACGGCGTGGTTGGGGCGAACGACCCGATGCGCATCTCGACAATGTCGGGCAGCCGCTGCACCAGCGGATCGATGAACCCATTCCCATCCTGATCAGTCCGGATGAGCCGCGTGTCGCCGATCGGATCGCTGACGGTCACCGGCAGGGTGAACGCCCCGGCGGCAGACGTGAACAGGCACGCCATGAACAGCGTACACACACCTCCCGCGCAACGCACCCATTCCATGCGATCGACACGTCGTCCCTGACATTCGCGCACTGCACTCAGCACGGTGCTACCGCAACTCACTTGCCCACTCCTCTGCGATCGAGCCGGCCGCCCGTTCAGGACCGGCTTCGCGCCGCTTGGGGCGCTTTGTTCAGTCGATACCGTAACGCTTCTCGGCTCAGCCCGAGCGATCGGGCCGCCCGGCTGAGATTGCGCCCCCAGTATTCGTAGGCCGAGCGCAAGATCGCCAGTTCGGCCTCTTCGAGCGTCGGTCCTCCGTTGGCGAAGTCCATCGTGAGGCCGTTTCCTTCGGGCAGATCGATCCGGAAGCGCCCGTCCACGTCGCTCTCCTCAACATCGTCCAGATGGAGGTCGGCGGGATCGACGGTCGGCCCCTCCGATTGAAGAATGGCGCTCTCGATGCGGTGGCTCAACTCGCGGACGTTGCCCGGCCAGCGATAACTTTGGAGGCAATCGATCGCGTCCTCCTCAAAGGTTCTCGGGTCGACTCCGAAGCGCCGGCAGTGCCGCGCGAGGAAGTGCTCGGCGAGCACCATGATGTCCTCGCGGCGATCGCGGAGCGGCGCCAGGCGAATCTCGATGACGAGCAGCCGGTGATAGAGGTCGCGCCGAAACTCGCCGGACGCGACCGCCTCGTTGAGGTTCCGGTTGGTGGCGGCGATGACGTGAACATTGATCGGTCGGGTATCGGTGGCCCCGACGGGTCGAATCTCACGTTGCTCGATCGCCAGCAGCAGCTTGGCCTGCACGTCGGGGTCGAGGTGACCGATCTCGTCCAGGAAAATCGACCCGCCCTGGGCCACCTCGAAGAGGCCGCGCTTCGCCTTCGACGCGCTGGTGAACGCACCACAGACGTGGCCGAACAGCTCCGATTCAAAGAGGGTCGCCGGCAGGGCCGTGCAGTTCACATGGATGAACGGCTTCTTGCAGCGTGGTCCCTCGTAGTGAATGGCGCGGGCGACAAGGTCCTTGCCGGTGCCCGTCTCACCGGTAATCAGCACCGACGGCGGGTCGGACAGTCGGAGGACGTCGGTCCGCGTCAGCCGGCGGATCGTCTCTTTGAGATTCCGGGTCGCCATCGACTCGGCGATGATTCGATCAAGGCCGCTCTTGCGCTCCTCCTTCGATCGGAGATAGGTGAGATTGTCGGCAAGCTGCTGTCGATCGACGGCGCGATCCACGACAAGCAGCAATTCGTCGAGATCGATCGGCTTGGTGAGGTACTCAAAGGCACCGGCCTTCATCGCGTCGACCGCTACGCGCTCGTTGCCGTGTGCGGTCATGATGACGAAATTGGTGGATGGCGACTCCTTGCCGAGGCTCGGCAACAGTGTAATGCCGTCGATGCCCGGCAGTCGCACGTCGAGAAGGACAACTTCCGGTACGATCCTTGAAAAGACCTTGACCGCCTCTTCGCCCGAGTGGACGACGGTCACACGGTGCCCGTGAGCCTTCAGCTTGGCCTGAAGGTTCTTGGCGAGAATGGTCTCGTCTTCAACAATCAACACTTGGGCCATGATGCGATCCTCCCCTCCATCGCCGGCGTCCGTTCCCTACGCTGCATGTGCCCCATCCTTGCTGGTCCGCTCCGCCCGGCGGCTCGGCGCCAGCGGCAGTGTGACGGTGAACCTCGCCCCGCCGCCGTCCGGACACGCCAATTCAACATTGCCGCCGTGCAGCCTGGCGATCCGCCGCACCGCGGCAAGTCCGATGCCGGTTCCCGTTGATTTCGTGGTGAAAAATAGATTGAAGACCTGATCGCGGGCTGCGGGCAGGACCCCCGTCCCATCGTCCTCGACCGAGAGCTGGGCCTTGCCGGCTCCGTTCAGATGACGGCAGGCGACGCGGATGGTGTCGCCGCCGGACGACTGCTCCATGGCGTTCGACACGAGCTCGATCACCACCTGTGCAATTTGATGCCGGTCTGCATGAACATGGATGGCCCGCGGCTCAAAATCGCGTGCGAGGGTAATCTCGCGCTCCTTAAGCTGCGGTTTGAGTTCGTGGATGGCCGAATCCACGAGCTGCTGGAGATCGAGCGTCTCGAACGATTCCGCATTGGAGCGAGCGAAGTTGAGCAGTTTCGTAACGCGATCGCCGAGGCGGCTCCCCTCCGAGAGGATGTCGTTCAGCCGTTCTCGCGATTCCGCGTCGAGGCGGCCCATATCGAGCACCAACTGGGCCGAGCTGCGAATCGCCGCCAGCGGATTGCGAATCCCGTGCGCGACGCTGGAACACAACTCGCCGATCGCCGCCAAGCGCTCGCGTTGGGCCTCCTTGACGCGCGTACGCTCCGCCGCCAATGCACGATCGGTCTCCTGAAGCTTGCGGCCGAAGAACAGGGCGCCCACCAGAATCAGCACGACAGCGGCGATCACGAACCGTTCGCGCAGGAACCGGCTCGCCAACTCCTGCTCGTGCTCTTGGAGCAGTTCGTAGCGCTCGGCCGAATTGGGTTGTTCCATCCGCGCGATCGTGCGAAGGGCGTCGTGATGGGCTTGGTCCATTCGGGCCATCGCCTCGCCCGCCTGCGACAGGAGCCGCTCCTGTTTGCGAACATCCGGTTCCGCGGAGATCGCCCGAAAACCCGCGAAGATGTCCCTTGCCGCGGTCGTCAACCGGCCGATATGGCCGTTCAGGCGATCAATGTCCGCTGAACTGGCACTCGGCGAACGGCCTTCCCTGTCGGACAACGCCCGATCCATCAGGAGACTGGCCAACTCGAACTGTTTGCATTCGGCCTCGACGTCCTTGGAGTGAAAAACGTCGTTGCCAGGGGCATTCAACTCGACGACGCGCTGCCGGACGTGTTCGAGCCAGTCCGACTGATCGTCCAGCCGGATCTCGGCTTGGATGAGCCGCCTGACGCCGGCGAGAGTGCCGTGGTGCATGTAGAGGCTCATCATGATGACCGCCACGTCAAAGAGGGCCAGAACGAAGTAAAAGTGGTACCAGCGTATGCGTGACATAGAACCGGCCCATTCTGTCTGTTGCACGGCCGGTCTCTCCGCACCACCCGATCGAGGTGTCGTTTCGCGATCGGGTGCCGACCGGTAGCGGAATCACAACACTGTGTCTCTCCGCACATCACGGGTGTGTCCAAGATGTGTGTTTTCGCACACACAATGTGTGCACCTGCACACACTCGCGCGGGCACACCCAACGCGCCATTGTACCACAAACAACCGCAACCTCACGAAAAACCGGGCCTTGACACGTCAAGAACGAGGTTTGAACACGTCCGGGTCCCCGTTGTTCAAGGTACCAACAGGGCAACCGGTGTGCCAAGCCCGCTACATCGGACCCTGAACTGCCAATTCAGTTCTCGGACCCTGCTGAAGGTGCAAGGTGCGTCGCGGACACACCCTACGGAGCGGCGGGCGGACGCGGTTCGTCCGCGTCGCGAACCTGAAAGACGAGGTACGGGGCGTTCCTCGACTCGCGATAGGAGGTCGAGGGGTAGATCAGTCGGGTGAAGGCCGGCGTGCCGTTCAGCTTGACGGCGAGGGCCTTGTGGTCGCGGTCGGTGATGACGAACTTCGCGCCGAAGTGGTCCCGAATGTCTTCGAGGGCCACGTGAATCGTCTCCATGCGGTCGGATTCGGGCCGGTCGGTGTGCTCGACGTCGACGTCCGCCGGAATCTGCCCGCGCGTGATCTTGACGTAGCGCGCCCACAGGTTCGGCCGACGGGCGTGGGTGAACTTGGGGTCCAGTCCGACGATGTAGCGGTCGTACGAATTGAAGTAGAAATAGACGGGAAAGATGTCCCAATCGTCCGTGAAGACGACGTCGCCGCGTTGTGAATGGTCCCTCAGGAAGTTCGCCATCTTGCGAATGGCCGGCAGGTCATATCCGCATCGGGTCGTTTTCCGGATGTCGAGCAGCCGTGCGGCGTCGAGGCAGGCCGTGCCGGCGATGGCCCCGATGACGACGGTCACCACACCCGCGGTCCTGGCAAGCCGTGACGACCCTCTCGCTCCCGCGGTGATCCAGGCCTTCACCGCCGGAACCAGCAGGATCAGTGCCGCGACCGCCCACAGCCGCCCGTCGCCGGCCAGTTGGCGGACATCCTTCGATTGAGCGGCAGCATACGCCAGCCCGACCGACGCCGCGACCATGATCGCGATCAAGAAGGTGCGCAGGAGCCGAACGCGCCATGGCTCGACGTGTCGAAAGCCGCGATGAAGCCACGCGCCGAGCGGCTCCGTCAGCGGCGCCGAGAGGTAGGCCGCGCTCAGCAGGCAGAACACCGGCCAGGATTCGACGAAGCGACGGGCCTTGAGCGTCAGGAGCAGGAAAGCGAAGTTCAGCAACAGAAGCGTGCATTCCCGTGCGTTCAAGCGCGGTCCGCGGCGGAGACGCGCGACGATCGCGCCCGTCCAAACCAGCAGCAGAACGCCCGACAACTTCGCGCCAAACCACCACACGTCGCGATAGGGCTTCCATTCGCGGCCAACGGAAATGTCCGGCGAAAGGCCCGTTCCGAACACCTGGAGCTTGAGGAATTCGAGCATCTCCTCCCGGTAGGGATGAACCGCAATGCCCACGGCCCAGCCGGCGGCAGAGCAGAGCACGACACGCCACGGAAACGACCGGTCGCCCCGCGGGCCGAGCATCGACGCAACGGCGAACGCACCCACGATCACCGGCGCGTACAACACCCCGCCCAGATAGAGGTGCGTATAGCCGGCCACGGCCAACCCGACGAGCACGTAGCGGCCCCGGAACGCCAGCAGCAGGATCAGGAGCATGAACACCATCGAGGGCGCGATCGCCCGCACGAACGCGTGCCGCGTGAAGAACTGATGCGGCATCAGGATGAACAAGAGCAGCCAGAGCCATCGCCAGCGGACGTTCTCGTGAACGAGCAGGAGGTTGAAGAGCGCCAGCGTCAGGCCGAAGAAGGTGCAAATGGCCCAGCGTCCGCCCGACAGAGAGCCACCCGTCAGCCACTGTGACAGCTCAACGAAAGGCACGAGGAGCAGATGAAAACCGTAGTGGTGGCTGACGAAGTCGTGGCCGTGTTCCGTGAAATAGGCAAACCGAAGCCACGGGAACCGATGGAGCAGTCCGTGCTGCGGCATCAGGGCGGCCATCTTGATGTGATAGAACGAATCGTGCCCCGGAACGCCGAGGTCTTCGCCGCCCGCAAGAGAGGTGCCGCCGTAGAAGAACCCCATCAGCAATGTGCCGATGGTGAACGCGGCGAGACATTCGGCGAGGCGGCCGGCGCGACGCGACGATGGGCGTGTCGTCCGTCGATCGACCGGCGGCGAGGCGGAATCAGCGGCGTTCGCAGGCCTATCGGGCAACGTCCGTCCTTCTTCGCATGTGGGTGCTCCATCCCTTTCAAAGGTGCTTGGACCGGGGACAAGGGTAACACGTGCTCGGAGACATGGGTAACACATCCTATCGTCTCGATCTCCTCCGGGTCCACGACAGTTTTGGCGGCAACGCCCGGCTGCTCCGATGGGTGCCAC
>JBHHVX010000185.1:0-6536 GCA_046754505.1 Phycisphaerae bacterium | reverse complement strand
GTCCATAAGTGCTCACAGGGACACAAGAAAAACGACGTGGATTGTACGGCCTCGCTCCACGCTGTCGAGCCACGCCCTGCGGCCGGGGGATCAGGGATCGGGGGTCAGATTTTGGCTTTCAGCTTTCGGTTTTCAGCTTTCGGTCTTCAGCTTTCGGCTTTCCGCCAGTCCTCTGCCACGCCTCCTCGGCTGGGGAGCATCGGCGTCTCGCCGGTGGTCCTCTGAGGACGCGTGAATGGTTCTGCCCACGCCTCCATTCCATCCACGCGTGATTCAGGCACTACGCCGTCGAGGTGAGATTCTGTGGCCGCCCTCCCGAACGGGGCGTGCGTGACGGATTCGCAGGCGACGGCGTGCGGCGGACGCTCCGGCAATCGCGCGCCACGCTGATGAGCAGTCCGAGCATGACACCGAACACGAGATCACCGGTCCCGCCCGCCGAAACGAGTGGCAGCGCAATGCCCTTTGTGGGGACGGTGACCGTCACGACGGCGATGTTCATCGCGGCCTGGATGCCAATCGTCAGCGTCGCGCCCAAGGCAAGGAGCCGGCCGAATTCACTCGGAGCGGCCGACATGGCTCGCCTGCCCTGCCAGAGCAGGATGAGAAACAGGGCGATCAATGCGGCCCCGCCGATCACGCCCAATTCCTCGCACACGACCGCAAAGATGAAATCGCTCCGGCCTTCCGGCAGGTAGCCGTACTTCTGGATGCCCGCGCCCAGCCCATGCCCCGACCAGCCGCCCGACGCGATCGCGATCAACGACTGAATCTGGTGATAGCCCCGGCCCTGCGGATCGGCGTAGGGATCCAAGAACGTCAGCAACCGAGCGACGCGATAGGGTCTCGCGAGGACGAACCCCGTCATGGCGGCGACGGTGGGGACGCCGACCAACAGAACGTGTCGCAATCTGGCTCTCGAGGCCAGGAGGACGCCTCCTGTCACCACGGCCAGCAGGGCGGCCGTCCCGAAGTCCTCCACGCCGACGAGCGCGATGGCGATCCCGACGATCGCCACCGTCGGAAGGAAGCCGCTCCAGAATCGCCGGAGCCGTTTGCCCAGTTTGGCGCACACGCCGGCGAGAAACAGGACGATCGACAGCTTCGCGACCTCGGACGGTTGAAAACCGAGGTCCACGCCGGCCGGTCCCAGTGAGAACCAGCGACGGGCGCCGTTGCGAATCTCGCCGATACCCGGAATCAGCACCAGCAGGAGCAGGATTGCCGTCACGAGCATCAGAATGACCGGCCACTGAAACGATGCCCCGTCGCGAATCTCCCAACGCCGGTATGGATAGAGGCTGACCCACAACATGACCACGAGAGCGATGAACGAGAACGCGGCCTGCCGAACCGACGGATTCCGCAGCGGATCCGTTGTGATCGGGGCGGCCGTCAGGCTCGCGCTGGCCGAAAAGACCATCACCACGCCCAGCCCGAGCAGCGCGGACGCCACGAGCGTGATCGTCGCGCTGCACGACGTCGAGCGGGTATCGAGGCGCGTCATCGGGCGGCTCCCGGCGAACGGCGGCATGATGGCCGCGGTTCGGCGTGCGCAGTCGGCGGTGGCGGCCGGCACGCTCGCCGGTCGCTCTCCAATCCATACATCGGCGAACGACCTCAGCGAAGTTTTGTCGTTGCCAGGGCCAGCGCCGCGAACAAGGTGGCGAGCAGCCAGAAGCGGGTAACCACCTGAGTTTCCGCCCATCCCTTGAGCTGAAAGTGGTGATGGATGGGTGCGACTAGGAAAATCCGTTTCCCCTTCGTGATCTTGAAGTAGCCCACCTGCAGCATGACCGACACGGCCTCGATCACGAACACGCCGCCGACGATCAGCAGCATCAACTCCTGCCGGAGGCAGATGGCGACGAAACCGAGCAGCCCGCCCAGCGGGAGCGAGCCGGTGTCCCCCATGAAGACCTGAGCCGGGTGGCAGTTGTACCACAGGAACCCAAGACAGGCCCCCATCATCGCCCCGCACAGGACCGACAACTCTCCGGCATCCGGCACATGCGGCATCAGCAGCTTGGCCGCCGCCGACGCGTCCCCCACGACCCATGCGAGGATCATGAACACAAAACAACACAAGGCCACGCATCCACCGGCGAGACCGTCCATTCCGTCGGTCAGGTTCACGGCGTTGGACGTGCCGGCCACGACAAGCACCGTCATCACCATGAACACGGGAATGGAGAGCAACAGGGGTTGCTTCACAAATGGGAGCGTGAGGAGTTGATGCACGACGCCCTCGACCTCGACGAAGTTGTCCGGCCCGCGGTAGAAGAGGTATTGCCCGAGCAGGACGCCGAGGCCGATCTGGAAGAGCAGCTTCTGGTAGAGCTTCAGGCCGTCTCGGGAATTGCCTTGCCCCTTGCCGCGGAGCTTGAGCCAGTCATCCACGAAGCCCAGCGCACCAAGATAAAGCATGCAGAACAGACCGGTGATGACGTAGAAGCTCGTCAGGTCGGCGAGCAGAAGGACCGCCACGATGATCCCAAAGAGGACGAGGACACCCCCCATGGTCGGCACGTTGGCCTTGTGGCGGGTCAGTTCGTTGAGATCTTTGTGGTCGAAATCGGGAATGTCTCCGAGTCGCATGTGGATCAGCAGGCGAATCGTGCGGGGGCCAAGCATGAGGACCACGAAGAACGCCACCAGGATTGCGATGGTGGCGCGAAACAGGGGGTTCTCGTAGCCGTAGTGTCCTTCCAGTCCGAAGTACTGCTTCTCAACAAAGAACTGGAGCAGGTGGTAAATCACATGAATGCCATTCTCATCGATCGGCGCCCGTGCCGGCGGGTTCTCAGTCGCCGCTTGTATGTCTGTCCGTCATCATCGAATCGGCAACGGCTGTCACGAAACTATGATGCCATCGCCACGCGCGCGGCGTCTGTGAGCGGCTGAACGAGTCGCTCCAGACGCACGCTGCGGGAGGCCTTCAACAGCACGACGTCGCCGGGTTCGATCAGGTCCTTGATCTTCTCGCTCAGCAACTCCACGGTCGGGATGGAGTAGATCCGCTTGGACGTTCCGGCGGTTCCGGTCGCGCCGTCCGCGACGATCCGGGCACAGCGGCCGACTGCGATGATCACATGGGCGGTGGAGCGGCCGGCTTCTCGCCCCACGGCCCGATGGCATCGCTCCGTTTGCTCACCCAGCTCGCCCATGTCGCCGAGAACGAGCACCTTGCGGCCGTGATGCGGCAGGTGGTCCATCACGTCGAACGCCGTCCTCATGCTGGACGGGTTGGCGTTGTAGGCATCGTTGATGAGCGTGACCGAGCCGATGGTCGATCGCTCGAGACGCATGGGAGGGGGGCGAACCGCAGCCAGCCCCGCGGCCATGTCCTCGTCGGTCATGCGGAAACGTGCCCCGATGGCGATGGCGGCCAGGGCGTTGATCGCGTTGTGGCCACCGAGCAGCGGCACGCGATAGCCAAAGCGGTCGTTCAGCCGGAACCGGCAGCCGCTGGCCTCGACGCGAAGGTCGACGGCTCGCAGGTCTGCGTCCTTGTGCGTGCCGTATGTCAGCACGGTCTGTTGCCGCTGCCCACGTGTGGACAAGAATCGGAACGCGTCATGGTTGATCACGGCGCACGATCGCTCCCGCATGCAGAGCAGAATGGACATCTCCTCCCGGGCAACCGTTTCGATATCTCCGAAGAACTCCAGGTGCTCCTCTCCGACGCTCGTGACGACCGCAACGTTGGGCCGTGCGATCCGGCCGAGAGCCGCGACCTCACCGGCGTGATTCGTGCCGATCTCGACGACGACAAACTCGTCCTGGGGTTCCACCGACAGGAGTGTAAGCGGTACGCCGATCGCGTTGTTGAAGCTTGCTACGGCCGCACGGCCGCGCCGTCTGGCCCCAAGCACCGCGGCAATCATGTCTTTCGTTGTCGTTTTTCCGCAGGACCCGACGACGGCGATCACCTGCGCGGAGATCTGGCGGCGATACCAGGAGGCCAGACGCCCGAGCGCCTCGACGGTATCCGCCACTTGGATCAGGCGACCCGGGTCGTGGCCGTCGGCGCCTTCGCCCTCGTCCTGTGTTTCGCTGATGACGGCCGCCACCGCCCCTTTGTTCAGTGCCTCCGCGACGTGGTCGTGGCCGTTGTGAGTCGGACCGACCAGCGCGAAGAACAGACGGCCGTCGCAATCCTTACGTGAGTCTGTCTGGACGCCTCGGATAGACGTCACCACCATCCGACCCAACGGCCGCCCGCCCACTGCTCGAGCGACTTCCTCCAGAGTCACCGGCTTCATGGTGTCTTCGACCTCCGAGCGACGCCGATCGGGCCATCGGGCTTGCGGCCTTCCGTGGATCGCCGACGTCGCGAAATCGCCTTGCGGGCTACCTGCACGTCATCGAACGGAATCCGCTGCGAACCGACGATTTGGTAAGTTTCGTGCCCCTTTCCTGCGATCACCAAGATGTCTCCTCTGTCCAACTGTGCGATGGCCCGGGCGATCGCCCGCGCCCGGTCCGGTTCGACCGTGCAGCGCGCGCGCTGGGCCGCGCTCAGGCCCCGCTCGATATCGGCGATGATAGCGAGCGGATCCTCCGTCCGCGGATTGTCACTGGTAATGACAAACGCGTCTGCGTGGTCGGCGACCACCTGTGCCATGAGCGGGCGTTTCGTCCGATCGCGATCTCCTCCGCACCCGAATACGCACGACAGCCTGCCACGCGTCATGGGCCGAAGGGCGCCCAGCACGTTTCGCAGGGCATCGTCGGTGTGGGCGTAGTCCACGAAGACGTCAAACCCCGGATCGCCGGTCGCGACGCGTTGCAGGCGGCCCGGTACGTGCTCGACGGCCGCCAGCCCCCGCGCGATCGTGGAAAGGTCCACGCCCAGCGACAGCGCCGCGCCCGCGGCGGCCAGCGCGTTCGCGATGTTGTGGCGCCCGATGAGGGGTATCCTGATCGCGCAGGAGGGGCCGTCGATCACGCACGACGCGAATGCCCCAGCGCGGGCGTCTTTCGTGATCTCGAGGCGGAACCGCCCGCCCGTCGTGTCTGCCACCGGTTCGACGGCGCGGACGTCGGCAGCGGCGTCGAAGCCGAATCGGACCACCCGGGCATCGCACTGCCCGACCATCTCCGCTGCGCGGGGGTCGTCACCGTTGATGACCGCGGCGGCCGTGTCTGAAAGCCCGTCGAAGAGCCGGCGCTTCGTGCGGCAATAGGCGTCGATCGAACCGTGGTAGTCCAGATGGTCCAGCGTCAGGTTGGTGAAGACCGCAGTATCGAATGTGATTCCGTCCGTACGCCGTTGAGACAGGCTGTGCGACGAGACCTCCATAACGGCAAGCCTCGCCCCGCGCGTGTGGCTCTCGACAAGATGCCGCGTCAGGGTGACCGCATCCGGCGTGGTCAGCGGCGCGGGCAGCGTCTTTCCGGCCAGATCGTAGGCAATCGTCCCCAGCAGCGCCACGCGGTGTCCGGCCGCTTCGAGGATCGCCCGCGTCATATAGGCCACGGTGCTCTTGCCGTTGGTGCCCGTGATACCGATGACGCGGAGGCCGCCTGACGCCTGAATCGTATCCAGTCCGTATAGCGCCGCCGCAATCCGCGCCAATGCCGTAGCCGTATCCAGAACGCGAACCACGACCGTCTCCGGTGGAACGGCGTCCTCCGGCCCGACCACAACCACCTCGGCGCCCCGCGCCACGGCGTCGCCGATGAACGCGGCCCCATCCTTTCGCGTCCCGTGCACCGCGACGAACAGCCCGCCGGGACCGATCCTGCGCGAGTCCGCAGACACATCGCGAATCTCGATCTCGCGGCCGCCGGCGAGTCCCGTCGACAAGCCTAGCGCTCGCGTCAAGAGCGCACGGAGCTTGACGGCAGTGGCCGGTCGCGCATCAGCAGTCTGGGACGGCGGGGTCATGTGCGCGTCATTGTAGCGAACTGACGCGTCGATGCACCGGTGTCTGACATGACGAAGCAGTGTCGAGGGCGTCCGACGATACGGGCAGATGATGTGGTACGTTGCCCGAGGCGGATCGCCGGGGGCCGGGCAGGCACGCCCCGTGTCCCGATTCGCCGGAACGGCCGGTTCTTTCTGAAGAATCTCGGGATTCCGGGAATAGAGTGAGCGGCGGAGTTGTTATATGTGGTGGCGACACACCGAGTGGCGATGGAGGGAAGTCAGCCGGGTGCCACTGGCGGCTTGCCCGCCAGTGCCGCAGTGCACCGTTGGGGGGCGATGCGAACCGAGGCGAGGCGACCCGCAGTGTGTGGGCGGGGAGCCGGCAAGAAGGAAGTCACGATGATGAGACCGAAACTCACGATTCTGGCGGCGATGGGGTTCGGGTTGCTGGCGGGCACGCGGCCGGCATGGACACAGAGCATGGTTCCGCCGATGCCCGACCCGGGAGGAGAAAAGGGGACATCACTGATTTCTCGTCTTCTCCAGCGACTTTCTGGGCTGGCCGGGATTATTGAGGGAGGAGAAAAGGGGACATCACTGATTGTTGGAGGAGAAAAGGGGACATCACTGATTTCTCGTCTTCTCCAGCGACTTTCTGGGC
>JBHHVX010000184.1:0-6616 GCA_046754505.1 Phycisphaerae bacterium | reverse complement strand
GGGCGGGTTATGGCTGGAAGGCGGTGACGACGAGCGTGTCGTTTTGGCCTCCGAATCCGAAGGAGTTGCTGAGACAGGTGCGGACTTTGGCCTTTCGGGCGTGATTGGGGACGTAGTCGAGGTCGCAGGCGGTGTCGGGGTGCTGGTAGTTCATGGTGGGCGGAAGGACGCCGTCGCGGATGGCGAGGATGCAGGTGATGATTTCGCAGGCACCGGCGGCGGTGATCAGATGGCCGAGCATGCTCTTGACGCTGCTGAGCGGCACGTTGCGTGCGCGGTCGCCAAAGAGCTTGCTGATGGCGAGGGATTCGATCTTGTCGTTTTCCTGAGTGCCGGTTCCGTGGGCGGAAATGTAGTCGATATCTGCGGGTGTCAACTTGGCGTCCTCGAGCGCTCGTTGCATGGAGGCGATTGCGCCGCGGCCGTCTTCGTGGATGTCGGTGATGCGGAAGGCGTCGGCGGTGGAGCCATAGCCGGCCACCTCGGCACGGATCGTGGCTCCCCGCGTGCGAGCGTGTTCGAGCTCTTCGAGGATGATCATGCCGGCGCCTTCGCCGAGGACGAAGCCGTCACGCGTTCGGTCGAACGGGCGCGATGCGGACCGGACCTCATCGTTTCGGGTGGACAGGGCGGTCAGGCGGTTGAAGCCGGTGACGCCGAAGGGGTGGATCATCGAGTGGCAACCGCCGGAGATCATGGCGTCGGCATCTCCGCGGCGGATGAGGTTCATGGCTTCGCCGATGGCCTGGGTGCTGGCGGCACAGGCGGTGAGGGTGTTGAAGTTGGGTCCCTCGACGCCAAACATGACGGCGATGTGGCCGGCGGCCATGTTGGGGTCCTGTTCCGCCTCGCAGATTTTTTCCAGCCGCTCGTAGGCCACGTCCGCCCAGCGGCGGGTGTCGAGGTCGTTGTCGGCGTAGTTCCAACCTTCGACGGCGGCGGCGGCGAAGTTGTCAAAGTCCATGGGACCTTCGCCTCCGCCGAGATAGACGCCGACGCGGGTCTTGTCGATGGCGGCCGCGGCGATTCCGGCGTGTTCCCAGGCCTGTTTCGCGGCGGCGAGGGCGAAGCGGACCTGGCGGCTCGCAGTTTCGTGGGCCTCGTAGTCGGCTCCGAGGAAGTCGCGGAGGTCAAACTTTTTGACCTCGGCGGCGAATTGGGTTGGGAAGGTGCGTGCGTCAAAGACGGTCGTCTGATCGACGCCGCTCTCGCCGTTGACGATGCGCTGCCAGGTCTTTTCGAGGTCGAACCCCAGGGGAGTCACCCAGCCCATTCCGGTTACCACGACGCGGCGCGTCATTCGCTGTACCTCCGAAACACGAGTGCGGCCGTCTGACCGCCGGAGAGGGCGGAGGCGACGCTGACGGCGACGTCGGCCCTGCAATCCGCGGGATCGGGGCGGACGACGTTGAGACCGCAGTCGGGATCGATTTCGACAGTGTTCGGGGCGGGTGGGAGGACGCATCGGTGCATCGCCATCAGGGTGACGGCGAGATCGATCGCTCCACTGCCGGCTCCGTTGTTGCCCAGAGCGGCTTTGGTCGTGAGGATCGGGACCTTTGCGGCGCGGGCGCCCAAGGTGGTCCGGAGGGCGGCGGCCTCGGCCGCGTCGTTGGAGACGGTGCCGACGCCCGCGGCGTTGACGAGATCGACGTTGTCGGCCCCGATGCCGGCATCATGGAAGGCGCTCTTCATGGCGAGCATGAGGGCGCGGCCGTCGGGCTGGGGCCGAAGCCAGTTGGCGGCGTTGGCGGCGGCTCCGAAGCCAATCAACTCGCCGTAGATGCGGGCGCCGCGCGCGCGAGCGCGTTGGAGTTCCTCGAGAATGAGCAGGCCGCCGCCTTCGCTGACGACGGTTCCGGCTCGACGTCGGTCGAACGGGCGGCAGGCCTCGGCGGGCCGGTCGTTGAAGTCGGTTGCGAGCCGGCCGAGGAGGGCGGGCCTGAGCAGCCCCATCGGGTTGACCTTGCTCTCGGCGCCGCCGCAGATGCACAGATCGGCGGCGCCGCGCGCGATGGTCCGGAAGGCCTCGCCGACGGCGAGATGGGAGCTGGCTTCACCGCAGGTGATGGTGTTGGAGGGGGCCTGACAGTCGTGGACGATGGTGACGTGGCAGGCGAGCATGTTGGGCAGAAACTTGAGGAGCCAGAGGGGCGTGAGATTGGTCATGCCCTCGGCGCCCCACTTTTCGAGGCTGAAACCGCGGTCTTTCGGGGCGTCGGGCCGTTCGGCGGCGCTGGCGAGGGCACCGGCGAGTTCGGTGAGGTCGGCGCAGATGAGGCCGGCTCCGATGTTGGCGCCGAATCGCGTGGAGTCCACGTCGACCTCGCCGTCGACCTCGCCGCGATCGACGAGGCATCGGGTTCGCAGTCCGGCGTCACTGACGGCGTGGTAGGCGGCGATGACGGCGAGGGCGATGTCGCGGGCCATGACCTTGGTGGCTTTTCGATAGCTCTTGGGAACGCAGTTTTTGACGGTGACGTCGCGGACCTCACCGGCGACCTGTGAGGAGAAACGGCTTGGGTCGAAGGCGCTGATGCGGCCGATTCCGCACTTCTTTTCGACGAGGGCATCAAAGGTGTCGGCGATGCCGACGCCCAACGGGGTCACGACGCCCATTCCGGTGACTACGACTCGTCGGTCATCGTTCATAGAACAGTGTCCAGGCATCACAAGCGTCGGCGTTTGCTCGACGCGGGTCTCCGTGACCGGCACGGGCGTCGGGGGTCAGGGTCGGTTGCTGTCAGGGCGCCGGTTGCGCCGGGTTGACATTATAGGTTCGCAGGAGCGATTTGAAATCCTCGGTAAACACGAAGTTTTCCTCGGGGAAATCCAAGCCGCTGAGGTTGTTATCGATATGTGAAAAGACGATATCGATTTCGGCGAGCGGCTCGCCGTCGACGGTGGCGAGGCCGGAGGTGACGGCGGCTTCGGCGGACACCTGGTCGATGGAGGCGTCGTAGGTGATCTGCTGACCGGGCCGCACCTCACGATGAAAGGTCGCTCGCTTCACCTTGGCGAGGATGACCTTTTCCTGAAAACCGCGGGCCTCTCCGACGAGGATGCCGGCGGTCTGGGCCATGCCCTCGATGATGAGGCTGGCCGGCATGACCGGATATCCGGGGAAGTGGTCGTGCAGGTGTTCTTCGGCCAGGCTGACGTTCTTGAGGGCGGTAGCGCGGCGGCCGGACTCGAAGGCGGTGAATTTGTCGATCCAGATCCAACGCATGTCGTATAGCAGGCGGGCGGCCGAACACCGCAGGTGGCGGCAGGCCCGGGAGGGCTGCCAGCCGGGATTTCCGGCGTCGAGCCTCGGGGCCCTCAGGCGGCCACTTTGAGACCGACGTAATTGACAATCGTCTTTACCGTGAACAGGTTGGGCATTTCGTCGACTTCGGGGTTGGCTTCGAAGGTGGTGAAGTCGGCGTGGGGCATCTTGCTCTTGAGTTGCTCCAGCCCCTTGGCGGTCATTTTTCCGTTCTCGACGTAGTCCGGGTTGTTGAGGATGTCATCCGGGAAAAGCTCGCCGCGGGGGATCTTGATGGCGAACGTCTTCTCCAGTCGAAAGACGATATCGAGGAAGTCGATCGACTCCGCCCCCAGATCTCCCCTCAGGGTTGCGTCTTCCTTGATCTCGTCGTCGTCGACACCGAGGGCGTCGACCAATACTTCCTTGACCTTGTTGAAGACTTCTTCTCGGCTCATCTGTGCCATACGGCATTTACTCCATCAATTGTCTGTCACGGTCAGTGACTGCCTGCCGTCGCGACAGCCGTCCGGACGGCCGACGGACCGTTGAGCAACTGAAAACGTTGCCGTGCATCCTGGACGATTCGCCGGTCGACGTCGGCCATGGCGGCATCCTGATCCGCGATATTGTAATGGCGCAGCCGCAGCCGCGCCTTGACCATTTCCTGCTCGCCGCATCGGCCGACGGCCCGAAATTCGCTTGACCGGTCCTCTATCCGGATCGCGTCGACTGTTACATCCAAGGTCCGCCCCGGGGAGACGAAACTCTTGTAATTGATGTTCCTCGCTTCTTCGAGGACGATCATACTGTGGGCGAAGTCCTCCGTCACCCGGACCAGCCAGGCGGCGGATTGTACGATGGCTTCGAGCATGAGGACACCCGGCATCACGGGAAACGTGGGAAAGTGGTCTGCCAGATACTCCTCTGCGAGGGAGAGGGCCTTGCTGGTGGCGATCCGCTTCGGCGGGTCCAGGCTGTTGATGCGATCCACCAGGATGAATTTCATGCCCTGTCCACTCGCCGCCGAGGGTTCGAGATCGTAGGGTCCGGTGAGACCGCGTGGTCAACTCCCGCCGTTGCCCGGTCTGTCCGGTTTCGGTCTGCCGCATCCAGAACGGGGATGTTTAGCCGATCCCGGCGGGTATTGCAACCGGCGTCGCGTGTGGCGAGGGGCGCATTCGGCGTCGTCCGAAGGCACTGGCGGACATGCGTCCAGCAAGAAGGCGCGTCTTGGACGCACCCTGCACGGCTGGCGGAAATCCGAAAACCGAAGCCTGCAATTCGGCACAACTCCTTATTTGCCATAAGATTAGGGTGTGTTATCGACGCGGCGATCGGTACTGGGGCTGATCATGCCTGATCTGCGAAAACACCGCGGACCGCACCCCGAGGACCGGCGGCTTTTTGCGAGGCGGTTCTGTGGTGTGCTTCGACAGGCGACGGCGGAGCTTTCGTGGCTGTTGTCGCGGGGCTACGCGGAGAAGTCAGCCTTGGCGCTGGTTGGCGATCGGCACCGCTTGGTCTCCCGGCAGCGGCAGGCGGTTCGCCGCTCATCATGCAGTGATGTTGCGCTGTGTTCGCGACGCTCGAGGGCGGTTGGAGCGGCGGCGTGCAGTGACGGGCGTGTGGCCATTGACGGCTACAATCTCCTGATCACCATCGAAAGCCTGATGGCGGACGGGGTGGGTCTGATCGGGCGTGACGGCTGTTTACGTGATCTGGCGAGTCTACACGGGACGTACCGGCGGGTGGCGGAGACAATGCCGGCGGTGTCGCTGATCGCGGCGCACTTGGAGGCGAAGGGGATTCGATCGGTGGACTGGTATTTGGATCGTCCCGTATCGAACAGCGGGCGTCTGAAGAGGCTTATGGCCGAAGTGGCGGCGGGGTCGCGGCTGTCGTGGCAGATCGGACTGGTGAACGATCCGGACAGGGTGCTGGTCGCATATGATGGGGTGGTGGCGACGGCGGATTCGTGGATTCTGGATCGTTGTGGTGCGTGGGTTAATCTGGCGGCGGAGATCGCGGCGGAGCGCGTGCCGGGCGCATGGGTTGTCGACCTGCGTGAAGACGGTGTCGGGGCGTAGCGGTGGGCGCGTGCCTTGGCGACGGGAGGTCATGGGATGTATCGATTTGCAAGGGGTGCGATCGCGGCGTTTCTGGTTGTGGCCGTGTGCGGGTGCGATCCTGCAGACATTGGGAACGCGAAGCGGGAGGCGGCGGTCAAGGCCAAGGCGGCTCGCGACGCCACGACGCGGAAGGCGGCAGAAGTGCGTGAGCAGGCCAAGCCGTATGTGGAGCGCGCCGAAGAGAAGGCTGAACAGTTGAAGCACGAGGCGATTGAGACGGCCGGCAAGATGAAAGCACGTGCGCGTGAGGCGGCCGTCAAGGTGCGGCAGAAGGCGGGCGAGCTTGCGGACAAGGCCAAACCGTATGTGGGCAAGGCCAGGGCGGCTACGACTCAGGCCGCCGAGTCGATCAAGCGTGCGACCACGCGGGCGATTCACGAGTTTTCGGACGAGTGACGCAGGTGTGTCTGAGGGCGGGCCATTATGGGGCGAGGGCCGCCGGACGGTTATGAGACTATCGTCTATGCCACGATTCGGCCGGGCCGGTGGGCGAGAGTCCGGTTGATTACACGTCTGTCGGGATGAACAATCGATTGTGATGCGGGCCGGAGCCGAGGAGGGTGGTCCCCACCTGCCGGAGCGGATGGGGCGCCCGGAAGTCCGCGCCACCACCGCAGCAGGCGGCGTCGCGATCGAGGAGAGACGGAATGCGTTCTTGTGTCATGAAGATTGTGGTTGTGCTATCTCTGTCGTGTCTGGCGCTTCCCGCGACGGGGCAGGTGACGCTGGTGACGGGCCGCGCGGCACTGGGCGGCACCGACGGCGTCGATTGGGGGGCGTTGGGACCGGTTGGCACGATGTTGTCGAGTTCGTTTGCGGTGACGTCGAGCGGCGGCGTTCCGCTGGGCGTCAGCAAGGGTGCGCCCATCGGTTTCAGGCGGGTGGATCAGTTTGTGCAGTGGGCAGGAAACTTCGCGCCTGGCGATCGACTCATTCGGAATTTGGCCCCTGCCGGGAGGATGTTCATCGATTTTCCGGAGCCGGTGTTTGGCGGTGGGGTGCAGGTTCAGCGGGCGATGTATGGGAGCTTTACCGCGACGATCGAAGCCTTCGACGTGAACGGTGTCAGTCTTGGCAGTTTCAGCGAGCCGGGATTCAGCGACAACGGCGGCGACAACTCGGCGATGTTCATTGGGGTGAAAAGCAGCACGGCCGACATCTCGCGGATCGCGCTGGATGTGGACCCCGGCAGCGGTCTTGCGTACGGCATCAATCAGTTTGACCTCGTGTTGCCGCC
>JBHHVX010000183.1:0-6641 GCA_046754505.1 Phycisphaerae bacterium | reverse complement strand
TCGCGGTTGCCGATGGCGTCGTAGGCGTAGGACAGGTCGTAGGGCGTCTGGCCGGTGCGGACCGCGTCCGTCAGGCGATTGCGGTTGTCATATTGAAAGGTCGTCGTGCTCATGGCGCCCGCCGCGTCGGTGTCGTCGATCCAGTTCACCAAGCCGTCCGGCGCGTCGCGAGAATGGTTCCCCACAAGGGGCGGCGCTGCGGCGCGCGGGCACGACCTTTTCCTGCGCCCCCATGCCCAAGAACCCCTAACACGACTCATAATACCGCCTCTTCGGCGACGAGTCAAGCCCTTTTTTGGGACGGGCAGGGCGTTTTTCCTGTTTTTTGGTCGTTTTGTCGGCGGATCCCGCGGGGCCGTTGACGGGTTCGGCCGGCGGCACGTGCCGCGGGAGTGGTCAGAGCGGGGCCTGTGGCGGCGCTGTCGTGGCGTGCGGTCATGGTTTTGTGCGGTCCGGATGGAGGTTTCGGACGGCTTCTTCTTCGGCGTGTAGGGAATGGCGGAGTTGGTTTCGGGTGTCGTGTTTGACAAGACGGCCGTATTGTTTGACAAGCCCGCAGAGTTCGTCGAGGTCTTTCTTGCCCGCCTTTTTTCGGGCTGCGTCGGCCTCGGCGGCGTATTGCTGCATGACGAGGGAGGTTTTGGCGGCGATGCGCCAGGTGTCGGTGAGCTGCTGGAGGACCGTCGGGGCGGTAGATTCGTCCTGCAGGGCGTCGAGGAGCCGGCAGGCGACGAGGTGAGGCAGGAGGCCGGCGAGATCGGTGTTGTCGGGGAGGACGGCGTCGGCGACGTCCAGGGCGGCGGCCTGGATCCGGAGGCGTCGAGCGTGTCGGTAGAAGGCGTGGTAGCTGATGCCGCGGTCGGCGAGCCGGAACTTCTGGAAGAGCGCCCTGTAGGTCGGGGGATCGCGGTCGACGACGGCGCGATTGATTTGCCGGCGGAAGGCGGCGTCGGTCTTTTCGTAGAATGAGGACCGGGACTCGATTTTTTCGATGATGGTGGTCTCGTCGGTCATGGTTTGCGCCTTCTGCGGGTTTTTCCAGGTGCAATTTAGCGCACATTCGCGCACATTCGGAGCGGCCGTTGCACGGGCGGCGGCGGCTGTCAATAAGCACTCTTGCTCGGCGTTCCGGAGGGCTGTGGAGCGGCGCAAGGACGAGGGGAATGGCAGACCCGCCAAACGGCAGAGCCAACGGGCCGGCCAAGGCGCGCAATCGATCATTGTGTTCCTGCGCGCTGCCTTGCGTTGAGACATCGAGACCGGGGAGCGGCGGTTCCGAGCGGTGGGCGGTCTCGCTACTCGATACGAGGGGTCCGGGCCGGGGGAGACTTCAGATGGTGAGGACGAACGGCGATGCCTGGGCGATGGCCGTGAAGAACTGGACGATGATCCGGTTGAGGGGCAGGGTGAACGACGAAACGCCCACCTGCAGACCGAAGAGACTCGCCTGCTCAGCACATGTCGAGAGCTGAAGCGTCGTTCCTGTCGCCAACGCCGCCAAGAGCAGCGCCCGTCGTCGCATGTACCACTTCATGGTCGTCCTCGCACTCTGCCCGGCGGGGCGCCCAATTGCACCCGTCGCAGAGTTTATCGTAGCGTCCTTCCGCTTGCATGGCACGCGCGACGCGTCGGTCCCTCACCCCTGGAAGGGGCGGGGAACCCGCAGACTCGCCAAACGGCCAAGCCAACGGGGTCGCCAAGCCACGCGATCGATCATTCCGTTCCTGCGTGATGCCCAACGGTCGTGTCCGGTGCCGCTCCGATCGAGTCGCGGCCGGCGGAGGTCATGGGGTGCGGCGCTGAGGATTGCGTGGCGGTCCATCGGCCGCCAGTGCACCGCCCATCGGCTCCGGTGTGGCCGGGTAGAGGCGGGCTGGCGGCCCCGACCACCGACCCATGCCGAGCGGAGACGACATGCCTGTCGAGGCATGCCTTGCCGGGACGATTCCGGTCGTTGGTCGGCGCCGGGTGGTCGCGGCCTTGCGTCCGGACGATCTGATGGCGTGCACGACCGCGCGCACCAGGCCCGGAATTGCGCGCAGGAGTTCGCGGCTTTCCGCCTGATATCTTTGCGCCTCCGACACGGCGATGACGTAGACCCATGTATGATGAGGCAAGTGCCCGAGCCGCTGAGCGAGATCGAGGAGTTCGGCGAGACTGAAATGCCGAACGTGGGACAGACGGATGTCTGGCAGAAGATCGGCGTCTTGGGGATAGACCAGTCGCCGCCATTGGTTGCGTGGGAGGTCGGTGTTGGCCCGGCTGGCGTCGAGAATGATGGCGGGCACGCGTGCATCCAGGTGGTCGAGCAGGCGCCCTCCACCGGCTGTATCGAGCGTGACGGAGACCCCGGGGATGTTCTCGTCTCGGATCTTCAAGGCGGAGAGGAGGCCTGCGGCGTCATCGCCGTTGCCCCATGAACCGAGGCCGATGACATGAAAACGCGGTTGCATTGGAGCACTCCCTTGCCAGCGCGAGTGTCGCGGTCCCGGCGCGCCTGACGCTCGTGAATGTCACACGAACGACATCACGACTTCAGGCAACGCCCCGGCTCACACGCCCCTCTCTCCCTCGCGGTGCTGCGGTCGAACCCTCCTCGCTCTTTACACCGCGAACGATCGGTTCGCGTTCTGCGGCGACAGCCGAGCGTTGCGTTGGCGCTCCAGTTCGTCTTCGACCACTTCCACAATCATCGGGAAGTAGGTATCCAAGGCGCAATCCAAGTCGTCGCGTTTTGGACAGCACCTGTGGTCGTCTTGATGGTGGCAGGCGGCGCAGATCGAGGCGCGAAGTGGAGGCTCGTACGCGGTGATACGATCCGAATGGGTTCGCCGGACGATCGTGACGACCTTGTCAAGATTTCGAAACAGCGAGCACTCGCGATCCGGTGGCAGACTGCAGTTGCCGTCGGCCGCGTAGCGAACACAGATCGGACACATCGTTGTACGCAGTCGTTGGTCGATACTCTTCAAGGAAACAGACATGATACCCTCACGAATGTTGAACGACCGCGGTGCGATCGGACAGCACAGGCTCGGCGTCACCCCAGTTTCGCAGGATTTCGTATAGGCGACGTAACAGATCGTGTTTTGTGATGATGCCGACGACCTCGCCATCTTCCGTGACCGGCACTCCGCCGAAGCGGCGTTGTCGCAGTATCTGAACGACCTGGATCAACTCGGTGCTCGGGCTGACCGACACGACATCGGGCACCATGACGTCTTCAGCGACGAGATTCAACTCGGCGTTGCGTTCGCCGTAGCCGATTGCCGAGCGAATGTCTCGATCTGACACGATGCCTACGAGCCGGCCCGACTCGTCCACAACCGGGACCTGATGAATCGCCAGGCGCCGCATGGTCAGCGAAATACGATCGACGGGTTCATTGCAATTGACGACCACCGGATCTGCCGTCATGTAGTCATGAACCAGCATGGCTAGTACCTCACATGGCCCCCACAGTTGTTGGCGACAAGCTGCCATCGCTTGAAAAC
Organism: Phycisphaerae bacterium; assembly: GCA_046754505.1. GTDB lineage: Bacteria > Planctomycetota > Phycisphaerae > UBA1845 > UTPLA1 > JAPULF01. Next base: position 3,147 of record JBHHVX010000183.1, on the reverse strand, counting down.
GCCAGCTTCCGGATCACCCAGCGTATGTTATCCGCCGATTTCGATATGCAAAGAGGAATCTCAGACCGATCGGCGAGATTCTTCGATGCCGGCCACGGCGGGTCTCTGCGGCCAGCCCCGCGATGCGTCATGGGAGAAGCCGCGGCCGGGTGGCCTCCGACTTGCCATGGTCGTCCTGGACCGGAAATCTCTTCTTGGCCCCGGCTGGCATCGGAACGAGAAGGGATTCTCGTTCCAGCAAGCGTTTGTGAGAAGCTGCACGCGAGTCACGATATAATCGCATCGTGGATGTTGCGTTCTTCGAGGACATGAAACGATACGTCGGCTTCGGTGAGGCTGATGTGGCGGCCTTGGCCAGCCTCGCGGCGCCTCTCGAGCCGGTGCTCCCTGAGGTTGCGGACGTATTCTATGAGCGCCTTCTCGCGCATCCGGGCGCGCGGTACGCCCTTCGGAGAAGCAGAATCAGCGTTTTAGAGCTACGTAAAACGCTTTATCACTGGATGCGAGAGATCTTCGTCGGCACTTTCGACGCCGCGTACTTTCGCAAGCGCTGTGAAATCGGCCGTGCCCATGTCCGTGCCTCGATCCCCCAGCGATACGTTCACGCCGGAATGTCTGTTATTCGGGATGCACTCGTGGACCGGATCGAGTCCCTGCACCCGCCCAAGCTGAGGGTCAGAATCACGGCGCTCCACAAGCTTCTCGATCTCGAGCTGGCCATCATGACGGAGACCTATCGGGAGTATTGGGTGACGCGGATCCAGGAGAGCGATCGCGCTCGCTTTCAGCGAAGGCTCAGTGAGTCTGAACACCTGGCCAACGTGGGCGAACTCGCTGCCGCCCTCGCCCACGAGATCAAGAACCCCCTGGCGGGAATCAGCGGGGCCATTCAGGTTCTCGGCGCCGATCTTCCGGAGGGCCACCCCCACAAGGAGGCCATCGACGAGGCGCTGCGGCAGATCGATCGCTTGGACGCCACGGTCAAGGACCTGCTGATCTACGCCCGGCCGAAGCCGCCGACCCGGACCCGGCAGAAGTTGGGTGAGATCGTGGAGCGGGCGTTGATCCTCTTCCGTGCGGAGCCGGTCTTTCGGCGTGTGCGAATCGGCTGCGAGGGGTTGGATGGCGACACGCAAATCCTGGCCGATGAGCATCAGATTCAACAGGTCATCACCAACCTCATGTTGAACGCAGCCCATGCCTGCGAAGATGGCGGCGAGGTCGTCTGCCGCATCGAGCCGCTGGACGATGGCGTTCGCGTGGAGGTCGTGGACAACGGCGTTGGAATGGCCTCGGAAGTGCTCGACAGGGCGTTCGAGCCGTTCTACACGACCAAGGCCCGCGGCACGGGACTGGGCCTTCCCATCTGCAAACGGATCATTGATTCCCACGGCGGTCGGATCCGGATCGACAGCACGGTGGGGAAGGGGACCCGAATCGTCATAGAGCTGCCGAGATCGACATGAGCAAACCCCGCATCCTGATTATCGAGGACGAAAAGCTGATCCGCTGGTCGCTCCAGCAGCGTTTCCGCGATGGCGGTTACGAGTGCGATGAGGCCGAGACTGGAGCCGGCGGTCTCGAGAAGCTCTGTGACGCCATGTTCGATCTGGTCATGCTGGACTACAAGCTGCCCGACATGAGCGGCCTGGACGTTCTGAGAAGGATCCGCGAGCAGGATCAGGACATCGTGGTCTTGATCATGACGGCGTACAGCAGCGTCGAGACCGCGGTTGAGGCGATGCGGCTGGGGGCGCATGACTACGTGAGCAAGCCGTTCAACATGGAGGCGCTGATGCTGACGGTCAGCAAGGCCCTCGAGACGACGCGGCTGAAGCGCGAGGTCCGCGACCTTCGTTCGCGTATGCAGGAGCGATTCGGCTTCGACCGCATTCTGGGCCGGTGTCCGGCCATGATGCGCCTGTTCGAAGTCATTCGAGACGTGGGCCGCACAGGCGCCTCGACGGTCTTCCTGCGAGGATCGAGCGGGACCGGGAAGGACCTGGTCGCCAAGACCCTCCACTACAACTCGGACCGAGCCGCCGCGCCGTTCATGAATATCACCTGCACGGCGATCACGGAGACGCTTCTCGAGAGCGAGCTGTTCGGCCACGAGCGCGGGGCCTTTACTGACGCCCGCCAGCAAAAAAAAGGTCTGCTCGAACTGGCCGACGGGGGCACCGTGTTTCTCGATGAAGTCGGTGACATGCCCCCGGTGTTACAGGCCAAGCTGCTCCGCTTTCTCGAGGAAAAGACGTTTCGGCGCGTCGGCGGCGTCGAGGACATCGAGGTGGATGTCCGCGTCATCGCCGCAACCAATCGGGACGTCAGCAAGCTCATCGACGAAGGCAAGTTTCGTGAAGATCTGTTCTATCGTCTGAACATCATTCCGATCGAGCTGCCCCCGTTGTGCAGCCGGGGCGATGATATCCGCCTTCTGGCCGAGTACTACGTCGATTTGTTCGCCCGGGAGTTTCGCCAGAACGTGACCGGCCTCTCGGAAACGGCGATGGACGAGTTGCTGCGCTATTCCTGGCCGGGCAACGTCCGTGAATTGCGAAACACGCTGGAGCGTGCGGTCCTCCTCGCCAAGCACCCCGTCCTCGACCCCGACGATCTCGTCCTCGGGCGCGACGACAGCGACTCTCCCATCTCCATCACGCTGCCGCCGGGCGGCCTCTCGCTTCAGGAGCTGGAGGAGACCCTCGTCCGGCAGGCTCTCAAGCAGGCCGACAACAATCAGACCCGGGCCGCCAAGCTCCTGCACCTGTCGCGAGATCAATTGCGCTACCGCATGGAGCGCTATGGGTTAAGCAATTAAACTAATCGGGCAACGCCCCAACCAATCCGGGCGATGTGGTCTTTCGCGTCCGGGCGACCGAAAGCAGGCCGATGCGCAATAGGACGCAGCCGTTGCGGAGAATCACGCGGCGGGCGCGGATTCTTCGGATCCGACCGCGATTCCAGGGTCTGTAGCTGCCCTCGCTCCGTGGCATGCGAATTGCCCAGTCCAAGTCTTACGTGGAGTACCGGTCGCAAGACGGGTAGGGCATTAACTGTTCGGATACGTTTCATTCCTCTCTCCGGCCCGAACAACCGTATCTGAATGGGTCCTCTCTGTCGGCAATTCGGTACTCCATTTCTTTT
>JBHHVX010000182.1:0-6685 GCA_046754505.1 Phycisphaerae bacterium | reverse complement strand
CCGTCTCCGCGGGCTTTCCATCGGGGGCGGTTTTGGGTATAAAACCGCGTCCTGGTTCCGCCGATGCGGCGTGGGTTCGGCGGGGGTGATGGACAGATTGCGCGAGTCTCGATGCCGCACGACTCGGGCCGAATCCGGAAAGGGGTTCTGACTTTGGCGACGGTTGGTACCCATTGTATACTGGAACTCTACGACTGCCCGCCGGCCCTGCTGGACGACGAAGCCTATGTGAAGGACGCCCTGCGGGGGTCGGTCGCGTGCGGGCTGGCTGAGTTATTGCACGAGGTTTCGCACCATTTTCATCCGCAGGGCGTGACGGCGCTGGCGTTGATCGCCGAGTCCCACGTGGCGATCCACACCTGGCCCGAGTACGGCTATGCTGCGGTCGATGTGTTCACCTGCGGCGAGACGGCCGATCCGGTACGGGCGTGCGACCACCTTGTGACCGCGTTTCGAGCCGGTCGGCATTCGCTGCGGAAGCTGTCGCGGGGGTCGGCCGTGGGCGACAGCGCGGGGGCGGGGGCCTGCGCCGCCGGGGCGGTCCTGCCGATCGGCGAGGCTTGAGGAGGGCGAACGAACGATGGCTGGCAGCGATCTTCGAGCCGACTTCTGGATGAACGAGTACCTCACGCCGTGGGACTACTACGCCCACGGCATCACGCGGGTGCTCGAATATCGACAGACGGCCTTTCAGGAGATGTACATCGTCGAGACGGGGGCCTATGGCAAGGCCCTGGTGCTCGATGGCAAATGGCAATCATGCACGGGCGACGAGTTTCTCTATCACGAACCGCTGGTTCATCCGGCCATGCTGCTGCACGGCCGGCCGCGGAACGTGCTGATTCTGGGCGGGGGCGAGGGCGCGACGGCCCGCGAAATCCTCCGGTGGAAGACGGTCGAACACGTCGTCATGATCGACATCGACGGCGAGGTGGTCGAGGCGTGCAAGCGGCACCTGCCGGAGATGCACCAGGGGTGCTTCGAGGATTCGCGTTTGGAGGTGCGGATTCAGGATGCCCTGGACTTCCTCAGCGACACCGCGCAGTCGTGGGACGTGATCATCTCAGACTTGTCGGACCCGATCGAAGAGGGACCGTCGTTCAAGCTGTTCACCAAGGAGTATTTCGAGAAGGCGAAGGGTGTGCTCGCCGCCGACGGGGTGTTTGTGCTGCAGGCGGGGCCGGTCTCACCGGCGGAAATGCAGATGCACACTCGGTTGGCCTGCACCATGCGGGCCGTTTTTGACCATGTGCGGTCGTATGCGTCTTACGTTCCGACCTACGCCTCGCCGTGGGGTTTCGCGCTCGGGACGGCACGATCGATCGACACGCGACCGGACCCTGCGGCCATCGATCAACAACTCGGTGCCTGCACCACCGGCGGCCTGCGGATGCTCGACGGCTCGACGCTGTTGGGCCTCTATCAACTGCCGATGCACCTGCGCCGTGCAATTGCAGAAGAGACGAGAGTCTACACACTGACGGAGCCGCCGAAGTTCTTCGGCCGGACCGCGGCGGTGCCGGTCGGCGCCGCCTCCGACCGGCCGCTGTCGTAACCGGCGAGCTGCCGCGGCCTTCTGAATGGCGCTCGTCGGGAATACACGATGGACGGGACGCAACGCCTCAAGGTCGTCGGTCTCGGCGAGATTCTCTGGGATTGCTTCGGCACCTCGCGACGGCCCGGCGGAGCGCCGGCGAATGTGGCGTTTCACGCCGAGCAGCTCGGTTGTGACGGCATCGTCTGTTCGCGTGTCGGCGCCGACGCCTTGGGCGATGAACTCGTGGGCGTCGTAACGGGACACGGCCTCGAGCTGCGCTACATCCAGCGCGACTCGATCCATCCCACGGGGACCGTCACCGTCGACACCACGCGGGCCGATCATCCGACTTATACGATCCATGAGAACGTCGCCTGGGACTACATCGAGTTCAACGCCGATTGGGCGGACCTGATGGCGTCGGCGTCGGCCGTCTGTTTCGGCACGCTCGCGCAGCGCAGCCCAGCCAGCCGAGCCACGATCCATCGCTGCATTGCGGCCGCCCGGTCCGCCCTGATCGTCTATGACGTAAACCTCCGCCAGACGTGGTACGAGCGAGCATGGATCGAACGATCACTGGAGGCGGCCCACATCGTCAAGCTGAACATCGACGAGGTCGCCGTTCTGGCACCGCTGCTGGAGATCGCCTCTAGCGAGCCGACGGCCTTTGCGCGGACGCTGCAGGATCGTCACGGCGTCGATACCGTATGCATTACGCAGGCGGAGCAGGGTTGTCGCCTCGTCACGCCGGACGGTGTGTGGAGCATTCCGGGCACGCCGGTTGACGTCGTCGACTCCGTCGGCGCGGGCGATGCGTTCACCGCGGCGTTCATTGCGGCCCGGCTCTGGAACTGGCCCGCGGCTGCGAGGGCGGCGTTCGCTAATGAAGTGGGGGCGATGGTGGCGAGCCGAGCCGGGGCGATGCCGATGGTCCGCGAAGCGTACGCTCAGCTGCGCGCTCGCGTGGCCCGCGACACTTCGATCGGGTCATGACGTCGGGGCAAGAGGCAAGACCACCCGCTTTGCCGCAGACTCAGTCGTCGGAGGAGGCGTCGGGCGTCGCGGAAGACGCGTCCTGATCGCGGTCGAGGTCGACCTTCCCGTTCGTCAGGCTGTGGGGAAGGCCGGATTGTTCGCGTTGCGAAAGTTCTTCCGGCCGGCCCTCGATCACTTCGATGGTCTTGTCTCCGTGAAACCGGAGATAGGCGGCGACGAACGACGCGGCGCTCCACGCCTGGTAGGCCTTGCCCATGGGCCGTCCGGTATGCCCGTGTGCCCATTCGTTGAATTCCCACGGACGATCGACGCCTTCGCGGCAGAGTTCGGCCAGACTGGTCAGGGCGCGTTCGGCGTGGGAGCGTTCGCCGAGACGCAGGAGAAACCGCACCCACAAGCCGCCCACGAAGGGCCAGATTCCGCCATTGTGGTAGTGATGCGGGAGGTTCTGCAGGTTCACGAGGAAATACGCCTTCCAGTCCGGCTCGCCGGGATGGATGGCCGGGTAGAGGACTTTCACCGGATAGGGGCGGTCGACTGCCACCTGTCGCAGGAATCGCCACATCTGATAGGCGCGTCCGTAATTGAGCACGCCGTAAAGATACGCGATAATGTTTGCAAACACGTCACATCGCCAAGAGAAACCGAAGGGTGTGATCTGGGCGATCAGGTAGCGCGTGCGTCCGAGCGTGAACTGGGTGTCGGCGAAGGACTCCATGCTGTCGGAGAGGGTATCCGGAGTTGGCCAGAACTGCTTGTTGATGATCTGCCGGATGCGGGCCGCGCGGTTGATGTAGCGCTCCGGATCCATGCTGTTGAGCTTGCGCAGCTCGACGAAGTCGACATTGGCCCGATACCAGAGGACTTCGTCATAAAGGACATTGTAGGAACGCGGAAAGAGGTCGGTCCAGTCGGACGCTTCGGGGATCTCCAGCAGACCGCAGTTGTTCGAGTCGTGTGCTCGAAGCCACTTCATCGTTCGGTGCAGCTTGCGAAAATGCTTCTTGGCAAAGGCCGTATCGCCCTGCACCTTCACATAGTTCCACGCGGCGATGACGATCCACATCGCTCCATCGATGCCCGCGATGTTGCCGACGCCGCCGAACTCCGGCGTACCGTTGACGACATCAACATAATTCGGCAGGTGCCCGTCGCGCGATTGCGCGCCGAGGATGGTTTCGAGTGATCGCAGGCCGCATCCGGTGAGTTCCGCGTCGTTGAGCGGGAGCGACCACATGGTGGTCATGGCAGAATCTCGCGCCCAGACGCTGCGATAGTTACTATTCGGGGCGTCGTCGTGCTGGAGGCTGCAGGCGCTGAACCCCCGATCGGTGACGTTCATCCGGAGCACGTCCTTGGCGCGTTCGAATGCCTCGTCGAGAAGATTCATATCGGCTCCGCCTCCGCCATCCAGTGTCGGACGCCTTCCATCACGCCGGCCGCGTAGGGTAGCGTCGCATGGTAGTCGTCCGGTCCGTTCAGGGCCTTGAGTTCGGCGTGGGCGTTGGCCGGAACGATGCCTCGGAAGCCGGCTTGAAACATCGCCAAATCGTTCCCCGAGTCTCCGCTGACCATGACCCGTCGCGGCGGGATGCCCCACATCGCGGCGAGGAAGGCCGCGGCCGTTCCCTTGTTCGTGCCGGCGGGCACGACGTCGAGGTCCCTGTTTGAACTGTAGATCAGATCGGCCACTACGCCCCGGCTCAATAACTCCCGTCGAATGAGCTCGATGCGGTCCGGTCCGGCCCCGTCGAGGTAATAGCTGACCTTGTAGGCCGATTGAAACTCGTTCGGCTGCGGGCGAAGGTCTTGCTCGTCTTCCAGCGTGGCGGCGACGCGCCGAGCGTCCCACGCCCGTTGAAGGCGTTGGTGCCACGCGGCCGCCGGACGTCCGGATGGATGAAGGCGAATATCGGTCCCGACGCCGCCGATCACGGCGTTCGGCTCGGGCAGAGCGGTTGTCCGGATGGACTGCACCACAGAGGAATAGAAACGTCCGGAGGCATAGACGAGCCACAGGTCGTGGCCCTGCCGTCGGAACCAGTCGCCGAAGCGCTGGGTCGCGGCGTCGTCACCGAGCAGGGTGCCGTCTAGGTCGCTAACGAGCAGGCTTCGTCCTTGCATCGATCGGCCTGACCCTCTTCGTTGCTCGGATCTGGAAGACGCGTGGGGCGGCCGCGCATCCCGTCCAGCACCTTGAGTATCTGCTGGGCGATGCCGGTCCAGGTGAAATGGGCGCGGGTCTTCTGCGAGCCGTATCGGCCCAGCTGGTCGGCAATCGGGGGGTGTTTCAGCACGGTGTAGAGGGCGTGTCCAAACGCCTCCGGATCAAAGGGGTTGGCATAGACGGCCTCCAAGCCCCAGACGACCTGCTCGTAGAGGCCGCCCTCGGTGGTGATGACGGTCGGCGTGCCGCAGGCCATCGCCTCGACCGCGGTCATACCGAACGGCTCGTATCGGCTGCTGAGCGCGAACACGTCGGCGGTCCGATAGTAATCCGGCAGGTCGACATCCGTGATGTAGTCGTGGAACTGAATACGCTTATCGATTCCAAGGTCCCGGGACAGCGACTTCAGCTCCTCGATCTGTTCCCGTTCGCGCGAGGACGGCTCGGTCGAACCGATCGCCAGCAGAAGGGTCACGTCGTCGAGGCGCGACAGAACGACGGGCATGGACCGGATCAGCAGATCGTAGCCCTTGTTGTGGGCCATGCGGCCGACCGCCAGGACGATCCGCCCGTCGATTCCCAACTCCTCCTTGAGGGCGGCGCGGGTTCCCTGTGAAACGGGGAAGAAACGGGTGTCGTCGTAGCCGGGGGGCAAGACGTCGATTCTCTCCTTCGGGACGTCGTAATCGCTCATGAGGATATCGCGCTGCTGCGGCGTCGTGGCCAGCACGCGGTCACACTCGGCGTAAACGATGTGCTCCTCGCGGATGCGCTCGCGGAAGTTGTACTTTCGTTCAAGGGCTGCCGCATCCTCGTCCATGTTCTTGCGTTTCCAGGAACCGATGGAATGAGGCGTGTGGATGTGCGGGATGGAAAGCCCCTTCGCGATGGCGCCTCCGGCGAGTCCGGCATCCCAGTAATGGCTGTCAATGAAGGAGTAGCGCAGGCGTTTCGAGTCGATGAAGCGGCGGACGTGCGTCACCCACTCGGGGATATGCCGGCAAAGCGTCTCCTTGGGGATGAAGCCTCGTCCGCCGCAAGGAAAGCGCAGGATTCGGACGCGCTCGGCCACCGACTCCATCCGGGGCTGGCCCTCGAACTGCCGCGTGAGAATATCCACGTTATAGCCCATCCGGCCCAGGCACTTGCTCAATTCGAGGACATAGACCACCTGGCCACCGGTATCAGGCTTGCCCAGCTCCGGCTCGGGAGAGACATACCCGTGGGTGGAGACCATCATGATCCGCTGTCGAATCGCCATGACCGCTCCTCGTGTGATGCCGGCGTGCTGAATGACGGCGAATTCCGGTCCGGCAAACCCCGGCGCGGGGCCGCGAAAGGCCTCGCGGCGGCTGGACCCTGCATGTGAACATGGGAGGATACGCGATGACCGTCGACGTGTCCAGCAGGCGTAGGATCCGCTGGGTGTCTGACAGTTCGGGCGGACTCGATGAGCGACTGTAGCGTCGCCCCCCCCGTGCCCGACGTCACCCGCCCAGTGGCCTCCCGTCCGCCAACGTCGGGCACGGGGGCTCGACGCTACGAGGGCCGTCTGGGCAACTACGCGCCGGTTCCGTCGCGGGCCCGGGTCCGCTCTGCGGACCAATTGGTCACAGACGGCTGTCCGAGCCAAGTGGTCACGGGCAGCCAATGAACGGTCCAACCACGCGGAACAGATCGCGCGGCTGGATTCCGATGGCGATCAGGAATCCGAAGAACCCGCTCAGCAGGTCCTGGAGGATCGCAAAGAACGGCGACAACAGCACACAGAGCGACATGACTCCCATTGTCTCGGATGGAAGCGGGAGTGCAACTCTGCGGGCGGGCGGGCGGGCGGGCCATCGTGCGATTGGTGGAGGCGGACGACTCGATGAGCCGTGGGGTCTGCTCTGCGGACCACAGAGCCGTAGCGTCGGCCCTCCGCGGCCGACGCGGCGTGTGCCACGGCCACGCTTGCGTGACCGTGCGACCGGCTGAACCCGTCC
>JBHHVX010000181.1:0-6720 GCA_046754505.1 Phycisphaerae bacterium | reverse complement strand
GCGGGTTGGAGCGGGATCTTCATGTCCGATCGTTCTTCGTCATGGACGAGAACTTTCTCCTGTACCGCAAGCGGGCGTTGCGGCTGTTGGATTTGATGAAGGGACACGGCAAGGCATGGACGCTGTACGTTTTCAGTTCGGCGAAAGTGCTGTGCTCGTACACGATAGAGCAGTTGGTGGGCCTGGGAATCTCCTGGGTCTGGATGGGTCTGGAGGGCAAGGACTCGCAGTACGCCAAGCTCAACGGCACGGACACGCACGAACTCGTGCGCACGCTCCAGTCTCACGGCATCCGCGTGCTCGGCTCAAGCATCATCGGGCTGGAAGAGCATACGCCGGAGAATATCGACGCGGCGATCGACTATGCGGTGAGCCACGTGACGGATTTCCACCAGTTCATGCTGTATACGCCGATCCCCGGCACGCCCCTGCACGCCGAGCACCGGGCCGCCGGCAGACTGCTCGGCCCCGACGAATTCAGCGATGCCGACACCCACGGACAGTACCGGTTCAACTACCGGCACCCGCATATCAAGAACGGTCAGGAGACCGAATACCTGTTGCGTGCCTTTCGGCGTGACTTCGAGGTCAACGGCCCCAGCTTCATTCGGTTGGCGCGGACGACGCTCCGCGGCTGGCAGCGCTACAAGAACCACCCCGACCGGGAGATTCGCCGGCGGTACGCATGGGAGACGCGTGACCTGCCGACCGTCTATGCCGGGGCCTTGTGGGCGGCTCGACACTGGTACGGCGACGACCCCGCGATGTCGGCGAAGATTTCGCGGATACTGAAGGACATCTACCGCGAGTACGGGCTTAAATCCCGCCTGGCGGCGCCGCTCGTAGGTCGTTATCTGAGATTCATGATGGCCCGCGAGGCGCGCCGCCTCCGCCGGGGTTGGACCTACGAGCCGCCGACGTTCTACGAAACCAGACAGGCCGTCGCCGCGGCCAGCAGCGGCTGAGGCGCCATGGGCGGGTCGGTCATTCACTTTGTTCTTGCACCATCCCCAAGTCGAGATCATGACAACGGACTGATCCGAACCACGCCCGTGAGAAAGCGGTCGACCTGCACCCGCCTAATCGGTTCGGGCGGTTCGGCATCACTGCGTCTGGTGTGTGATATGCTGGCCGGATCGTTGGCGACGGAGGTCGTCGGAGGTCGTCGGAGGTCAGGATATCGGGGCGACCGGATTCGGACCAGTGACACCGTCTCCCAAAGCTGGCGCTCTGACCAGACTGAGTTACGCCCCGTGAGCGGGTTGTTGCAGAAGACCCCGGGGATCGGAACATCCTATTGAAGCCGCGCCGGCCGGCCGAGTTGTAGGCACTGCGGCGCTCGGTGAACCGGGGGGCTTCGGCAAGCCGGCTTGGCAGAGCCGCGTGGCCGCGACCTGCGTGCGGCGCAGCTCCCGAGGGGCCGGCTGGCAGAGAGATCAATAAAGTAGCCTGACCCCTTTTCTGGTTTGTTGTTGACGCGTTGCTCGCGATCGCGTAGATGAGTCGTACGATGCCTCGACCGCCTCGCATCTCGACGGCCGGCGGTTGCTACCATGTGCTCAACCGCGGGAACGGCCGGGCCGCGGTTTTCCTCAAACAGGAAGACTACCGGGCCTTTGTCGGCCTGATCGGTGAGGCCTGCGAACGGTTGCCGATGCGCGTGCTGGCCTGGTGCCTCATGCCGAACCACTTCCACCTCGCCCTTCAACCGCGGAACCCGGGCGACCTGAGCCGATGGATGCAATGGCTGACGACCGCACATGTCCGCCGATATCATCGCCACTACCACGGCAGCGGTCACGTCTGGCAGGGCCGCTACAAGTCGTTCCCCATCGAGGCGGATGACCACCTGACCATCGTCCTGCGTTACATCGAACGCAACCCGCTGCGGGCGAGTCTCGTCGAGCGTGCCGAGGATTGGCCCTATTCCAGCTTGCGTTGGTGGTGCCGGCGAGATCGACCGGCCTGGCTGACCGAGGGACCGGTCGACCGCCCGCGTGACTGGGTCCGCCGCGTGAACCGTCCGGAGACCGAGGCCGAGTTGGAGGCACTCCGGCGCTCGGTGCACCGGGGGGCGCCCTTCGGCAAGCCCGTCTGGCAGACCCGCGTGGCCGCGCGGCTCGGCCTTCGCGCGACGCTGCGTTCGAGAGGCCGGCCGACAAAGAAGCCGATAAAGTAGCCTGACCCCTTTTTTGCGCGACGGTAGTCGAGATATCGGGGCGACTGGATTCGAACCAGCGACCTCCGGCTCCCAAAGCCGGCGCTCTATCCAGACTGAGCTACGCCCCGTGAGGGGGCCTTTTCGGAGGACCCCGGGGATCGGAACGCCCTATTGAAGCCGCGCCCGCCGGCCGAGTCAACGCCGTCGTCGGCGTCGCCGACGGACCGTCAGGAACGCGGCCAATACGCCCGGTGCCATCACGGCCGTGCCGCTGCCGCATTGGCCGCACTGCCCCAGCGCCTCCGGCGGCAACGGCTCGCCGACGGTGACGCTGACGCAGCCCTCGTTCGACACTCCGCACCGCGCGTCGCCGTCTGGCACGGAGAGCGTCAGCTCGGTGGATTTGGCCTCACCGCTGATGAGGACGGAGGTCGGATCCACCACCATGACGCGCAGCGCCGGGTTTGGTTGCACGGGCAGGCAGAATCGACCTGCGGCATCGGTCTGTGTCCAGGTAAAGCTGTCGGTAAAGATGACCGCGGTCGGGAAGGGGGGCAGTCCAAGCTCGCTGTACACCGTGCCGGAAATACAGCCTGTCCGGCCGATCGGGTCGATGACGAGGTCGTTGGCGCTCTGACAGTTTCCCGATCGACAACTGCCGAGGTCGGCCGGGCTGTCCACTCCGAGCGGAGCGGACGTGAAGCCGATCGCATCGGCGGTCAGCCGGACCTGCGCGCCGCTCTTGACCGGAATGCAATATTTCCCCTCGGCATCGGTCACGCGGACCGTCCGGCCGCTGTAGTCCAAGCCCTCGGCCCGGACGACCGCCCCGGGAATGCCCGATCCGGTCGACAGGTCCACGACGCGGCCGGTCAGGCAGGTCGTCTGAAACGGGCGGTCGCAGTTCCAGGTGCTGAGGTGGGGCACCTCGGCAAAGAATGCCTTTTTTGTCGGGTCGGTCGTGCTGACGTCGACCGTGACCGACAAACCCTCTTCCCAGACGCCGGTCGTTTCGTTGAGGGACCAGAGGAAGTCGTTGAGCGTCTCGCCGACCGTGAACTGATTTTGCCGGGCGTCGGGAATCGGGAACTCGACCTTGAGCGTCTTTCCGGAAGCGATGTTGGCGGGCTGGTCGCCCTGCATGATCTCGATATCGACGGCGGCAAAACTCTCGATCATGATGTCCTGGCCGCCCTTGGATGCCGCGAAACCGGGAAACAGATCTATCTCGCCGCCCGACGGGTCGATCGGCGTGACGCAGACGTTGGCGTTGCCGGTCAAGGTGCCTTCATCGGCGTCGACGAGGTCGCCCGGTTCGACTGTGATCTTGGTGGTGTCTTCCGAGACGGTTGTCGTTGTGTCCAGAGGGATGGGTTGCACCGCGCCGGTGCGTTTCATCACGGCGTCCAGCCGGATCACGGTGGTCGTCTGGTCCTGCGCCGGAAGCCGCTTGAGCGTCCGCATGAAGCCGTCGTGCGTGAATCGCACGGTGGCATCGTCGCCCGGTCTATTCAGGCTGACGAGAAAATAGAAGCCATTTTCCAGTGTGATCGTTGGCAGGGCGGCTCCGCCGAGCATCTCCACCAGCACCGTGTCGATTGGCGTGCCGCCGGTATCACGCACGGTTCCCGCAAGGATGGTCACCCGCACGTCGTTTTGGGCCTGGGCGTTGGCCACAAGGCCGCCACCCGTGGCCGAGACCAGCACCCCCACAACGAGCAATCGGGACATACGCCGTGATATGAACATGACGACTCCTTGTGCTGTGGCGCTGATCGAACCGGCCCAAACCTGGATCGGCCAGCGCCGTTGCTACGCGATTCAGACAATGCTAATGGAGGAAGCAGTGCGGCGAAAGCCTGCGATCGGGAAGGGCTTGCCGCGGGGTCCGTGACACAATCGGCGGGGGCTGTTGTGGCGTCCCGTCAGGACGACGTGAGCCAAGCCCAGCACGCCGTGCCAGGGTTCGTGCAAGATCGAGACTACCGAGTTCCGAGGGGGCGATTGGGGTCTCAGTCGTCCCGACGGGACTCGGCTGAGCTTTTTGGCGAGCTATCCCAGCACTTCGTGCCGGGCTACGATCAAACGCCCCTACGGGGCATGTTCAGCGAGATACGGCAAGAAAGACGCCTGCCGAGTTCTGTGATAGACCTTTCGTCGTCCGTTGAAGTGACGACGGGCGTCTGGCGCCGCCATTTACGGAAGTCGAGAATACCGGCGGCGGGACTTGAACCCGCGACCTCCTGATCCACAGTCAGGTGCTCTAGCCAACTGAGCTACGCCGGAGCCTGCATCGTCCGATCGCCATCGCACGACGCGTGAACTGCGGTATCGTAGCCGACGAGCGGACGGCTGCCAATCGACAGGGCCTTGGCGGAGCCAGTCTGTGAGTCCGTGGCGACCGGGGGCACTGGCGGGCAAGCCGCCAGTGGCACGGGCGCCGCCAGTGGTGGCCGGCGCTTTCAGAGGAGTTACACCGACGGGACGCCGATGCTCCCCAGCCGACGGGGCACCGGCAGGTTGGCCGCTCGCTTACGGTCGCGGTTCGGATCGGGCGGACCGTGATGCGGCGAACTGGCGGCGCGCGTCGACGATTTGGCGGCGCAGGGCCGTATGGCCGGCGGCGTCCGCCTCGGCCGCGGTCAGCTCATTGAGGGCGGCGCGGCGTTCCTCGAGGGCGTCGAGCAGTCGCGCGAAGTGGAGCCGCTGTCGCGCGCGGAGGTCGGCCGGCTCGGCAAGGAGATCGGCGGGTACGATATCCGCAATCGCAACGCGATGGTGCGCCAGGTACTCTGTCGTGCGATCGCACACGCGGATCACGACGGCCGTCTGTGTGTCCGCGTACACGAGCGACCAGTTGCCGGTGCGGAGAAGGTGGACGATTCGATCGCGGATACCGGTCACGCGATGGTCGGCGAACACCCATAGAGGATCGTATTGAGCGATGAGCCGGTCGAGTGCGGCATCATCGGAATAGGACGCGATGCAGGCGGACTGAAACGGGCGCGGATAGGCTTCGAAGCGGGCATCCATCAGCACGGGCCGGTCGGGCAGGTCCCAGATCACGGCATTGGCCAGCGACCACGGCATGTTCATCATTCGGCCGGGCGGCGGCGCGGACTGGAGAAACGCGATGGCGGCGTCCGGCCAGTCGCCGAGGCTGCGTCCCAGGCCGGGTTGTGTGCCGCCGAGCACCCTGGGCGGACGGACCCACCTGAAATAGACAACATTGGCCGCGAGGAAGAGGGTCACGCACGCCAGGGCCGGGCGTGCCAGGCGGCGAAGCCGTTCGTGAGCGGCCGTGGTCGGGCCGGGGTGCGGGCGTCGTGCCCACGTTCGAGCGAAAACGGCGATGCTGACGACGCCGAAAAACGCGAGGCCGCGGAGCGCGATCAAGACAAGTATCAAGGACAGCGTCCAGACGCCCACGTCGAACGGGACCCATCGGCGGCGGCTGCGCCATAGGGCGCCGACGGCCGGCGCGGCGCACAGGATCGCCAGGATCAGCTCCGGCGTTCGTTCCCAGATGTACGCCAACTCGCGGATGTGGTGTCGGTGTCGGCCGACGCTGCCGCCGGTTTGGGTGAGGACGTGGACGATGTCCGTGCCCAGCGGCGAGCAGAGACACGCGGCGACGGAAGCGGCGCAGGCGGCGAAGACCGGCCAGGCTGGAATACGCCGGTCGCGTGGATCGACGCCGAAGCGTCCCCATCGACTCAGTCCGAGGTGCAGGACGAGGATGATCTGGACCGCAAGGCCGAGCGGAAAGAGCTGGTGCGAGTTGACCCAGCAGAGTTGAATGGCCGGGACGACGGCGATCCACCATCGGCTGCGACGCAGATAGCCGTCGATCACGATCAACAGGCAGACCAGCCATAGAAGGCTGATCATATCGGGTCGGAGCATCATCCGGCGCCAGAGGGCTGCGACTCCCACCATCCAGGCGAGGTTCAGCACCGCCGCCGTCGACCACGGACCCGCCCAGCGGACGAAGAGCAGCACGACCGATAGCCATCCGAGACACAACAACGCGCTCAGCCCCGGCCAGCCGAGCGCTTGATAGACTGTATACAACACGAGATCGAACAGCGGATACTGTTGATACAGCGGATAGTCCGGGAACGAATGGCTGAATGTGTTGGTCGTCGGCCAGACGCCGGTCTTCATCGCCAGCCGGGCCGTAGCGAGATGCCAGGCGACATCGCCGCAGGAGATCCGGAGCAGCGCAAAGGCGATCAGGCTGACCATTACCGCCGCGGCGGCCATCCACTCGATGGGAAGGGGCCGGAGGTCCGCTTCCGCGCCGCCTGACATGAGCGGTCTTCCGGGTTGGGCGGATTTGTCAGAATCGATCGAGGGCGTCATCGTTCAACGTCATCGGTCGGGCGATTCGCCGGGTCGATGCTCAATCGGCGGTGGTGTGCCACGGGCAGCTTGCCCGCCCGTGCCTGTGCGGAGAACTCGACATCTATGCACTGGCGGACAAGCCGCCAGTGGCACTCACGCAGGCTGGAAGCCTGCGGCACAAGTCAGGCAGGCTGGAAGCCTGCGGCACAAGT
>JBHHVX010000180.1:0-6723 GCA_046754505.1 Phycisphaerae bacterium | reverse complement strand
ATTCGGTCTTGACACACCCGAGCCGCACTCGTATCACACGCGCTGGAGCCGCCACGGCGTCATCCTGCGCAGCTCGTGGCCGGTGAGCACTGGAGCGCTCGAGCAATTGAACGACTGGGCAATCAATGACGTGGCCGTTTCGATATGGACGCGGGGCGGCGCGCCCGTTTCACGCTTTTCACGGAAGGAGTTCCTGCCCATGAAGCATCTCACCACTGTTCTGTCCCTGACCGTTCTGGCCGCCG
Source organism: Phycisphaerae bacterium (assembly GCA_046754505.1). Lineage (GTDB taxonomy): Bacteria > Planctomycetota > Phycisphaerae > UBA1845 > UTPLA1 > JAPULF01. The sequence goes on along the minus strand of JBHHVX010000180.1, from coordinate 6,478 downwards.
TTGCGGGGTGCGGCCCGAAGAAGCCGACGGCGACGATTTTGTTTTCGTCGCTCCGGCAGCCGGCCCAGCCGTTGAGCGAACAGTACATGAAGATCGCCGTTCGTAACGCTCAGATGCAGGGTGACACCGGCGAATACGATCAGACCAAGTGGTCAAAAATGACGGCCGACCTGATTCGCTACTACCTCCAGGAAGCCAGCGAACGGCACGGCGTTCCGATCAAGCTGGTGGACCGACAGCACGTCGCGATGGCGATGGAAGAGAAAGACCTGGCGGCGGCAGGCATCACCGACAGCGGCGACGACGTGGCGTCGGCGGCAATCAAGGGTGCCAACGCGGTCGTGACGAGCCTCGTGACGATCAAGATCGACAAACAGGTCGGCAAGAAGCGATCGATCAAGGCGATGAACCTCTTCGCGCATGCGTGGTCGCACGGCGGCGGGGGCGGGGGCGGCGTCGACACGGAGGAAGTCGACGAGGAAGCCCGCAACATCACCGTGCAATGTCAGTTTCAACTGAAAGACGCTGGGGCAAATGACATCATTGTGTCGCACTCGACGCGGCCGAGCCAGGATTTCACGCGGACGAAGGCCAGCGGCTTCTTTGGGTCCAGCAAGACCGAAGCCGACATGGAGCCGCGTGACAAGGTCATCGGCGGCATGATCGAGACACACGTGCTCGATTTCCTGGCGAAGTTCGTCCCGACCGAGTCGCGGTTCGCGGTCACGGTCAAGTCCAGCGGCCACGAGATGAGCCGGGAGGGCGTCCGGATTCTGGTCTACGCCGAGACGCCGGAGCAGTTTGCCCAAGCCCTGACCTCCCTCAAACAGGCCATTGCGGAGGATCCGGACGATCACCGGTCGTTGTTCGCGGCGGGCGTCTGTTGTGAGAAGCTCCACAAAACCACCGAAGCCCGGAAGTACTACAAACAGGCCGCTTCACTCAGCAGCAAGGATCCGCAGTATGCCGCGGCCGTCGCCCGGGTCTCGGAGACGGGATAGCACCGGGGATCCGTCGGGACCGTGGCAGGCGGTTGGGCCATGAATGATTCCACCGCGCGGCCGGTCGTCCTGACCACAGCGGTCCGAGCACGCCGGGCCTGACGAGGCTGCCGCGTCGCGGAGTGTGGAACGGATGGAATGTGACCCGCCGGCTCGTTCGGGCATGGCGGGAGATCGGAACACGAACCAGGAAGGAGTGAGCCGCATGAGAACGAGAAAGACGGTGGCGTGGGTCGCTTTGGCGGTGGCCGTGGGGATGCCGGCCGCGGCTTTCGCCCAGGAGGCGATGGCGATCTCAGACGCACAGAAAAAGGTGCTCTCCAAGCGGGCGGCGGAAGCCGACGCCTATCGAAAGCTGGCGGAGACGATCAACGGTCTGCGCATCACGTCGGAGACGTATGTCAAGGATTTCGTGACCGAGTCCGACACGATCCGGTCGGAGTTGGATACGTTTGTCCGTGGCGTGCGGCTCGGCGACGCGAAGTGGGACGCCGATCTGGCCTGCATGGTCGAGGCCGAGGTGACGGTGGCGAAGGTGATCGAACACCTGAAGTCCATCCACCAGCGTCACTACAAGGGCCACACGATCAAGGCCGTCGATTTTGAGCAGATCACGCAGCACGTTCAGAAGAAGGTGATCAAGGCCGTGGGGATGGGCGCGCCGCGTCCGGACCTGCCGCCGGACATCCCGGGCGGTGACATCCCGGCGACGACGCACCTGCCGGAGCCGATGATTCCGGCGCTGTGGCGGTCGATCGGACCGCAGGCCCGATTGGGTGCGCATCGGGCGGCCTGCGTCGACGCGCAGCGGCGTCTGGTGGAGCGGATCAAGGGCCTGCGCCTCACGAGCGACACGCTGGTGCGCGACTTTGTCGCCGAATCAGACGTGATCACCGCGACGGCCAAGGCGACGCTGACCGGGGCGCACGAAGTGGAGAAGCCCTATTACCACGACAACGAATTGATCGTCGAGGTGACCTACGAGGTGCCAGTGGAGTCGGTGATCACGACGATCAAGAGCCTGCACAAGCGCCATTACAAGGGCAACAAGGTCACCGGGATGGACATCGAGAACGTGACCCGGCAGCTCAAGACGCGGAAATTTCGCGCCGTCGGCATGGGCGTTCCCAAGCCGCAGTACGTCAAGATCGCCGCAGCCAAGACCGAAACGCGCGTTCCGGAATGGGCCGGGCAGGTGATTTCGGCCACCGGCAACGGTGTCCCTCCCGCCGACAAGACCGGCACGCCGCAGGGCAAGCTCATGGCGGCTCGGGCGGCCGAGTTGGCAGCGAAGCGGGCGCTGGCGGAACAGGTAAAGGGCTTTCGCATTGATTCGAATACGGTCGTCCGTGACTTCATGACCGAGCACGACGAGATCAACTCTCAACTCGATGCGGTCATCTACGATGCGTACGTCAGGTCCACAACGTATGACTCGGAAGGGACGGCAACGGTGGTGGTCGAGATGTCGGCGATGCGCGCCTGGGAGATCGTGAATACTTACGTTCGTATGAAGCGGTTCTAAATCCCGGCGCGCGGCCTGGTGCTGCCGGGTCGTACCCAGTTTGAGGAGTCTGCCATGCTACGCATCCTGTGCCGTGTGCTGCTGACCGTCGCGTTCGTCATCGCCGTCTCGGGCTGTGCCGAAAACGAGGCCACCATCACGCAGAAACGCGAATCGAAGACCGAATCGACGCCGACCGATGCCTCGCCCGGTACGATGGTTGTCGAGTAGCTCCCCCCCGTGGGGGGAGGAGGCTTCGCGCCGGAGTGAGAGAATGCGACGACGTCTGACGTGCCTGTGCGCGCTGCTGGCGCTCGTGTTCGCGTGCATTGTCGCCTGCAACCATGACCGGAAGATCATCGATCGGCACCAACAGGCCCTGCAGGACGATGAATGACCGCAGGCGATGGTGCAGCGGCTGGCAACGTCGCCCACAAGGGGCGGCGCTACGGAGGGGGAATTCATGGGCCGGAAGGACGGATATCGCGAGAAATGGTACGGAGCGGGCCTGCATTTTGCATGCACACAGTGCGGCAATTGCTGCAGCGGACCGCCGGGCTATGTCTGGCTCCGTAAAGGCGAGATCGAAAAGATCGCCGCGTTCGTCGGCCGCCCCGGCAAGGGACTGTCCGATGACCAGTTGCGCCGGGTCGGGCCGCGATATTCGCTGACGGAGCGACCGAACGGCGATTGCTGTTTCCTGAATCACGAGGGCGGGAAACGCATCTGCGGCATCTACCCCGTGCGGCCTCTGCAATGCCGGACGTGGCCATTCTGGAGTTCCAATCTGTCGTCACCGGCGGCGTGGTCGGCGGCCTCGCTAACCTGTCCGGGCATCAACAACGGCGAACACCACGACTTGGTTCAGATCGAGATTCGCCGGACGGCGCGTCGCTGGGAGGACCTGTCCGGATGAGCGTCTCGCTATCGGAGGCGATTCTGCCGCACGTGGATCGGGGCGAGCTGTTCCGCCGCATGGACGAGTTTTATACATCTGTAGATGAATCGGTGGCGAAGCATCGACCGGTGTGCCGCAACCGGGGAGTCTGCTGCCGGTTTGAGAGTTTCGGCCATCGGCTGTACGTGACAACGGCGGAGCTGGCGTACTTCGTGCGCGGGCGACGAGACGACTGGCGAGCACCGGGAGCCGAGGGCGACGTCGGGGCGTGCCCCTATCAGATCGGCGGGCTGTGCATGGCCCGACAGCATCGGCCGCTGGGGTGCCGGATATTCTTTTGCGATCCGGATTCTGAGGTCTGGCAACCCGAGGCGTACGAGCGGCATTTGGCTCGGCTGAAGCGAATCGGGGCGGATATTGGGATGGACTACCGCTACGTGGAGTGGTTATCGGCACTCCGTGAGCTGGACGCCGGCCTTGGAGCCACAGACGACGCCGCTCGATAGCGTTGACTCAGGCGGGGGCACGGGTGTAGAATATCCTGTCTGCAGCACCGATAGGCCGCTACCGCAGAGCCCACACGCCCGGAGCGGCCACCGAGCCCACAACCTGCCTGAATTCCCCGGGGACGATCGCTGCCGAACTTATAGAGAGGGATGTGCTTGCCATGAACGTTGTCAAGAAGCTTGTCATGCTATTGCTGGTCGTCGCACTCGCCGGGCCGATCCTGGGTTGCGGCATTGGCGTCACGTCGTCGGACAACATGCGAATGTTCGGCCTGGTCGCGGACAATGACGCCCGGATGCTCGTGGACGACATCGCGCTGTTTGCCCAGACCAATCGGCCGCTGCGGACGTCGCGCTGGATCATTGACTGATCCGATGCTGGGGGTCGGTGGAGCCGCGAGCCCTTGCCCTTGCCAGGTCGTGGCCAAATCACCGCCGTTCGCCACAGCCACCTGCCGCCTATCATCTCTCGTGCCGTCCAATGAATGGGTCCAACTCGTCGCCGTGACCGACTTCCCACCGGGGCAGGGCCGCTTTGTGGAAGTACGGGGCCACGGGCTGGCGGTCTTTCACCTCAGCAATCCCGATCGATTCGTCGTGACTGCCAACGGATGTCCCCATGCAGGCGGCAATCTGGCAGCCGGCCCGATCGCGGGCGAGACGGTGACCTGTCCCTGGCACCACTGGACGTTCAATCTCGAAACAGGCCGCTGCACGTCGGCCGAGCACATTGTGATCCGGCGATATGAAAGTCGCGTGGAGGATGGCTATCTGTACGCCCGGCTGGTCGGATCGTAGGGCACTGCGCGGCGGTGCGGGGTGTCCAATCGGCCGTTGCTTGACCGCGGCGAACGCCGCGCCTTATGCTGCGCCCCGTGAGTAGGGTCCGCTGTGCGGACCACGATGCCGGTCGACGGCCGTTCCCGAAGGCGGTCTGAAGGAGTTCGGTCAGCGTGATCGTCGATTGTCACACACATATCTGGGATGCTCCGACGCCGATCGGACTGGACCGGTTGCGGGCGGGCTTCGCGGCGGATCCGCAGGACGGCGCGAACGGCGGGGTCGCGACGCGAAAGGCCTCGGTCGAACGGCATCTGCTCGCCAGCAAGCCGGTCGACAAGAGTTTTGTTCTGGGGTTCAAGAGCCGTTTTCTAGGCGTGGAGATCCCCTCTGATCTGATCGTGCAGTACGTCCGGGCGCACCCGGACAAGCTGATCGGATTCGCGGGGATCGATCCGACGAATCTTCATGAAGCGATGGACGACCTGCAACGGGCGCACGGCGAGTCTGGGATCGGCGGGATCACGGTGTCGCCGGCGGCTCAGGATTTCCATCCGGCCGACAGCCGTGCGGTGCAGGTCTTCGCCGAGGCCGAACGGTTGAGGATGCCGGTGCTGCTGCACCAGGGCATTCACTTCGCTTCCGCCAGCAAGATGGACTTTGCCCGGCCGGTGCTGTTCGACGAGGTGGCCCGGGACTTTCCCGATCTGAAGCTGGTCATCGCCCACCTGGGTTATCCGTGGGTGGAGGAGTGCATCGTCCTGCTCGGGCGTCATCGCAACGTCTATGCCGACATCAGCGCGATGCTTCACCAGCCGTGGCAGGCCTACAACGCGCTTCTGTCCGCCCACCAGTACGGCGTCATGGACAAGCTCCTTTTCGGAAGCGATTTTCCGTTCGGCTCGGCCACAGCGGCCATCGAGGCCCTGTTCCGCCTCAATCAGCTCGTCACCGGCACGAATCTGCCGACCGTCCCGCGCCAGTTCCTGGCCGCCATTGTCGAGCGGGACGCACTGGCGCTGCTCGGCATCCACGCCTCTGCCCCGTCGATTCCCGAGAAGGACGATGCCCTGCTCGATGTCACGGAGCCGTAATCCAAGGGGCGTTCCGCGTCGGCGCGATGCCTTGCGGTGCGCGGGGCGCTGCGTGTTCTTGTGCGCCCTGCCCGTCGCCGCGGCTGCGGTGCTCGGTGGGTGCGCCCGGCGGACGACGACGTGCTTCGATGTGGTGACATTCAAGGATCCCGAGCGGTCGGACCACTTCTCGCAGGCGTTCGATCCGGGGGCGTTCGCGATCGACGCCCAGAACCGCTATGACATCGTCTTCGAGCGGCGGGATTCCGTCAGTCTGTCGGGAGAGGAGCGTCCTGCGGGATCGAACGGCGATGAGACGTCGTTGGTGGCGCTGAGCCAGTTCATCCATATCCGCGTCTTCTGGCGGCCGCGGCCGGGATCCACCTTTGCCGAGCGCACGCAGACCAATGCGAACATCGTGTACGGCCTGCGACGCGGCGACGACGTGATCAGCTATGAGGGGGCCGGATTCGTCTACTTCACGATGTCACGTGATGAAAAAACGATCACCGGGGCCATAGAGTCGGCCACCCTCGGACCGGGGCGGAGCGCCGGTCGGCCGGGTGACTACTTCGGACCGTGCCATCTCAGCGGGAGCTTCACGGCGCAGGCTGACCGGCATCGGGTTGTGTCCGTGCTGCACGAGGTCGTCCGCCGGCTCGGCCCTCCCGAAGCCCCCGCTGGAACGAGAATCCCTTCTCGTTCCCGTCTCCCAC
>JBHHVX010000179.1:0-6752 GCA_046754505.1 Phycisphaerae bacterium | reverse complement strand
TTATGACGCGGCCTTCAGGTGGATTTGACGATCGGTGGCGGTTGGGCCGGCGTCGTGTCTGGCGGGCGTTCGGCGGAATCGACGTAACGAGGCAAAACCTTGTCCGGCGGACCGTCGTCGACGACACGTCCCTGTTCGAGCCAGAGGACGCGGTTGCAGTATTTTTCGATGAGATTCATGGAGTGCGAGACGAGCATGAAGATTCGTGATCGATCGATCAGGGCTTGCATTCGGTCCTGTGCTCTCTTCACCCAGTGGATATCGCCGGTGCTGAAGACCTCGTCCAGGAGCAGTATTTCCGGGTTGATCTCGGTGGCGACGGTGAATGCCAGACGTTGATTCATTCCGGAGGAGTAGTATTTCAGTGGGGTATCGCGGAAGTCATGCAATTCGGCGAAGTCGAAGATGGCGTCGATCTTGGCGGCCATGATGCGTCGCGGAACGCCCATCATCGCGCCGGTGAGGAAGAGGTTTTCGTCGCCGGACAGCTCGGGGTTGAAGCCGATGCCAAGCTCGAGGAGTGGAACCAGGAACCCGGTGTGGCTTACCCGGCCGCTGGTGGGGCGATAGATTCGGGTAATCACCTTGAAGAGCGTGGATTTTCCTGCGCCGTTGTCCCCGATGACCCCGACGCGTTCGCCCTCGGCGACGTGGAAGCTGACGTTTCGGAGGGCGACGACGGTGGTGGCTGCCTGGCCGTAGTCGCGGTGCAGGAGGAAGTTGATGACGGTTTCCTTGAGCGATTGCCCGCGCGTCGTGTAGAGGCGGAAGCGCATCGTCACGTCGTCGAGTGTGATTTGTCGTGAAGACATCGGAACCGCCTCTACAGCCGGAAGATCAGGTCGTCTTCACGCCACCAGAAGATGGCCAGGCCGGCCACCAGCGCACCGGCGGAGAAGAGGCCGGAATACAGGATGGTGTTGCCACTCGGCCATTCGGCCCGGTGGATTGGGGCGCGAAACATCTCCATGGCGAAGTACATCGGATTCATCTTGAAGTATTTGTGTGTACTTTCCGGCTGCATGCTCATCGGCCAGATGATTGGCGTGAGGAAGTACCAGGCGGTCATGCCGACCTGAACCAGATGTTGCGTGTCACGAAAATAGACGGTCACCGCGGCCGTGGCCGCCCCGAGACCGAGGGCCGCCGCGATCAGGAACAGCATCGACAGCGGCAGAATGGCGAGCGCCGGGCTGATCTGAAAGCCGATGAACCACCCAATTGCCAGCAGGAGTGCGAACATCGACAGGACCAGCGTCACGAGATTCTGGCCGACCAGCGACAGCGGAAACACGAGCTTGGGAAAGTACTGGCGTTTCGTATACGACTCATTGCCCAGAATGCTGAAACTGCACTGGTCCACCGTGGCCGCGAAGAACGTCCACGGCAGCGTCCCGCTGAGAAGGAACAGGGTGTACTTCCCCTCGCCGAAGCGGAACAACTTCGCGAACACGACGCTCAGGACCAGCATCATCAGAAGCGGGTTCAGGAGCGACCACAGAAATCCCAACGCACTGCGCCGGTACTTCACCTTGAGGTCCTGCGAGACGAAGTTCCGGATCACCTCCCGGAATCGCCAGACCTCGGTGACTCTCTCGACGACAGCCATGACGGAACCTCGGGGCCAGGTGGCGGAAGACCGGTCTTCAGATCAGTCGGTGACGATTGCGGTGTTGCGTGCCTGTCGATTGTCGCCACGCCGGCGAGCGCATCCACTCGGGCAGACTCCTAGCATGTTCCGTACCGCTCGGGGGCGTGTCAAGCCGAGGCCGGCTTCCTCAAAGAAACGGGCAGTCGGGTCGTGCCCGGCTGCCCGGATTCCACGAATCTGCGGCCGAGAGGACTCGAACCTCCACGGGGTTGCCCCCACTGGCACCTGAAGCCAGCGCGTCTGCCAATTCCGCCACGGCCGCGGGTCGCGGAGCAGTGTATCCCGAACCGGCCTCGAATCAACCCGGTCGGTCTTCTCATGGGGGCTTGTTTTCGGTGCCCAGTCCCCGCTCCCTCACGGTCGCGGCTCTGACCGGTCGCGGCTTTGGTGGTCGGTCACGTCGCCCACAAGGGGCGGCGCTACGGGGGTGATGTCGGGCGATCCGCGAGGTTCCGGGGTATGAGATCGCGGTGGAACAGTCTATTCAGATTATCTTTGTTGTTTACTGCGTCGGGCCTCTGACGGGCCGCCGAAACCCGCTGAATCGCGCGACAGAATCTGTCGATAAGAGGGGCCGGCGGGGTGGATTGTCAGGAGACAACACGCTATCCTTAGGGGTCTGTACCCACGCGGACGCAGGAACCACCACCGTGCCGATTAAAGAAAACCTGTGGCGAGACACGATCGCCTCGATTCCGAAGAAGAGCGTTCCATCGGTTGCGCCGTCGACGTCCGTTCGGGACGTTGTTCGGGTGATGCAGGAGCATCGCACGGGGTGCGTCACGATTCGCGAGGGGACGAGTCTGGTGGGTGTATTCACGGAGCGGGACCTTCTCAAGCGTGTCCTGTGCAAGCGGCTCGATATGGGGACACCGGTGTCGAGGGTGATGTCGTCCGATCCGGCCACGGCTGCCGAGAGCGAACACGTTGGGACGGTCATCCGGCGGATGCGTGACGGGGGCTACCGGCACCTGCCGGTGGTGGACTCGGCGGGCAAGCTGATGGGCCGCATATCGGTCCGAGAAATTGTTCACTACATGGTGGAGTACTTTCCGAAAGATGTATACAACCTGCCGCCGAATCCGGGGCAGGTGCAATCGTCACGGGAAGGGGCGTAAATCGCGCCGCGATGGCGCAGGCGACCGGGGGTCCAACCGAGAGACATGGCAACCAAGACTACGACGCAAAAGACAGCGAAGGCCGTTCAGGCCTTGGAGGAAGTGGCCATCCGTTTTGCCGGCGATTCCGGCGACGGCATGCAGTTGGCCGGCACGCAGTTCACGACGGCCTCCGCCGTCTTCGGGAACGACATCAGCACGTTTCCCGACTATCCGGCGGAGATTCGGGCGCCGGCCGGCTCACTGGCCGGTGTCAGCGGCTTTCAGGTGAACTTCAGCAACCACGACATCCACACGCCGGGCGACCGCGTGAACGCCTTGGTGGCGTTCAATCCGGCCGCGCTCCGGACCAACGTCGGCGATGTCCTTGATGGCGGAATCGTGATCGTCAACGAGGATGCGTTCGACAAGGGCCGGCTGAAGCAGGCCGGTTATGAGACGAATCCGTTGGAGGATGGCACGCTGTCGAGCTACCAGCTCTACCGGGTTCCCGTCTCGAAGCTCACTCGTGAGGCCCTCAAGGACTCGCCACTGGGGGCCAAGCAGATCGATCGCTGCAAGAACATCTTTGCCCTTGGGGTGGTCTGCTGGCTTTATGGTCGTTCGATTGAGCCGACCACCCGGTGGATCTCGCAGAAGTTCGGCAAGATTCCCGACGTCGCTGACGCCAACATCACCGCCCTGAAGTCCGGCTACTATTATGGCGAAAACTGTGATTTCTTCGCCAATCAGTTCGTCGTCGACAAGGCGGCTCTGCCGCCCGGCACCTATCGCAAGATCGGCGGAAACGAGGCCCTGGCCCTCGGCCTGATCGCCGCGGCCGAACTGTCCGGCAAGCAGCTCTTCTATGGGTCGTATCCGATCACTCCGGCCAGCGACGTGCTCCACGCCTTGGCGCGTCGCAAGAACTTCGGCGTCAAGACGTTTCAGGCGGAGGACGAGATTGCCGCCATGGGCTCGGTGATCGGGGCCTCCTTTGCGGGCGACCTCGCCGTCACCGGGACCAGCGGCCCCGGGCTGGCGCTCAAGATGGAAGCGATCGGCCTCGGCGTCATGACCGAGCTTCCTGCCGTTATCATCAACGTCCAGCGTGGCGGCCCGAGCACCGGACTGCCCACGAAGACCGAGCAGAGTGACCTCCTCCAGGCGATCTACGGTCGCAACGGCGAGTGCCCCGTCTGCGTGCTCGCCGCAAAGTCGCCTTCCGACTGCTTCGACGTGGCGATCGAGGCCTGCCGGATCGCCATGAAGTTTATGACGCCCGTCATCCTGATGAGCGACGGCTACGTTGCCAACGGTGAGGAGCCGTGGCGGATTCCGGATGTTGGCTCATTGCCAAGACTCAAGGTTGTCCATCCCTCGGCAAACGGCCGGGACTTCATGCCTTATGAGCGGAATGCCGAACTGGCGCGCCCCTGGGCGATCCCCGGAACCCCCGGCCTCCAGCATCGAATCGGCGGCCTCGAGAAAAAGGACATCAGCGGCGAAGTCTGCTACGATCCTGACAACCACGAGCGGATGGTCCGGCTGCGGGCGAAGAAGATCGCCTCGATCACCCTGGACGTTCCGGAACAGGACGTCATGGGGCCGGCTACCGGCGACCTGCTTGTTCTCGGCTGGGGCGGGACGGCTGGGGCGATTCGCAGTGCGGTTGAGCGTGTCCAGAAGAGCGGCCACGCCGTGGCGGCGGCCCACCTCCGATACCTCAACCCCCTGCCGAGGAATCTCGGCGACGTCCTTCGACGGTACGACAAGATTCTGATTGCGGAACTGAACATGGGGCAACTTCAGCGTGTCATCCACGCCGAAACCAAGGTCGACACGATCGGCTATCACAAGGTCAAGGGAAAGCCATTTTTGATCTCAGAGGTTGAGGCCGCCATCATGGGCGCCCTTGAACAGGGGGCCGGGAAATGAGCATCGACGTACAGAAAGTCCTGAAGGCCAAGGATTTTGCGAGCGACCAGGACATCCGCTGGTGTCCCGGATGCGGCGACTATTCGATCCTCGCGCAGACGAAGAAGGTCCTCCCCGAACTCGGTATTCCCCTCGAGGATTTCGTGTTTGTTTCCGGAATCGGCTGCTCGAGCCGCTTTCCGTATTACATGAACACGTATGGCATCCACTCCATCCACGGACGTGCCCCCGCCCTCGCCACGGGCGTCAAGATCGCCAACCCGGCGTTGTCGGTGTGGGTCATTACCGGCGACGGGGACGCCCTGAGCATCGGCGGCAACCACCTCATTCATGCGATCCGCCGCAACCTCGACATCAATATCCTGTTGTTCAACAACCGGATCTATGGTCTGACCAAGGGTCAATACTCCCCCACGTCGGAACTGGGTAAGCGGACGAAGTCCTCGCCGGTCGGATCGATCGACAACCCCATTCATCCGATGTCCCTCGCGATTGGCGCCGAGGCGACCTTTGTCGCCCGCACGCTCGACGTGAATGTCAAGCACCTCGGGGAGACGCTCCGGCGGGCGGCCGCGCACAAGGGCACGTCCTTTATCGAGATTTACCAGAACTGCCACGTCTTCAACAACGGCACGTACGAATTCGCCAGCGACAAAGAGGTCAAGGCCGACAACACGCTCTACCTCGAGCACGGCAAGCCGCTCGTTTTCGGAAAAAACCGCGACAAGGGCATCCGCCTCCACGGCATGGATCCCGAAGTCGTTTCCCTTGGCGGCGAGGTCAGGGAGGATGATCTCCTGTTCCATGACGAACAGGCCCCCGAGCCGAGCCTGGCGTATCTGTTGAGCCGCATGCGGCATCCGGAGTTTCCCGAGCCTATGGGAGTCTTTCGCTGTGTCGACGCCCCTCGGTACGATGTCGAGTTGAGCCGCCAGATCGACGAGGCGGTCGCCTCGGGGGGCCGCGGGCGGCTCGAAGACCTCCTGATGGATGCCGACACGTGGGTTGTTGATTAGCGGCGTTGCAGGTCGGGACGCGACTTGACGGGTGACGCCGGCCACTGGGGGGAGGCGACGCGACTGGGATTGGCCCCGCTGTCGGCCCTTGGCCGAAGGGGTCGATTGACAGGACCTCCGGTCGCGGCGATCATGCTCGTGTCACGGGCGCTCATCCCGGGTAAGACGGGCCGGTTTCGGGAGAGTGTGACACGGTAGTGACGGGGTTGCGTAAGAACACCTCGAATGGCAGGGCCGCCAAACGGCCCAGCCGGCGGGGGTCGGTGCGGAACGAGAAGGGATTCTCGTTCCAGCGGCCACGCGATCGATCATTTTGTTCCTGCGTGATACCTGATGATTATTGCCCTCGAGGCATCGAGTACGAGGAGCAGCCGCAACACCATGAATTGTCCATCCTGCCATCATGACAACATCCCGGGGGCTGATGTCTGCGAGACCTGCGGCACCGACCTGATCACCTTCGACCATGCGGAGTCCGGACACCCTCACGCCGATACGTCCGGCAGCGTTACGCGAACGCCCCTTTCCGGCGTCGCCTCCCCACCGATGGTCGTCGTTTCTCCCACGACCCCGGTCGGCGAGGTCATCGATCGACTGGTTGCGGGCAATGCGAGCTGTGCCCTCGTTGTTCTCGAGGGCGACACTCTCGTGGGAATCGTCAGCGAGCGGGACATCCTCATGCGGGCGGCTCATCGCTTCGAGGAACTCCGGAACAGCCCCGTTCGAGAGGTCATGACGCCGGCCCCCGACACGCTGCCGCCGGATGCGACGGTCGCCTGGGCCTTGAACCGCATGGACCTCGGCGGCTTCCGCCACATCCCCATCGAAGAGAATGAACGACCCGTCGGCGTCGTTTCCGTTCGGGATTTGTTGAACTTCCTGATTGATCACTATTCGCCCGTTCCTGTCGTGTGACGCCGTCGTCGGCCTTCGCCAAACGGCGAAGCGAGGGGGGGGCAACTATGGACTCATGTGGTGGGTGTGGAACGAGAAGGGATTCTCGTTCCAGCGAGATTCTCGTTCCAGCGGGGTGGGTGGGGCAGGGCCGCC
>JBHHVX010000178.1:0-6760 GCA_046754505.1 Phycisphaerae bacterium | reverse complement strand
ACGTGCCACGTCATGAGGCGTGGCGGAGCACTCGGAACCGACAACTGACAACTGGAAACTGACAACTGGTACCCCCCACGTCCCCGGTCGAAACACCAGGGGTGGGGAATCGAAGTTGCGTGCGAAGGTCACGGGTGACTGTGATGGAGTATCGGCGGTCGCTTCCGTCCCCCACCCCCAGAGGGGATGGGGCACCCACGACGTGGCCCGCCGCGGGGCAGGCTGGAAGCCTGCGCCACAACCTGGAGGGGGACACCCGCGCATCTTTTCACCGATCCGCTTGGATCGAATGAATCTCGACCAGCAGCGCTGACACGTCGTCGGCGTGTGCCAGGCTGCCAGGCGCCGCATCCAGCCGCTTGACGAGGTCGTCCATCAAGCGATCCGGCCGCTTGGTGAGCACGTCGATAATGCCGGGTTGAAATGCGGGTTGCTGTGGCGCCGGATAGCGCTCGGAGATGAGGGCGGCCTCCAGGCCGTCGCTGTAGACCAGAATACGCTGGCCGGGGTGAAGCTTGAGCGTCTGATCGTCATAGGTCTGATCGGGAAAGATGCCAAGCAGACATCCGCCGCCGGGCAACTCGTGAACCGAACCGCCTTCGTCGATCAGCAGCGGATGAGGATGTCCGGCCGAGGCGTATGTCAACTCCAGCGTTTCGGTATTGATCAGACCGTACCAGCCGGTCACGAATTGCGAATCGAGCAGATCTTGTGACACGAGATGATCGTTCAGGTTGGCCACGACCTTTCCCGGTGAGATGAGCTCGTAGCTGTTGCGGTAAATCCGTTTGGGCCGGATCGCGTTCTTGATGTACATCGTGAGGAGTCCCGCCGCGACGCCGTGGCCCATGGCGTCGGCGAGGTAGAACCCGACATGTGTCTCATCCAGTCGGAGCACGTCAAACGTGTCGCCGCTGACGAAGTTGCTCGGACGGAAGATCGTTTGAAAGCCCAGGGGTCCGATCTCGGGCAGGTCATGCGGAAGGAACTCCCGCTGAAGCCGTGCCGCCAGCGCCAGTTCCTGGTCCACCGCCTGAAAGTGGCGGTGCAGCCGCTGCCCGATGCGCTCCATGCTCATCAGGTCGGACTCGATCTGCTGGAAGGCCGGTCGCAACTGGGCCATGGCCAGCATCGCGCCCTGGGCCACATCGGCCGGCACGTCGAACGGCAGACAGACAATCCGCGCCACGCTGTCCACGAACAACCACGATCGATCGGTCAGCACAACGGCGCCGATTCTCGCCCGCTTGAGCAGACCCACCAGACGGCAGATCTCGTCGTCGTCCAGGCCCGGCGCCGACGGGCGGGTCGGGCTGCGATCGAGCACGATGGCTACGTCGTAGCGGTGCAGGCCCTCGGTCAGCTCGTCGGTCTCGCTCGACAGGCACCTGGCGGAGAACCACCCGGACTGGTCGAAGAGCAGTTTCAGAAACGGTGGGAAGGGCTTGGCGTGTCCGAGAATCGCCGCGCGAACGATGCGGCCGAGGACCGGCGTCCGGCCGGAAGTCTGCGCGGCCGCGGCATCATGACCGCCGGTGCCTGTGTGTGTGACCGCGCTGCCCATGCGTTCCCCTCCGGAAAACATCATCCGACCGCATTCGACAAGATGCCGTCAGGTGTGTCGGCTTGCTACGGCGGCAGGGTTAGCAGCTCTGCGGGAATCTCGACGTGATCGCCCTCCGCGACCCCCCACCGATCAAACTGGCCGCCCCGGACCTCCAGCGCGAAACGGGCCGGCTCGATCGACGGATATCCGGACTCGTCCAGCGGTCGCATGGTATAGGTCTTCACGATCGTCCCGTCGGACCGGATGTAGGCGATGTCGAGCGGGATGATCGTGTTGCGCATCCAAAACGACTGGTGGCGATCGACCGGAAAGACGAAGATCATGCCGCGGTCGGCCGGCAGCTCGGCCTCGGTCGTATTCATCAGTCCGATCTGCTGCGTTTCCTGCGTGTCGGCAATGTAGACGGTGTAGTCCGTTCGACCGGTAATGACCATTCGGACCGTGCGCATGGCCGAGAGATCGTTCTTTTGCGATGACCCGCGCGGGACCTCGGCGCATCCCGCCAGCACGAGCGGGACGGCCAGCAGCGGAAAACAGAAACCGTTCGACGTATTTCCGGACATGGGACTCCTGTCGTGTTCGGGCAAGACGCGGGTCATCTCCTGAGGTTCGGAACGGTGTTGGGCCGCGGCAGCTCCGGCAACGGCTCGACACGCTCCTCGAAACCGGCTCCCTTGGGCATGTCAATCTTAAAGCGCGATCCGGCCGGTGCCGCGCTCGTGTCGATGTCCTGAAAATCGACCTCGATGCGGTTGCCGTCGTTGATCCGCTCCGTCACGATGCGGACCGGCAATTCTATCTTGCGATCGACGTAGATTTCCACCCGGCTGTATTTTCGGGCCAGCTCGGTCTTCGGACGCGGCACGCAGTGGAGGTGGATCGAACCGGGCGGATCGCTGACATCGAGGTGCTTCCGCGTCACCGCGAAGTTCTGCAGGATGTCATCCCGCTTCTGGCCGAACGGCATGGGAAACGGTCCCTTGCCGATCCGGAACGGATCAACGTGTTTGCCCGGCCGGACGATCTGCCGGCGGATGACGGTCCGGGCTTTCTGATTGAACTCCGTCAGCCACTGTCCGTCGAACGCGAACGTCTCGACGTGGCGCGACCGGACGCCGTCGAGGATCATGGTGTCGAAATCGATGCGGAACATGGAATTGATAGCCCCCGGGGCGGCCTTCTTGAACAGGAGCGTGCCGGTCTTGATCTGTCGGTCCTCGACCGGCTCGATCGTGATGTAGCGGTAGGTCAGCTTGCACGCCAGACCCTGAATCGCCTCTCCCTTGGTTTCGAGACGGTCGAGGACTTCGTCGACCACGCGATCTCCCGAGGAGGGGCGCGACGCCGCGGGCTTCGTTGTCGCCCGAGACTTGGGCGGTTCCTTCGCCCGCACGGGGTTTGCCGCGGAGAGCACCGGCGTGATCGTGGCCAGCAGTATCGCTATGACAGTCTCGTTTTGCATGAAGCCCTTTGTTCCGTCCGGAGCAGGTGCGGCCGCGGGATTCTATGCCGGCGGCGTGTCACGGGCAACGGCGCCGCCGGAGCGAGCCGGAGCGTGTGGCGGGCCGCTTCGCCTTTTCCGCACAAATCCGAACCCGATGCGCCCGAGGACCAACGCGGCGAGCGCGGCCTGAATCCATACGATCTGCCAAGGCGTCAGTTTGAACCAGACGGCCGACAATGCCAGCATGACATAGCGCAGCCATCGGCCGCACACGTAGCCTGCGAAGTAGCGCACCCGCGAGTATCGATAGGTAATCGCCAGCCAGCGAACCACATCCACCGGGATCGGCAGAAACGCGAACAGGACGATCACCCAGAACGGACTTGTACCAAACCAGCGCGCCGCCGAGCGATAGGTGCGCCTCTCGCGTAGCCGCGCCACCCGCCGGAAACGCAGGAGATACGTAAGCACGTGGTACTCGTTCAGGTTGGCCATGGCCGTTGCGACGGCGCCGAGCGTCGCGACGAGCACCAGCCGGATGATCCAGTTGCCGGACAACCCGACGCGCGCGGCGAACAGGTCACTGGCAACGAGCAGGACGAACCAGGTGGTCGGCAGCGGGACGAACGTGCAGCAGAGCGACAGGTAGAACACATACAGCGCCAAGATCCAGACGCCCCACCCCACGGCCGAGCCGTTGTGTTCGACGGCGGCCAGCCCCCCGATCGCGGCCGCGGTCCAGCCGCCGAGCCACAGCAGGTAGACCACGAACCACGCCCGCAGATTGCACCGGTCGCCGGGGTCGGGGACCGTGCTGTTTATCGACTCTTGTATCACTGTCATCGCGGTGCGGATTCTACTCGAACCGACCGTCGCGCATGAAGAGGACGCGGTCGGCTCGGTCCGCCAGGTGCTCGTTGTGGGTGATCATCAGGGTGGTCACGCCGTGCGAGACGGTGACCTCGCGCAGGAGGTCGAGCACGGCGTTGGCGCTGCGAGAATCGAGATTGCCGGTGGGTTCATCCGCCAGCACAAGCGCGGGGTGGCAGACGAGCGCCCGGGCGATCGCCACACGCTGCTGCTCTCCGACCGACAGGGCGCCCGGCCGGCAATGGCGTTTGGCCTCCAGGCCAACGCGTGCCAGGGCCTCAACAGGCTGAGTGTCCGGGCGCTGGCGGCGGAGACGGAGCGCGAGGGCGACATTCTGCTCGGCGGTGAGGACCCCAAGGAGATTGAACCGCTGGAACACAAACCCCAGGCTTTCGCGGCGGATCGCGGTGCGGACCGCGTCGGCGAGGGACGACACACACGCGCCGTTGAGGCAGACGTCTCCGGCGGTCGCCGGCATCATGAGGCCGAGGATGTTCAGCAGGGTGGTCTTTCCACAGCCGCTCGGCCCCATCAGGATGACGAACTCGCCCCGCCGCAGATCGAGGTCGATCCCGTGCAAGACGGCCGTCTCCACGCCGTCGGCGCGGTAGGTGTGGTGGATGCCACGAGCGGTCAAGAGGAGGTCGGTCTCGTCAACCATCGGATCAAAACTCCGCCGCAGGCAAGGCGGCACGGCCACGCAAGCGTGGCCGTGGCACACGCCGGTCCGCTATTCAAAACCGAGGGCCGCTACGGGGTCCAGTCGGGCGGCACGGTAGCCTGGATAGATCGCGCTCAGCGTTCCGCCGCCGATGCCGATGGCAAGGGCCAGCAGGATGAACCTCGGCTCGAGGCTCAGGGTCAGGAGGGGCCGGGCGCTTTCCAGCCCAACCTTGCACAGAAAGGCGAGGCCGATCCCCAGCATCGACCCGGAGCAGCAGACACAGACGGCCTCGATCATCGACTGGCGCACGAGGAAAAACCGGCCGGCGCCGAGAGACTTGAGGACGCCGATCTCTCGCGTCCGCTCCAAGACCATCGTATACATCGTCAGCAGGATGAACAAAAAGCAAACGACCAGGGCCACACCGCTGGCGACATTGATGTAGATATAGACCTGAGAGAAACTGTCATACATCAATTGTCGATAGCCGCTCTTTAGTTCGACTTTTGCCTTGATGCGATCGCCGAGGGCGTCGGCCACGCGCTCTTCATAATCCGCCGGGGCGCCGTCCGGCAGACGACGCAATTGCACGAAAAACAGGCTGACCCACGGGGCGCCGCCGTTCTTGAGGTATTGCAGCACCTGGACCGGGCAGAAGACGCGGCCCGCGACGCCGGACTCGACGATGCCGACGATGCGGAACGACCGGCCGAGGAACGTGACGCGATCGCCGACGTGGTAACGGCCCACGCGGGCGAGGCGCGTGTCGATGACCATCTCACACGCGGCGTCGACCACCGACTCGGGGACGGCCTCGGGATCGTAGTAGCCGTTGGCGTTGCGCAGGGCGTCGAGCCGATCGCCGAAGGCCCGGCCCGCGTCGAACAGGCGCCCGTCGATGATCCGTCGGCGGCCGAGAAACGCGTTCATGTCCGCACGGTCGACGCCGAACAGCCGCTGCTGCTGACCGCCCATGCGGAGCGTGTCGAGCATGACGCCGATGGCCCGGCGGACGACGGGGCGGCCGTCGATCTCGAACGCCTCGATCAACGGGGCGTACTTTCCGGTGAATGCGGCGCCGGCGGTGAAGATGACGTTCTCGCTCTCGGGCAGGACGATCAGGTCGGCGTCGACGCTCTGGACGCGGTCGGCCACCTCGTTGAGCATCCCGTGGGACAGGCCGAGCATGACCAAGAGCATGGCGATGCCGATGCCCACGGCGAGGATCGATAACGACGTTCGCAGTTTTCTATGCCGCAGATGGGCGAGTGCCAGGGATGCCAATTGCGCCGTTGCCTCCGCAGGAAATCGGTCAGGGGGCGGCCTTCGCCGGGACGCCCAACAGCGCGGGCAGTTCCGGCCAGGTGTGGATCACGTGATCGGCCTCGTCTGCCCACGACGGCCGCTCGCGCCCCGCCTCCAGAAACAAAACGGTCTGTGCCCCGGCGGCTCGGCCGGACCGGAGGTCGTCGCAAAAGTCACCCACCACCCACGCGGCGTCCGCCCGGGCGCCGAGCGCCTGGCAAATCGCCAGAACCGGTTCCGGTGCGGGCTTGGTGGGACCGTCCTCACGAGTCCACGTCAGGTCAAAGGCAAGGCCGTGGAGGCGTTGGACGGTCTCCGCCGACCGGAGGGAGTTGCGTGTCATCAGCGCCACGGGCACGCCGGCGCGGTGGAGGGCCGCGACGACGTCGGCAGCGCCCGGCTGAAGGCGGCTGTTGGCCGCCGCCTCGGCTTCGTGCCGGCGCAGGACGGCCTCGGCACGATCTCTCCGCGCCGCCGGCATCCCCGCGATGGCCTCGAGGATCGATCCCTCGGCAACGCCGATCTCGCGCCGGATCGCGTCGAAGCGGAGATAGGGCCGCGTCAGCGTGCCGTCCATGTCAAAGATCACGATCGTCCCGTTGGCAGCCATAGTCCCGCCAGTGTAGTGGATGACCGGCATTGCCGCGCCCGCAAAGCGCGGCGGGGAAAAGTCGAAACGTCAGAAAGTCAAAACCGCTGCTCGACTCCTGCTCGACCGAGAATCCCTTCTCGGTCGCCACCGCGGTCGCGGATTCTTTCCCATGTCACGATACAAGGGAGATCGCTGTTGGTGTAACAGTGGGGGACTCCCAGGCGGGGGCGGGAACGAGAAGGGATTCTCGTTCCAGCATGAAAGGATTCTCGTTCCAGCATGAAAGGATTCTCGTTCCAGCATGAAGGGATTCTCGTT
>JBHHVX010000177.1:0-6829 GCA_046754505.1 Phycisphaerae bacterium | reverse complement strand
CCGGACAATGCCGACAGCACCGATCCCACGTCCGGCACGACCCGCGCCAACGTCATGTCATAGCGACAACGGTTGTCGTTCTTTCCGCCAACGACCTGCGCCACCGTCCCGCACCGCTCGATCCGACCCTTTTCCATGATCAGGATGTGTGTGCAGTATTCGTGCAGATCGGCCAGGATGTGCGAGCTGACGATCAGCACCTTGCCCTGGTCCCGCAGCCCCGCCAGCATCTTGCGAAACTGAACCCGCCCCGCAGGATCCAGGCCCGCCGCCGGTTCGTCCAGCAACACCAGCGGCGGATCCGGCAGCAGCGTCCGCGCTACCGTCAGCCGCTGGCGCATGCCCCGCGACAGCGACTTGATCTTCGCCTCCCGCCGGTCCGACAGCCACACCTCCTCGAGCCAGTAGTCGATCCGCTCTTCCGTCAGCTCCGGCCGCAACCAGTACGCCCGACCGATGAATCGCAGAAAATCCACGACGGTCAGGTCGTCATAGACCGGGGGTGTATCCGGTGCGAAACCGATTTGCGACCGACCGCGGCTGTCACCCGGTTCCACCTCGTGTCCGAGCACCCGCACCCACCCCGCGGTCGGTCGCAGCAGCCCTGCAATGGCTTTCAGCGCCGTGGTCTTGCCCGCGCCGTTCGGCCCGATCATTCCCAGCAGCGCTCCGGCGGACAGTTCCAGGGTGAAATCGCGCAGCGCGACCAGCGACCCGTACTCGACGCGAATGTTGTGTGCCTCCAGAAGATTCGACACGCGTCTCGCCGCCTCATCCAAAACCAGGACTCGATTGCCGACACTCCATGCAGACCAATCACTCTAGTCCACGATCCCGCGCGACGCAACGCCTCGACCGTTCAGAGCCGCGGCCGGCAGGGCGCGGGCCGCGGGGAGCCACGAAACCCGCTCCCTGACGGTCGCGGCTCTGATCATGTCGTTTCTGTTTGAACACCCTCTGAGAGCTCACAACGCGAACGCCGCGTGAGCGAGTCCCGCGCGACGCCCGATCCCCTTCCCGCACAGGAATCTACGAAGCAGCCGAATATTTCCAGCCCGGCGCCGAATACCCCGGGGAGAACGGGTTTCCAACACGTCGCCACCGGCGAAGGAGAACCAGCCATGGATCGATATGCTCAACCCGCCATCGTCCAACGCAAGCGAACGCTGCTGTCGACGCTCGCCTGGGGACTCAGCGCGACCGTCATCACGCTAGTCGTCTGCGGCTCCGGCATCGTCTTGTACGGAATGAACATCGCCGACCGAAAATCCGGAAACCTGATCGAATTGGTCGACCAAGCCGTCCAAAACCTGCCGGAGATTCGAGAATCGCTGCCGCCTGTGCTGGCCGACGCCCTCAACGACAGCCGCCGGCCCGATTACGCCGACAAGCTCGACGTCGAGGTGCGACTGTCAGCCACGCCCGGCCATCACGACCGCCGCCGCGCGATCGTCGAGGTCCACAACGGGGGCGACGAAGTCGTCTCCCTGATGTCCATGCGAATCGTCGTGCTGGACAAGAATGGAGACCCGCTGGCTGAAGCCAATGAATGGGTCGCAACGCCCTTCGCGGCCGACCGCGACTGGCGCGGCCCCCTCATGCCGGATTCAACCCGCCAGTTCCCCGTTTCCAACCGGTTGGCCCGCGATGGGCCGCAGCAACCCGTCGGTGATGTGAACTTAACCTACGAGATCACGGAAATCCGCACCTGGAACCGCACGCCGGCCAATGGCCGCTCCGAGCCGACCGACATGTGACGGTCCCGGTCTATCCGAACGGTCGTAAGACCCGTGCTCATCCACGTCTAAACGGTGATCGCCACGAGGCATCGCGTGGTAGGCCCGCCCGCACCACCTCGCGCCACCAGTCCCTTTGGGAGGCTGTTCGCCATCCGTCTGCCGGCGCCCTGAGCGCGACCGGATCGTACCGCCCGCTCGTGATGAGGTTTTCAATCTCTGATCCGTCCCGGTTGGCCCGAAGAAGCTGGTCCCTCACCGGGTCCACCCAGTAGACCTTTCCGTTGACGACGTCCGCCGCAATCCCGAACGCATTCGGCATGCCGATCGCCACGACGTTACGCACATCGCCTCCGTCGAGCGCCACCCGCCGGATCGACGCCGTGGCCGGATCGGACCAGTAGAGCGTCTTGGAGGCGGTATCAATCGCGAGGTCGACCGCGTTGCTCAGGCCCGTCGTCACGACGTCCTCGATGCCCGTGCCGTCGAGACTCGCCCGCTGAATCTTGCCCGTGCCGCGATCGATCCAGTACACCTTTCCGCCGGCCGCGTCCACCGCAACCCCCCGCGGGTTCAACCACGCGACACCGACGACGTCTTCCGCCGCGCTGCCGTCGAGGTTGGCACGCTGAATCTTCGACCGGCCGGAGTCGCTCCAATAGATCTTGCCATGCGTCAGGTCCAGCGCGATGCCGTATGGACTGACGAGCCCGTGCACCACGAGATCCTCAACACTCTTTCCGTCGAGATTGGACCGCTGGACCTTGCGTGTGAACTTGTCGGTCCAATAGAGTTTGCCGCCCACCGGATCGACGGCGATGCCGTGTGGATTGATCAAGCCCGTCGTGACGACGTCCTCGGCGCCGCTCCCGTCCAGGTCCGCACGGCGAATCCGCGCCCCGGCCGGCTCGGTCCAGTACATCTTCCCGCCGCGAACATCCACCGCGACATCGAACAGCGTCAGAATCGCGTCTGGGGGCGTCGCGTCGTGGCCCGATGTTAAAAGCGGAGGCCTGTCCGCGGAGCCCGAACCGATCAGCACAACGATCCCTCGCTCCACGGCAGTTGCCAAAGATGCAAAGCCGGCGCACAACAGCACGCCCGCGACGACAGAAACGATAGAACACTTCCCACGCATGTGATCCCCCCCTTGGGCAAGGCCGCGATCCCCCGCGTCCAAAGAACGTGAGGGCCAGCGGCACGGTCACCGCAGGCGGATCAGGAATTGCGTGATCCACCCGCCGTGTGCCTGCTCTCGAGCCCCTCATCCCCTTTGAGAGGCGTCTCCCCTGACGAATTGTTCTCCGCAATGTCAAGCGAATCAAGCAGCCCGTTGGCTTACAACGAACGCGGACCTCCTTGGCACGATAGGCCTACCGTCCCGCAGCCGCACCACGCCGCGGACCCGCCGGACCGCCGCCGCCCCTCTCTCGGCACTGGCATTCGCGGACCCGAGCGAGTACAAACGGGCGGCTTCGCACACGCGGCGGAGCGGAGGTCAACGGGTTTTCGGACGTCGCCGGACCGTGGCAACACCCGACCCGGACGGTCGATCGACCCCACGCGGACCGGAGAGCGCGCGATGAAGAACGGGCTGGTTCCCGGTGTGCAGGCCGAAGTGACGTTTGAAGTGACGGACGAGATGCGTCCGATCTTCGACGCCGTCCCCGTGCACCAGGTCTGCTCAACGTGGTCGGTGGTCCACTACATGGAAATGGCCGGCCGAAAGCTCCTGATGCGCTACCTCGAATCACACGAGGAAGGCGTCGGCAGCCATGTAAGCTGCGACCACCTCGGCCCGGCGAAGATCGGCCGCACGGTCCGGGTCGTCGCCACGGCCGTCGACGTCACGGAGCGCCAGTTGGTATGCGACGCGGTCGCCTGCATCGGCGAACGCCCGATCGCAAAGGGCCGGACGGTTCAGCGGATCTTTCCACGGCCGATCCTGGAACGCATTCTCAAGAGAGGATAACACGACATGGTGAAACTCGTGGCAGTCTATCGAAAACCGGAAGACCCGGAGGCGTTCGACAAACAGTACTTTGAGACGCACCTGCCCCTCGCCCGGAAAATGCCCGGGCTGGTGAAATGCGAGATCGAACGGCCCACCGGTTCGCCAATGCCCAACATCGAAATCCCCCATCTCGCGGCGCACCTCTACTTCGACAACATGGACACGCTGAAAGCCGCCATGAAGTCTCCGGAGGGCAAGGCCGCCGCCGACAACCTGATGAGCTTCGCCGGCAAGTACGTCCGCATGTTCTTCACCGAGGTCGTCGAGGCCTGACCCTGCGCCCCGCCGCCGACCGTCGCTAACGCAGTTGCTCAGAAAGGCCACCCATGCCCGAATACCGCGGACAACCCGCCGACTCGTTCAACTTCCGGAAGATCCGTTACGAAAAGCGAGACCTCCGCGCGATCATCACCTTCAACCGCCCCGAGGTCCTCAATGCCATCGATGGCGACATGCTCGTCGAGCTGAATCGCGCCTTCGCCGACGCCGCCTGGGACGACGACGTCCGCGTCCTGATCCTCACCGGCGCGGGCGACCGCGCCTTCTGCACCGGCGCCGACGTCAAGGAACAGGCCGAACAGTTCGTCGACCGGCCCAACACCTACTGGAAGTGGATGGGCCTGTTCATCGAGTGCCACGAACGCCTGCGAAACATCGGCAAGCCGACGATCGCCCGGCTCAACGGCATGGTGGTCGGCGGCGGCAACGAGTTCAACATGTCGTGTGACCTGGCCATCGCCGCCGACGATATCATCATCAAGCAGGTCGGCGCCGCCCGCGGCTCGGTCGCCGCGGCCGGGGCGACGCAGTTCCTCCCGCTCATCGTCGGCGACCGCCGCGCACGGGAGATCCTCTTCCTCTGCGAGGACATTCCCGCCCGGACTGCCCTCGAATGGGGCCTCGTCAACCAGGTCGTCCCGCGGTCCGAGTTGGACGCCGCCTGCGATGCGATGGCCGCCAGGCTCATCGACAAGCTGCCCGAGTGCCTCCGCTACGCGAAGCAGCAGCTCAACTTTTGGCGCGACCTCGCCTGGCACCAGACCATCGGCCACGCCCGAGACTGGCTCAGCATCCACAACCGCTCACCCGAGGTTGCCGAAGGCATGAGGGCCTTCGTGGAAAAGCGACCGGTGGATTATGATAAGGCCCGGCGTGGAATGCGGTAGGATGGCCGAGCGATGAAGCGACTTCGAATCTATATTGACACCTCCGTCGTCGGCGGTGTCTTCGACAGCGAGTTTGCGGATCTCACACGGCGTTTTTTCGATCAGATCCGAGCGGGCGACAGCATTTTGCTGGTGTCCGACCTGTTAATCGAGGAATTGAGCGACGCGCCGGCGACTGTACGATCGTATCTTTCCGGAATTCCGCGAGAATGCGTGGAGGAGCTGCTTCGTGACGCGGAGACGACCGCATTGCGAGACGCATACCTTGCCGCCGGGGTCGTCGGTGTGTCGTCGGCAGACGATGCGGCGCATGTGGCTATCGCGACGGTTGCCCGAGCCGACCTGATCACCAGTTGGAACTTTCGCCATTTCGTCAACTTGGTGAAGATCCGGCGGTTCAATGCCGTCAACCTCCGAAACGGTTACAATCTGATCGACATTCGCTCACCTCAGGAGGTCCTGCGCCATGAAGAAGAATAAAGATTTTGACTGCGTCCAGATGAAGTACGACATCCAGCGGCGGCTCCTGGAAAAATGGCGGGGACAGTCCGATGAAGATATCCAGCGCCAATTTCGGACGTGGGTCGAAACCTCCGACGACGACCTGGCGACCTGGTGGCGACGCGTCTGTTCGCAACGGACAAAACAAGCCGGCCATGACGCGAACGCCGCGCCGTGACGGCGGACGCCATCAAATGCACAACGGGGGCCTTGCAAGACGCAGACGGCAACCGTCCGGCACACATCGCCGATTGAAACCGAGGAAAAAACGCATGTCCGACCAACTTGTTCTCACCAAGACCGACGGACACGTCGCCGTCGTCACGCTCAACCGGCCGAAGGTGCTCAACGCCCTCAACATCGAGCTGATGGACACCCTCATCGAGACGCTCGAGCGCCACGACGCAGACGCCGACATCCGGTGCATTGTCCTGCACGGCGCGGGCGACCGCGCGTTTGCCGCCGGAGCCGACATCGGCGAGATGGCCGACGCCTCGGTCGTCGACATGTACGAACGAAACAATCTCGCGCGCTGGGAACGCATCAAGAAGGTCCGGACGCCCATCATCGCCGCCGTCAGCGGCTTCTGCCTCGGCGGCGGCTGCGAACTCGCCATGCTCTGCGACATGATCGTCGCCTCCGAGACCGCCCAGTTCGGCCAGCCCGAAATCAACATCGGCGTGATCCCCGGCGCCGGCGGCACCCAGCGGCTCAGCCGCGCCATCGGAAAGTACCGCGCCATGGAGATGATCCTCACCGGCCGCTTCATGAACGCCCGAGAGGCCCGCGCCGCGGGTCTCGTCACACGCGTCGTCCCCGGCGAACTGTTTCTGCGCGAGGCCCTGGCCCTCGCCCGGGAGATCGCCGATCGCCCGCCGATCGCGGTCCGCCTCGGCAAGGAAGCCGTGCTCAAAGCCTTTGAGACACCCCTCTCGGAGGGCCTGGAGTTCGAGCGAAAGGCCTTCTACATGCTCTTCGACACCGAGGACCAGAAGGAGGGAATGAAGGCCTTCCAGGAAAAACGCAAGCCGAACTACAAGGGAAAGTAACGATGGCCTACGAAACCATTGCGGTCCGAGACGGTAACGGCGTCCGGACGATCACGCTCAATCGCCCCGACGATCTCAATGCGGTCGACGACCGTGTCACCACCGAGTTGAAGAAAGAGCTCAAGGGTGTCGCCCGCGACCGATCCGTCCGATGCCTCGTCCTCACCGGCGCCGGCCGGGCATTTTGTGCCGGCCAGGACCTCAAGGCCGCCACGAATCGCTCGGAGCCCATGGACTTCGCGTCGGACCTCCGTCGACGCTACAATCCCGTCGTGACGGCGTTGCGCGGGCTGGAGGTCCCGACGATCGCCTGCGTCAACGGCGTGGCCGCCGGGGCCGGATGGAGTCTGGCGCTCGCCTGCG
>JBHHVX010000176.1:0-6849 GCA_046754505.1 Phycisphaerae bacterium | reverse complement strand
CCGCCGCTGGAACGAGAATCCCTTCTCGTTCCACATCCGCCGGCTTCCCGGCCTCCTTGGCTTTGCGTTTGGCGGGTCTGCCATTTACCTGATGCTTGAATAACGCCTGAGGGAATCGAATGGAAACGATCGCGACGATTGGAATTGCGGGGGTAAAGGTAGTCCACCACCCCGAAAAAGTTCGGACGGTCCTGGGGTCGTGCATCGGCGTCGCCATCTTCGACCGCGTGGCGAAAATCGGCGGGCTGTGTCATGTGATGCTGCCTTCATCCGAAGGGTGTCAAGGAGACAAAGGCAAGTTCGCCGACTCCGCGGTGGACTGGCTGCTCGACGACGTCCTCAAGGCGGGCTGCAACAAAAAACGCCTGGCGGCCAAGATCACCGGCGGCGCCTCGATGTTCGGAGAAAAGGTCGACAACGGCATCGGTGAGCGAAACATCACGGCCGTCAGAGAACGGCTGAAGCATCACGCCGTGCGCCTCGTCGCCCAGGACGTGGGCGGCTTGAAGGGCCGAAAGATGACGCTCGATCCCGGAAACGGTCAGGTCACCGTTCAGATCATCGGGGCGGAACCGCAGTTCATTTAGGACGACGAGAACGCGAAAGCGAAGGAGACTGCAAGTGTCTACACGAGTCCTGATTGTTGATGACGCCGCGTTCATGCGTCACATGATCAAGAGCATCCTGACCGGAATGGGCACCGAAATCGTCGGCGAAGCGGTCGACGGCGAACAGGCCTGTCAGATGTACGAAGAACTCCATCCGGACCTGGTCACCCTGGACCTGGTGATGCCCAAAAAGGGCGGACTGGAGGCCCTCAAAGACATCCGAGACAAAGACCCCGATGCCAAGGTCGTCGTCATTTCCGCCATCGATCAGCGGCAGCCGTTAATGGAAGCCCTGAAGATGGGGGCCGCCGACTACGTCGTCAAGCCATTCGAAAAGGACCGCGTCGAAGAGGCGATTAATCGCGTCATCGCCGGTTAGGCGTCGCGCAGGAATGAAATGATCGATTGCGTCGTGTGGCCGCCCCACTGGCTTTGCCGTTTGGCGTATCTCACATTCACGGTGTTCTCGCGCGATGCCTTGATACGGGTTGCCCCCCTGATTCCCGACCGGAGACCTTGAAATGCCGATTCGCGTGCTGATTGTCGACGACTCCGTCTTCATGCGGAGCATGCTCAAGAGCGCCCTGTCCGACCCCGACAACATCGAGGTGGTCGGGACCGCGCAGAACGGGAACGACGGACTGGCCAAGATCCGGTCACTGAAACCTGATGTTGTAACTCTGGACATCGAGATGCCCGGCCTGAGCGGCATGGAGGTCCTCCGCCGTGTCATGAAAGACGCGCCACTCCCCATCGTCATGGTCTCAACCAAGACGCAAAAGGGCGCCCAAGCCACCTTGGAAGCGCTCGACCTCGGTGCGGTCGACTATGTCGCCAAACCGCTCGCCGAAAAATCGGCGACGCTGGAATCCTTTCGATCGAGCGTAATCCGCGCCGTTAGGACGGCGTCTCGCGCCAACTTGGGCCGTCTTGGCGCCGCTGCCGGCGCGAAAATCGTCACGGCAAAGGCGATCTCCGCCCCGCCAGACAGCCTCGTCGCCATCGGAATCAGTGCCGGAGGGCCGGTCACACTCC
This sequence comes from Phycisphaerae bacterium, assembly GCA_046754505.1. Classification (GTDB taxonomy): domain Bacteria; phylum Planctomycetota; class Phycisphaerae; order UBA1845; family UTPLA1; genus JAPULF01. The sequence goes on along the minus strand of JBHHVX010000176.1, from coordinate 5,206 downwards.
ACAAAATGATTCCAGCTATCCCAAATAGTTTCCCGCCAATCGTGATCACACAGCATATGCCGGCCGATTTTACCGGACCATTCGCCGACCGCCTCAACGCCACCAGCCCCACCACCGTCACCGAAGCGAAAACAAACGACCCTTTACTAAAAGGGACAATCCATATCGCCCCAGGCAGCCACCACCTCAAGGTCGCCCGCCACCACGGCCGTCTAATTGCCGCGCTCGACCAAGGCCCGAAGGTCGCCGGCTTCCGTCCGTCGGTCGATGTCCTGTTCGAATCGGTCGCCAGCACCGTCGGATCGCGATCCGTCGGGGTCATCATGACCGGCATGGGGTGCGACGGTTCGGTCGGAGTGCGGCTGTTGAAGAAAATGGGCGGCCTCACGATCGCACAGGATCAGGCCACGAGCATCGTCTACGGGATGCCAAAGGCGGCGGCGGAGACCGGGTGCATCGACAAGGTCGTGCCGCTGGAGAAAATCCCCTCCGCAATCGCCCAGGCGTTGCAATCGCTCGAAGTAGAGATGGGGGTCTGAGGCGTCAGGCGGCCCCGGGCAAGCTGTAGCGCCGGCCCCCCGTGGCCGACGTGCCCCGGCCAGTGCCCCCACCAAGACCGTTACTTATCGAATCACGCCCTGGCGTTTCAATTTCAAGAGCATGGGCAAAGTGATGGCGGCGCAAAGGACCTCGGTCATGCCGGTCGCCAGGAAAGTCAGTCTATAGGCCGTCGCCGGCGGCCAATGGGCGGCGCACAGGGCGTAGGTTGCGCCGGCGAGAAGCGGTCCTAGGACGAAACCCAGTGACCCGGCAGCGTTGAACCCGGCATAGGCCGCGCCGCGCTCTTCGTCCGGGGCCAGATCGGCACAGAGGGCGAGGTTCGGCGCGAACATGATCGCGCTGGCCACGCCGGAAGCGAGCATGACCGGCGGGAGCCACGCCGGCGGCAGGTATCCGTAGGAGGCAAAGAAGAATCCGAAGGCGATCGATCCCATCGCGATCGGCCAGGCCCGCCCAATCCGATCGACGAGCCTCCCCGCGGGATAGACCAGCAACGCAAACGGCAGGAGAAAATAGAGCCCGAGCAGTTTGCCGCGATCATCGGGATTCAGCGCGTGAACATTCGCCAGAAACAGAACGAATGTCGTGATCACGACGCCGACGCACAGGCGGTCGATCAGGGCGTACGCGAACGGTACGACGAGGCGGGGATGGCGGCGAATGAGCTGAAATGCCTGCCGGCGGCCGGCTCGCGACTCGACGGCGGAACGTGGTTCGGCGACGAACACCAACACAGCCAGAGTTGCTAGTCCGGAGACCGCGCCGGCGACAGCGAAGCTCCACTCCCCCGCCATCAGCCAGACCCGGCCGCCGAGACGCGTCCCACACGCCGTACCAAGCATGAGGCAGGCTCCGATGATGCCCATCATCTGGCCGCGGCGTTTGGCCGGGGCCAACCCGGCGGCGATCGCCATCAGAGTGGACAATGCCAGAACATGGGCCGCGCCTTCGAGAAGCCGGAGGGCAAGAATCGCACGAAAGGTCGGGGCGAAGGACATGGCGGCCAGGCAGAGCGCGTCGAGAGCAAGGGCTGTCATCGCAACGCGCTTTCGGACACCCCGTCGGTCGGCCACCGCGCCCATGAACGGCGCCGCCAGAACAGCGCCGATCATGTTGACTGACATGAAGCTATGGGTCCAGAACGGCCCGACGTGGTAGCGGACGGCGATTAGCTCCTTGAGCGGAGCAACGAGCATGGTGACGGGCAGCATCGACACGAACGTGATCGCGCCGAGACAGAAGGCCGCACGCCGCGCGGAGGTCGCGGAACCGACAACCGCTGGATCAGAGTTCTCGAGTACGGTCGTCACCATCGGCATTGTACGGGACCTCGACGACCACGAAGCGGGCCTGCCTGTGTGCGTCTGCGGGTTTCGAGGCGTAATTCGGCGATCCGTCCCGTTCTTTATCGGTCGTTCGTTCGGTAACGGCACAGAATTCGGCGTGGCGGTTGATCATTCCGCCGGGGTTGGTGGTGTGAATCCTCCGGCCCTATCCGTCGGAACGGGTGTGGCAGTCGTCGGGCCGACGCCGTGGTATCGCAAATGGGCCGGGGCCGCCGTGCGACCCGCGAGCGAGTGGGCGGTTATACTCTAATGCAGGAGCTTGACCTCTCTGGCGGAGATCCACGGGTGAATCGTTTTTTTCTTGTCACATGCGTGCTATGGCAGTTTGCTTCGGCGGCCGCGGCCCACGATTCGTGGCTGATCGCGGATCGGCACGTGGTGGAGGACGGCGATAAGATCTGGCTCTCTTTCGTCACGGGAGCAGTCTTTCCCATCGGCGAGCGGGCCACTGATCCGCAGCGTGTGACCGAATTCGTTGACGTCCACAAGAAGCACCGGACGGATGTGAGCGGACTGTTGCCGCAGGACAAGGGGCTGTCGGTACGCGGGCCGATCAGCGGCAGCGGCCTTCATGTTTTCGTGTGCGAACTCAAGGCAAGACGGATCGAACTGGATCCGGTCGATTTTGAAAGCTACCTTCGCGCAGAACGTGCCGGCCGAGCCCTCGAGACGTGGACGGCCCGGAAGGATTCTGCGACGGGCGCCGTCGAGTACTACACGAAATACGCGAAGACTATTGTCGAGGTTCAACCCACCGGCTCCGAGGACACAAGCTATCAGACGCCCGTTGGCCACCGGCTCGAACTGATCCCGCTCTCCAACCCGTGTCATTGGACATCGGGGACCGAGGTGCGGGTACGGGTGCTGGTGGACGGTCATCCATGGCCGGGCATATCCGTCTCGGCGGGACACGAGGGCCAGGCCGAACATGACTACGCGGTGGAGACCACGTCGGGAACCAACGGGGTCGCAACCATTCCGCTGTCGCAACCGGGCCACTGGTTCATCAAAGCTCATCTGATCCGGCCGAGCAGTGGTGTCATCAAGGGGCGGTGGGAAAGCTTTTGGGCCTCGCTGACGTTTCGCGCCAAGGGGGATGCCGATGTCAGCGACATGTTCCGCTCCATCCGACGGGTGCATGGCGACACGCGGCCCGCGGCGGTTGCCGGTTACCGAATCGGAGAGAATATCCTCGATATCTTCAAGCTGAAGCCCGGCAGCCGCGACCTGCACGTGATCGTCCACACCCCGCTCGATTTGAACTACGCGGGTCTCGCCGACGGCATTCAGGCCGCCACCGGAGCTTCAATCGGTAAGCTCAACCTCGCCATACGAGAGGCCCCCGCGTCCCGGCTCCAGGCCGTCTTCGTGAACCTGGCCACCGGCCAATCGCTCCGAGTCCACTTCACGCCCGCGTTCCTCCAGGTGCTTGCGAAACCATCCGGAAAGGGAGCGGATTCGACCGGCCCGCGCGTCGCCACAATGCCCGATGATAGAGTTTTTGTGATCGACGCATCGCCTGTGACACCCGAACCCGTTGCAGGCGGCTGAAGCGTGGGTTCGGCTCGGCATCGAATCGGACCACGGGCGTGATACCGCTATTTCCGAAGACAGCCACATTTCCTTATCATGGCTGCATCATTCCGGCGGACCGCTTGGGGACTCGCAGCCCCACCGATCCGGTCGAACAGCGGGAGCTTGGTTTGAGCGACGCGGTGGAAATCGGACGGCGGATCATCCGTGAGGAGTCCGAGGCCTTGTCTACCCTGTCGAAGTCGGTGGGCGATCCCTTTGGGACGGCGGTGGCCCTCATGCTGGCTTGCCGCGACCAGGTCATCGTCACGGGCATCGGCAAAAGCGGGCTGATCGCCCGAAAGGCGGCGGCCACATTTTCGAGCACCGGCACGCCGGCCCTGTTCATGCATCCGGTCGAGGGTGTGCATGGTGACCTGGGAGTGGTCAGCGAGGGAGCCGTTCTGCTCGCCCTGTCGAAAAGCGGGCAGACGGCCGAGCTCGTGCGGTTCGTCGGTCACTTCCGTCGGGTCGGCGGCAGCGTGATCGCGATGTGCGAGCCAGGCACATCAGCGCTGGCGGAATTGGCGGACGTGGTGCTGACGATTCCGGCACGGCCGGAGGCGGGGCCGCTCGCGCTCGCTCCAACCACAAGCACGGTGATGATGCTCGCACTCTGTGACGCGATGGCGATGGCGCTCCTCGACGCCCGCGGGCTGACGCGCGAGCAATTTGCCCGATTTCATCCGGACGGCAGCCTCGGGCGACGGTTGCTGCTTCGAGCGTCGGACCTGATGCACGGAGGACGCGAGATGCCGAGGGTCCGTGGCTCCGCGGCGTTTCCGGAGCTGTTGCTGGAGATCACGAGCAAACGTCTGGGAATGACGTGCGTGGTCGAGGACAACGAGGGCCTGATCGGCGTGGTCACAGACGGCGATCTTCGACGCCTGTTCTTGCGATGCAAAAACCCCGGCCGGCTGACGGCCCGGGACGCTTGGCGCCAGAGCCGCCGCGACCCGAACGAGCCTCCGGTCGAGTGCTCCACCGTCCTGCCGACGCAGCTCGCGGTCGAGTGCCTGCGGTCCATGCGGGAGAGCCAGATCACGGTGCTCGTTCTGTCCGAAGACGGGTCGAGGCCGGTCGGGATCATCCGGTTGCAGGACATTGTGCGGGCCGGAATCGGTTAGGCTCCGGCCGAGCGACGGATGGAACTTCAGAACACAACACATCTCGACACCGCCCGCCTCGATCGGATGTTCCGCAACGCCACGGAGGGATGGAAGCGCGACGGCCTCCGGGTGTTCGTGCGCTACAGCCGCGGCGCGGCGTTCTCGGGGACATGCTTTTATAAAGACGGAAGAGTTTTTATAAACCTGGGGCGAGACAACCGCTATCCTCTTGAAATAAAGACTAACGTAGCACGAGCACAATCCGACGCCCGATGCTGGTGGCGTGAGCTTTATTCGATCGACGCGGAAGACGCCTATCAGCTCGTGCTGTTCGTGTTTCTGCACGAGTTCTATCACTGGCTCGTCCGCCGGGCGCGGCGCAACGTCCGCCAGAAGGAATCGCGATGCGACCGCTTCGCCGTCCGGTGGCTCTGCGACCGCTACGGGGCGACCGTGCGGGATCACCGGAGGCGGCCGGTCGCCCGAGCGGACTGGGACTTTCAAGACCTGGACGGATTTGTCGCGGCGGCCCGACGGCGGAGAGGGACGCCGCGCGTATCGAGCACGACCCGGCAGAGCCGGGCGGCCGCACAAGGCAAACAGTTGCGGCTGTTTTGA
>JBHHVX010000175.1:0-6961 GCA_046754505.1 Phycisphaerae bacterium | reverse complement strand
TCGTCGACCAGGCCGGCCGACAGGTCGGCGTCGATGGCCATCTGCTTGCCCGGCATCGCGTCCAGCGTGAACCGGGCCGCCACTTCGGCGATGCGCGTCGCACCCTTGGTGATCACGACGAACTGGATCAACGTGATGATGACGAAAATGATCAACCCGACCGCCAACGAGCCGGCCGCGACGAAGGCGCTGAACTGTTCGATCACGTGGCCGGCCGCCGCGGTCGTGCCGTCGGCATTCGTCAGGATCGCACGGGTCGTCGCCGTATTCAACACGAGGCGCAGCAGCGTCAGTGACAGCAACAGAGACGGGAACGCCGAAAACTCCAGCGGCCCCTTCATGTACATCACGGTCAGCAGTACCAGGGCGCTGAGCGTGATGTTCGCCACCAGCAGGATATCCAGAATCGACGTCGGAAGGGGTACCAAGACGACGAAGACCAGCATCATCGCCAGCATCGGGTACAACAATCCCCGATGCTTCTGGATGAACTGGAGCGCTCGCGTGATGGGCGTGCCGTCCTTCGCCATAACCAATCCAAAGGTGAGAATACCGCAGAGCGGAATCTCGAAACCGTCTCGTTCAGCCCCAGCCACAAGGCGAGGGCCGCGCTGCTGCATGAGCGTCGTCGGTCACCAGCGCCAGAGCGTCAATACGCCGAAGCTCTCGTGACGACCGGGTCGCTAGGCCGCCGGGGCGGCCCGGCGGCCGGGCATCCGGCCGGTCAGTTCATACACATACGCCAGGATCTCGGCGATCGCCTTGTAAAACTGCTCGGGCACCTCCTGACCCACTTCCACAGTCTTATACAGGGCCTGCGCCAAGGGCTTCCGCTCGACGATCGGGATGCGGTGCGCGATGGCGATCTCGCGTATCTTCTTTGCGAGATGGCCCTTTCCCTTGGCCACGACCTTGGGCGCCGCCATGGTGTCCGTGTCGTACCGGATGGCGATCGCCAGTTCCGTGGGATTCGTCACAACGACGTCCGCCTTGGGCACGGCACTCTTGATGCGTTGGAGCGCCGCGGCGAGCTGTGCCTGCCGTCGGCGCTGTTTCATCACCGGATCTCCCTCCATTCTGCGCATCTCCTCCTTGACCTCCTGTTTTGACATTCGCATGTCCCGTATGAATTTGTATTTCTGCCAGGCGAAGTCGAGCAGCGCGAGCACCAGCAGGATCAGTGCCAGCTTCAGACCGACGTCGTAGAGCAGCGAGGTCATGACAGCGACCTGTTTCCATCCGCCGGTCGCGATCGCCACGAGAATATCTCCCGCACGCTCGCGGATGGCCTGGAATGCCACGAATCCGACGACGGTGAGTTTCACCAGGTTCATCCCCAATTGCACCCACGTCTGCGCACTGAACAAGCGCTTCACGCCGCTGATTGGGTTGAGCTTGCTGAACTTGGGCGCGAGCGGGCGTGGCGTCAGGAGCAAGCCGATCTGGAGGAGATTCGACAACAGCGAGGCCAGCAGTAACCCCGCCAGGATTGGTCCGAGGGCGAACAGCACCGTCGTGCCGATCCTGGAGACAATCGTCGGCAAGTCGATTCGACTGACCGCCACCGGATCTCGCGCCGACAGGCCGTCGCGCAACAGTGTCAGCCACGCCGCCGTCACCCGCGATCCGAATGCGTTAAGCAACATCAGCCCCGCAAGAAGGCCGATGGCCGCATTCAGATCGGTGCTGCGGGCCACTCGGCCTTCTTCTCGAGCGTCGGTGAGCCGCCGTGGCGTCGGAGCCTCCGTTTTGTCGCCGGCATCATCCGCCATATGTCACCGTGTCGGCCACGTGGTCGAACCACAAGCCCACGTCGTCAAGGCCGTCGGCCAACGCGCCGGCCATGATGCTGTCCGATGCCGAGATGGATACCGCCATCACGAACACGCCCAACGCGATCTTGACGCTGAATCCGACGCTGAGTACGTTGAGTTGCGGCATCGTCCTCGTCAGGATGCCCATCGACAGCGACGTGAGCAGCAGCGCCAGGACCGCCGGCCCGGCCAGCCGCACGCCCATCTCGAAGACGCTCTGGAGGACGGACGCGCAGAAATCAGCGGTGATACCCGTGGACCACACACTGAGCGGCGGCAGCTTCACGAAACTGTGAAGCACGACTTGCACCACCGCCAGGTGTCCGCGTAGTGCCAGGAAAAACATCAACGCGGTGAAGAACCATATCTGGTCCAGGACGGTCGACTCCGCATCGAAGACAGGATTGAACACCGCGCCCAGCGCCATGCCTGTCTGGTAACTGATGATCTTGCCGGCGAGCTGCGCCCCGAAGAAGACCAACCCGGCACCCAGGCCGATCACTTCGCCGATGATGAACTCGCCGACGATGCCGCCCGCCGCTCGTCCCATGGACAGCGAAGGCGGCAACTGCAGCATGACGGCGGGAAACGTCATCAACGCGAGCGTGACCGACATCCACACCTTGACAATCCGCGGAATCTGGCTGCTCGAGAACATCGGCACGGCCAGCACAAGTCCGGCGGTGCGGGCCAACACCAGCACAAAGCCTGGCAACATCATTTGCAGAGCGAGCAGCTTCATCAGAGCCTATCAACACAATCCACGTACCCAACAGCACCGAAGGCGTGAACTTTCCGCCATTGACCTTTTGCCATTCGCGATTCTCCTCAGGGCAGCAGCGCCGAGCCGCCCCACAACTCTTGGACGTATTCGACCATGCGCGCCGTCAGCCACGGGACCAACAGGGCGGCCGTCATACCCATCGCAACGATCTTGGGCACAAACGTCAGCGTCTGTTCCTGCAACTGCGTCACCGCCTGGAAGACGCTGATCGCCAGCCCCACGACCATGCCGATGGCCAGGACCGGTCCGGCCAGCGTGAGCGCCAACAGCAGGGCGTCATAACTCAGATCGATCGCGGTTCCGGGGTCCATTCGAGGAGTCCTCAAAACTGAATACCGAGAGCGGCAGAAACCCGATGGCGATCGATGACAGGTTTCATGTCGTGATCGAATCGCCCTTCTCCGATGCGGCGGCTCGTGCCCACACTACGCGAAACTCTCCATGACCGACCCAACGACCAATGTCCATCCGTCGGCCAACACGAACAACATGATCTTGAACGGCAGTGAGATCAGGACCGGGGGCAACATCATCATGCCCATGCTGATCAGGATGGAGGCGATCACCATGTCAATGACCAGAAAGGGCAGATAGAGCCGGAAGCCCATCACGAACGCGGTCTCCAGTTCACTCAACAGAAACGCGGGGACCAGTTCGACCATTCGAACGTCCTTCGGGGCCAGTTCGACGCCCAGCGGCAGAGGCCCGCGGGCATGCTCCGCGAACAGATACACATTGTCCTCGTTCCCCGCGGCCTCAATCTGACGAAACATGAAATCGCGGATAGGCGCGGAGGCCCGCTCAATCGCTTCGGCCTGTCCCATTCGCCCGTCCAGATACGGGTCTACTGCATCTGTCTTCATCCGCTGCCACGTCGGGGCCATGACGATCATCGTCAGTATGAGGGAAAGACCGATCAGGACCTGGCCGGGCGGCAGCGCCTGCGTGCCCATCGCCTGGCGCAGCAACGTCAGGACGATGACGATCCGCGTAAAGCTCGTCATCATGATGAGGATGGAGGGGGCGAGCGAAAGGACCGTCAGCAGGACCAGGATCCGCAGGGACGCGCTGACTCCCTCGGCATCCTTCGCCGGCGGGGCAATCCGACTGATGTCCGGAATCCCGAGCGGGTTGTCGATCGCGTTGGCCCCCGTGGATGAGCCGGGGGCCGCCAGTGCAGCGGTGCCACGGAACAAACCCGCGCCCGCGAGTGTCCCACACGCGATCAGAATCACACGCCACCCCTGCAGGCGGCGCCGTCGGCTCTGCACTGCGCAACTCCTTTGCGCCGGACTGTTTCCACCGTCGCTCGGCGACGGCAAAGTCCTCTACGTCGGCTCCGCCGATGCCCCCAACGAACCCGCCATTCCGCGGACACGAGCGACCAGCGTCTGAACGCTCTCGCGCGTCTGTGCCAGTCTGTCTCGCGACGGCCGAGCGGACCACGCCGCCCGGTTCTCCTGCGCCGCCGGTCCGCCATCCTGCCGCTCAGCCAGCCGGTTCAGCGCAGAGGTAAACGAATCGGAGCGACCTCGCTCGATCATGCCGATGACGGACGCTGCCTCTTCGGGATCTTCAATACGTGCCAGGGTCTGTATCCTGTCGGACGTCACACCGACCAGCACCAGTCCGCGGCCCAGCCGGATCAGACAAAGGCTCTGTTTGTTCGACAGCGGATGGCGCGCCAGCACCTTAATCGCGCCGCCTCCGGTCCTGTGCCGGATCTGTGGAAAGAACCGCCGCGCGACCAGAGCAGCAACAATGATGAAGCCCAGGATCGCGAACGTCGGCCACCAGAACTGAACCGAACGCCGGGCCGATCCTTTAGGCGGTGTGACCTCGTTCCGGCTCCGTTTTATCTTGCCGGTCCGGCCACGATGAAGCGTCCGTTCCGCGGCCTCCGGTTGGGACGACATACCCGAAATCCAGGACGAGACCGCGTCGCCGGCATCGGCGGCATTGCGGGAGGCAGCCCTCGAAGCACCTCGATCGGCGTCCGCCGCAGCGACGCTGTCGGCCCGGAGCGGTGCCGACGCTGTCAGCAACGCTGCGACCGTCGTCGCGTACGCCGCGACCCGCCGGAGGGTAAGGATGTTGCAATCGAAACGAGACTCTGGTCGTCTCATTCCGACACCGCCTGTTCACTGCCGGTGCCGTCGCCTGTGATCTCGCTGATCCTCACGCAGAAGTTGTCGTTCAGAATCAGGACCTCGCCTCGAGCCACGAGCCGCTCGTTGACCAGCACGTCCACGGGATCGCCGGCCAACTTATCCAATTCGACGATGGAGCCGTTTCCAAGTCGTAATACGTCTTCAATCGCCATCTCTGCACGCCCGAGTTCGACCTTGACATGCAAATCCACATCATTGAGCAGGTCCACGCCCTGGTCCTCCGGCGCACCGGCCGGCACCGGACCGAGATCAGGCAGATCCAGGGAGCGGGCCTCGGCGGGCAGTGGAGGCATCGTGACCACGGACGGTGGTGCCGAAGATCCGGACTCGGCGCTCGCCGCCTGGGCCGCACTCTCTTCGGCGATGGCCGCCTCCATTGCCGCCGCCGCCGCGTCAAAGGGCTTGCCCGTCGAATCCAGCTTCGGGCTCCCGTCCGGATTCAAGGTGGGATTCTCCGGCGGCCCGGAGGAATCGGCGTCGGACGGGAGGTCTCCGCGCAAGGCGGCATCAATGTCATCTTGGGTAAATCCCGAGCCGACGGCCTCCGAAGCGGCCGCCGAACTCTCGGCCGCTGCAGGCGCGCCGGATTCGCCGGCGTCACCTCCCGTCGCCGATAGCGCAGCATCGATGTCCGCCTGAGACAATGCGGCCTCAGTGCCGCCGCTCAATGCCGCATCAATGTCCGCCTGAGATAGTCCGGCGTCGCCGCCGCCGCTCTCTGCAGACGACCCTCCGACGCCCTCCGCCTCGACCGGTGTTCCGCCGGTTGCGTCGTCCGCTACCGCGTCGGACGCCGGTGCTGCCGGAGCCTCCGGCTGATCCTCGGCTTCGCCCGCCGTATCGGCGGCGTCCTGCTCCGTCGAACCTGCTGCATCCGCAGACCCACTTTCGTCGGACGACTGTGCCGGCTCGTCGCCGGTGGGCCCTTGGGCCGCATTCAGCGCCGCGTCGATGTCGTCCTGCGACAGACCTTCGGGCGTGTTGGGTTCGTCGTCCGACATTGGGGTCTAACCTTCCATGGCTACGCGCGGCATCCTGCCTCGATGGCTATCTTGAAGTATCCCGATGGGATCACCCTTCGACGGGCTAGAAACCAGTCGGAAGAGCGATCAGTTCCGGAATGAGAACCTCCTCGACCATCGCATCGTCATGGATGATCTGGCTGAGCTCGTGGTGCACCTTGCGCTTCAAAGATTCCTTGCCCGGCTCACTCATCTCGAGCTCCGAAGCCTCTTGGATCAGGCGGCTGATGGCGTCGTCAATCGTCCACTTGCGCTTCTCAAAGATGTCCTTCAACTGCTGCTCTTTGTCATGGTGAACGGTGACGACGATCTTGACGTTGTAGAGGATCGTCCGCCCCGCGCTCGTGTTGGCCACGCGCAACGTGGCGACCTCAATCTCGGCGTATTCCGCCCACGGGTTCGTGGTTGGCGCCAGTTCCAATCCCAGCGTCGGGTCCGGCTCCGTCCCGTACATTTTCATGAAGGCGAAGATCGCCAGCCCTTCGACCAACATCACACTGCCGATGAGACCGAAGGTCAGCATCTTCCTGGGACGCTTCGCCGGCGCGGCGGCGGGAGTCTCTTCCGCTTCTGCCTTGGGAGATTCCGAATCAGCAGCCATGGCGACCCACCTGTTTCCTCTGCGTCACGCTTCTGTATGCAACCAGGTGTTTATCGGTCGATTCCTGCGCCCGCTCCACCGCACCGCAGGCGTTTCAGACGTGACTCTTGTCAACAACGGCGCGGCCGGCGCAGTTTCTGCAGGGACGCAGCCGGGCATGGCGGTGGACGCAGGCGGCGGAAACTGCGCGAATCCTCCGCTGCCCCGCTCCGGCACTCAGCGGATGCCCGTCAACGGCTCGGCGCCGATCGCAGGCGCACCAACTGCGCGTCGGCGGCGTCACGCGGGAAAGGCCCGGATGGATCGACAGTAGGCCACCGCGCGGCGGACGACTTCCTCCACGGACTCCTTGACGACCAAGTGCTCGCCACTGATCAGCGTGACCATCGTGTCCGGTGTCGATTCGATGGTCTTGATCAACTCCGCGTTCATGACAAACGGTTTGCCGTTCAGTCGTGTGACCGAGATCATGAGGATCCTCATCCGGCTACGGGGCTCTCCGGCCGCTGCCGCACCTTACCGGGCAATCAACAGCAGTTGCTGCAGCAAATCGTTCGACGTCGTGATCA
>JBHHVX010000174.1:0-6982 GCA_046754505.1 Phycisphaerae bacterium | reverse complement strand
TCGGCTTTGGCTTCGGCTTTGGCTTCGGCTTCGGCTTCGTTGCGGCAGCCGCCTTGGCCTTCGTGGCGGTGGCGACCTTCGCCTTCACCGGTTTCTTTCTCGCCTTCGCGGCCGCCGTCTTCGGTTTTCTCGCCGCGGGGGCGGACCCGGCCTTCGCCGCCTTCCGCTGGCCACCCGACTTCCGACGGGCCGTGGGCTTAGTCGGTTTGGCGGCGGACGCCTTGGGCTGCGATGGCTTTCGTTTGACAGAGGCCCGTTTCTTGCTTGTGCCCGCCCTAGCCTTCTTGGATGTCGCCATGGAATGAACCGTAACTTCTTGTCAAGAATAAACTAACGCCGCGGCACGCGATGACGCCCACAACCGCGCCGCAAGAGCATGATATCCTAGACGCCACAAGTCAAGCCTTCCACTCGGATTTGCCCCGGTTTTTGCGCGCGGCCCGAGTCGGTGCAACCCCAACCACGGACGCCGCAATCCCGCCCGGGACCACTTCGGCAGCCAGTATCGGCACTGGAACAGCGAGCAAGACTGTCTCCGGGTAGCAACCCGCCCGGAGACCGCGTCGAGGCGGCGCTGTTCCTGTGGGAAGGAGACCGCTGGCTTATTCCGAGTCTGGCGGTCACCAATCCATGAACGCATTGGACTGGCAATTGATCACGACCGTCCTAGCCGGCATCTCGGCGCTGACCGGCGTCCCACTGACAATCGTCGTTTTCTATCTTCGCGCGATACGAGAGGATCAGCGCAGCACACTCGCCGGCATCGCTCGTCGTGTCGCGATCGTCGAGGCGGACCGCCGGTGCACCGATCGGGCGATCAGCGATATCGAACGATCGTACACCACACGGGCGGAATGGGTGAGAGAGAACATGCTCGCGCGGAAACAGCTCGCGCGACTCACGGAACTGCTCGCCCGGGTCGAGACCGAACTGGAAAGCTCGCGTGGCGTGGCGACCCGGTTCATCCGATCCACCCATGCCGTGATCGCCCTGACCGAACGTCTGGTGCGTCAGGACGAGATCCGCGCCCGACACGGCTCTCCGCCAGAGCCGCGATCCTCCCCTGCGCCCAGCGAGTCGCCACACGCCCGGCGTGCCCCCCCGCCGGTGATGGCTGCGCCTGATGGCAGAACAAACACCACCGGCCGCCGCTCGCAGTGAGAGCAATGAACCCGTCACGTCTTCTGAACCATCTTTTTCTTTGCCGTTTTCTTTGTGCCCGATGTTCCCAGAATGGAATCTTTGCACGCCTTCGCAATCCGAAACTTCACAGCCGTCTTGGCCGATATCCGGATCGCCTCGCCCGTCGCCGGGTTCCGCCCCAGGCGGGCCTTACGGTGGACCAGCACGAGTTTTCCCAATCCCGGCAAGGTGAACCCGTTCTTCGCCTGTTTGTATGCCACCTCGGTCAGCGAATCCATGAACGCGACCACCTGCGCGCGGGTCATCTCATTGTGCTCTGCCAGATGTCGGATCAATCCCGTCTTACTCATTGCCTTGGCCATAATGCCTCCTTATAAGATAAGATACCTGCCCTTTCGTCTCATTCCGTGGACGTCGAATGATGCCGAATACGCTAGCAACTGATCTGTTGGGAAGCAACGTTCTTTCTGGAAAACGCCGCGAGAATGCCTTACGCTCACCCCGAGGCTCGCTCCGCCGGAAGACCGCCGGCCCGAACGAAGAGGATCCACAGCGCGTGACTCCCGCAGCCCTGCACCGGACGGATGTGCCCGGCGTCCCCGTACGCCGGGGCAAGGTCCGCGACATCTACGACTTGGGTGATCTGCTTCTGATCGTCGCCACCGATCGCATCAGCGCGTTTGATTGCATCCTGCCGGACGCCATCCCCAGCAAGGGCCGCGTGCTGACGGCATTGTCCAGCTTCTGGTTCGACCGGCTCGCGTCCGTCTGCCCGCACCACCGGATCGCCTCCATCCACGATGCCGTGCCGGCCGCCTTCGACTGTGTCCGGGATCAGTTGCGCGGCCGGGCCATGCTGTGCCGAAAGGCCGACGTCATCCCCATCGAGTGCGTGGCCCGCGGCTACCTCGCCGGAAGCGGCTGGGCCGAGTACCGGCAGGCCGGCGCCGTGTGCGGGATCAAACTGCCACCCGGCCTGGAACACTGCAATGCGCTCTCCGAGCCGATCTTCACGCCCGCGACAAAATCCGACTCCGGACACGACGAGAACATCTCCTTCGTCGAGGCCTGTGAGATCGCAGGCACCGAGACGATGCGCGCGCTGCGTGAGAAGACCCTGGCGCTCTACCGCGCCGGGGCGAACTATGCCCGCGAGCGCGGCATCCTCATCGCGGACGCCAAGTTTGAATTCGGCCGCATCGACGGCGAGTTGACCCTGATCGACGAGGCCCTGACGCCGGACTCGAGCCGCTTCTGGCCGGCCGATCGATACCAACCGGGACGGGATCAGGACAGCTTCGACAAGCAGTTCGTCCGGAATCATCTTCAGCGGCTGTGTGACCAAGGCGCATGGGACAAGACCGACCCCGCACCGCACCTGCCGGCCGATGTGATTGAAAAGACCAGCTCGCTCTATCTCGAGGCCTACGAGCGCATCACCGGAAGACCGTTGTCACAATCGACCGGGTGATCCAGCGCTCCGCGCCACGTCGACAGTCCCCGGCGAGACCCCCGGAATCCCGTCCGCCATCCTTGCCACCGATGCACGAATCGGCTAGACTGCTCTTTCTGAGTCGGATTGATACCGTTGGGTCTAATCTCAGGAATCGTGCAATGGCAAGCCTTGTCGTCATGGTCGGCCAACCGGAACAACCCCACTACACGCTCGCAAACCGTCCGCTGTCCGCGGGTCGCCACCCCGCCCGCGACATTCAACTCCTCGACCCCAAGGTCGGCAAGCGGCACTTCGGCATCCTCAAGCGGGACGAACACTACCTCCTGCGGGACTACAACAGCAAGAACGGGGTCTTCGTAAACGGCGCCCGAGTCGACGGGGAAAAAACGCTCCACGACGGCGACGAAATCGTCGTGGGCGACACCGTCCTCGCCTTCTTCGAATCCGACCAGCCCGATCGAACCAACTGGCTCAACCGGCGCAAGGTCGCCGACCGCGGGGTCCGCGAAGATCGAACGATCACAGAGTGAGGCGCCGACCGGCCCGCACGACCGAACGGGGCCAAACCGGCTCGATGTCGGTAAGGTGTCTGTTATTGACACGGGACCTCCCAACCACGGTGCATCACCACGGCCTGCCCTCCGCCGAGTCCTCGGCCCGGTCACGGGGGTCTGCGTCGGCTTGGGCGCGGCGATCGGATCGGGCATCTTTGCGACGCCCGGAGACATCGCGTCGCTGTTGCACTCGCCCGGATGGATCCTCTGTATCTGGCTGCTGTGCGGCTGCATCACGCTGATGCAGAGCCTGGTCAGTGCGGAATTGGCCACACGGTTTCCCGGAGCCGGCGGGGAGTACCAGTATCTCAAGGCGGCCTACGGGAAATTCGCCGCGTTCTTCTTCGGCTGGTCGGCGACGATCTTCATCATCGGGGGCGGCGCCGGCACCATCGCGGCAGCGCTGGGCGGGTTTGCGAGCGCGTTGTTCGACCTGCATCACCCCTGGGCGAGGCCCGCGTTCGGATGCGCGGCGATCGTCGCCGTGACCGCGATCAACGCGCTGGGGATCCGGACGGGTGCGGCCACCCAGAACATCTTGACGAGCCTCAAGGTCGTGGCGGTGCTCGCCATCACGGTTGGGGCCGTGGTCGTCGCCGGCCGCCTAACGCCGGCGCCGGTCGCGGCTCAGTCCGACGGCCCCGTCTCCATCGAAATCCTGCTCCTCGCCATGCTGCCGGCCTTCTGGTCATACACCGGAACGACGGATTCGATCCGGCTGGCCGCGGAGATTCGCAACGTGCGCCGCGCCCTGCCACGGGCCTTGGTCGGCTCGGCCCTTATCGTTACGATAGTCTACATTATGTACAATGTACAACTACGCCCTGCTCTGCGCCCTCACACCCGCGGACATGGCGGGCGCACGGAGCGTGCCCGCGCTGGCGTTCGAACACTTCCGCGGAACAGCCGCCGGCCGTCTGATCGAACTCGTCAGCGTGGTCGTCTGCCTCGGGGCGATCAGCGCGTGCATGTTGGCGAATGTGCGAATCCCCTATGCGTTGGCGCGCGACGGACTGGCGTTTCGCTCTCTCGGGCGGATGTCTGCCCGGCAGGCGCCCGTCGGCGCCCTGATGATCTCGGGCGGAATCGCCTGCTGCTTCGTCCTGAACCGGTCCTTCGGGCAGATCCTGCGAATCTACTTCCTGGCCAGTGCCTTGCTGTTCGGATTGACCTACCTGAGCCTGATCGTGTTTCGGCTGCGCGACCGCCGCGCGGGACGAGCATTTCCGGCAAACGTCTATAAGACACCGGCGGGAATCGTACAGGCATGCCTGCTCATCGGACTCGAGATCGCAATCGCCGCGAGCATCCTCCGCTCCGATTGGCAGCGCGGCACCCGCGACAGCCTCTACACGCTCGCCCTGCTCGCCGGGCTGGCGGCCTTGTACGCCGTCTGGCGGTCACCCCGCGTACGATCGCGATAGACGCTGATAGACAACAAGCAGCCGGCGAGCGGAACCGAACGCAACCCCGATCATCGCGCTCCGCGATACAGCCGGACGGCCAGTTGACGCATGTCGGCGACGGCATCGGTCTCGTCCATGATTTCTTCACCCAGAAGGGTCTCGATCGAATCCTCGAGTGTGACAATGCCGGCGGTCCCGCCATATTCGTCGACGACATGAAACAGGTGCTCCCGCCGCTCGACAAACTCGTCCATCACATGAGCCACAGAGGCCGTCTCTGGAACGGCGTGGATCGGATGGGCGATCTGCTTCAGCGTGCGAGCGCCGCGACCCTCGCGAACGGCCTCGTGGACCTCGTGTCGAAACACGACGCCCACCACATCGTCCGGACTGTCCCCAAACACCGGCGTTCTGGAAAAACGCAGCGCCTCGGCCTGCTCGGCAGCCTGTTGACAGGTCAGGTCCGCCTGAAGCATCGAAACAACGTTCCGAGGTGTCATCACCTCGCCGACGTGGATCGTGTTGAGCCGAAGGATGTTGCGGATCACGCGGTATTCTTTTTCGTCCAGGGCGCCCTCGGCCTGTCCGAGTTCGGCGATAAGCGTCAGCTCCTCGCGCGTAACACGATGAGGCCCGCACGAACCGGCGAGGGCGCGGGACAGGCCCTGAAAAACGACGACGAGCGGATAGGTCAGAACGATCATTCCCCGCACAGTATAGGCGGTGAACGCGGCGAGCTGTGGCGCGTACACCGCCCCGACCGTCTTGGGAATGATCTCCGATAGAACCAGAATCAGAAGCGTCAACACCGCGCTGGTCGCCGCCACCCATTCCTGGCCAAACAGATCAAAGGCCTCGGCCCCCACACCGGCGGCGCCGATCGTGTGCGCAATCGTATTGAGCGTGAGAATGGCCGAAAGCGGCCGATCGATGTTCCGCTTCATGGCGTCCAGGATGCGACCGCTCGGGCGGTTCGCCTTGACCAACCGCGCCACGTGCGCTCGCGACAGGGAGAGAATCCCCGCCTCGACGAGCGAGCAAAGAGAGGATACGCCAAGCGCCAACAGCAGATACGAAATCAGGAGGGTCATGGCCTGGCCCGGCTTGGTCACCCGGCTCCGCCAACGAGAAGCGGAGTCTCCACCCGCCACGGGGCGATCGGATCGAACGCATCATCGCCGGAACACAACACGCTGTCCAACATCGAGCCTTCCACGTCTCCCGACCGGAGCGGCCCGCAAGACCCGGTGCGGGTGCCACTGGCGGCTTGTCCGCCAGTGCCCGCGATTCGCCGGCCCGCCGAGTCTGTCACGGACCCCGTCGTCGCTGGACCGGATGCACGGACCTGCGTTTGAGCCGCTCGCGCATTACAATGACTGCGATGGAACCGGATGACAAGGTGTGCTACTGCTATCACGTTTCCCTTCGCAAGCTCGTGAATTTCGCGCGGCGCGAGCGGCCCGCGCGGGCCTCGGGAATGTCAGAGTGCCTCGGTGCGGGCACCGGCTGCGGATGGTGCATCCCCGTCCTGAAGAAGATTCATCGCCAGGCCTTGGATGAGGCGAACGGCGACGGCTCGGTCTCCGGTCTTCCGTCCACGCCGGAGGACTACGCCAAGGCGCGAGGAGCGTATCTGACGTCCGACGAGAAGCACGCGTTTTAAAGAATGGAGAGGTGTATATGTCGGATGCGACGACAACGGTGGCTCAACTTCGCGACGCCCTAGCGCGCTTCGTGAAGGAACGCGATTGGGGGCAGTTCCACGATCCGAAGAACCTGTCGATGTCGATCGCCATCGAGGCGGCGGAACTCATGGAACACTTTCAGTGGCTGGACAACCAGGAGGCCCGCGACATTCGAGAATCGCCGGAGGACATGCAGCAGGTCCGAGAGGAACTGGCCGACGTTCTGGCCTTCGCCCTGTCGTTTGCCAACGCCCTGGAAATAGACATCTCGTCGGCGCTACGAAACAAGATGGTGAAAAACGCGGAGAAGTACCCCGTGGAGCGGTTTCGCGGGCGGTATCGGTGAGCGACTTGTCAGCCATCAGTTGCCAGTCTTCGGTTCTCGGTTGTCAGCGGCTGGGTTCCCTTTTTGCGGGAGCTTGGCGTGGGCGGCGCATTTCGACGAGTGCTGGACCGAGAATCCCTTCTCGGTTCTGACTGAATGGGAATCCTTTCCCATGTCACGAACCGCTGGAGACCTCTGTCGATTTAATGGTCAGCGGCTCCTGGGCAGAGGGGAACGAGAAGGGATTCTCGTTCCATCTCGAGATTCTCGTTCCGGCTCGATCCATCTCGCGTGCCGGGAACGTCACGTTGACGCCAGCGTCGTCTCGGTGGAGAATGACCGTAGCCGAGGCAGCGCACCATGTTCGAGACGATGAAGCGGTCGACCCATGACGGGAACCGTGGCCGGCGCGA
>JBHHVX010000173.1:0-6984 GCA_046754505.1 Phycisphaerae bacterium | reverse complement strand
CGCCGCTCGACACGCGATTCGTCGGGCTTGCCTTGCGGGGTGGATGGCCGTAGCATGAGGGATTCGCCGCCGCATTCCCCTGTGCGGCCGCTCGGGAGGAGGGGTCGCTCGCATGGAACGTCGCTCGGGGCGGCGGAATCCCGATGGCATTTGTGAGCGGATTGGCCGATAGCAAGGGGGGATTGTGTCCCCAGGGCGCCCAGTGGGGTGCCCGGTGCCGGGAGCGAACCCGGCCGGACGGAGTCGAATCTGTATGGCACAAACGGATGCCATTGTCGTCGAAGGGCGCGTGGTACAGGCCTTGCCGAACACCATGTTCCGGCTGGAGCTGGAGCTGGCCGGCAAGAAGCACCTCGTGCTGGCGCACATCTCCGGCCGGTTGCGCAAGCATTTTATCCGGATTCTGCCCGGCGACATGGTTCGGGTCGAGCTCAGCCCCTATGATCTGACGCGCGGCCGCATCACGCGGCGGCTCTGACGCCCCATCCTGGTTTCCAGTACGTCCCGGCAGGCTGCGATCGCCCTGCTCTTGCAGAGAGCCGGTTCTCGCGTGAAGCCTGACCGGGCGAAGCGTGTTTGGCGTGTTGAGGCCCGACACCGCCGCTGATGGACCTGATCCGAGCCCCGAGCGCAAGCGAGTGGGTCAGCGTGTCACCCATCGCTTGCGCTCCGGGCTCTGATAAACGCCCCAGAAACCCTGATGTCCTGGCACGCCTGCATTCATGCGAGTCTGGGCAAGATCGCCCGCGCGCTCTCAGAGCAAGCGCACCGGCGGGACGCCGATGCTCCCCACCCGACGAGGCGTGGCAGCGCACTCGAAGCCTCGGCAATCCTGACTCGGACTCGGACGAGGCGGCGGGCCATAGCCGCCTACTGTCCCGGTGCGATTCGGGCTATACTCCCGTACGTCTGCCGGGGGGGAGGGGGGCGGCTGTTGATCGGTTGACGCGTGGAGGTACGCAGGCATGGCCAAGTTTCTGGGTAAGGTGGAGTTTCCATGTACGATTCAGCAGGGTCGAGGTCTTGAGGGAGCCATCACGAACATCACGCAGATCGGCTACGTCGACGGCCAGGCTGGGCGGCTCGTGTATCGTGGCTGTGGAATCGAAGACCTGTGCGAGCACAGCACCTTTGAGGAAGTGGCCTATCTTCTGATATTCGGTCGGCTGCCGGATCGATCGGAGCTGTCGTCATTTCGGGACAAGCTTCGCTCGCGCGGCCGGATTCCGGAGGCCGTGAAGGCGCTGATCACGTCGATGCCGAAGACGGCCCACCCGATGAATGTGCTGCAGGCGGCCGTGGCGGCCGCGGGCGGCTATGACGAGCAGGCGGTCGAGGTGACACGCCACGTCTCCGATCCGGCGGGAGCCGTTGCGACGGAGACGGAGGTAGCGATTCGGGTCATGGCCCAGACGTCCACGATCGGGGCTGCGATTGGCCGCGCCCGAAACGGTCAGGCGCTCGTGGAGCCTGATCCTGAGTTGTCGTTCACGGAAAACTTCCTCCACATGATGACCGGTCAGTTGCCCAATGAGGTGATGGCCCGGGTGATGGACGTGTGCCTGATCCTTCAGGCCGACCACGGGATGAACGCCTCGACCTTCACCTCGATGGTCGTTCACAGTTCCATGTCGGACCTGTATTCGACGATCGCGGCGGCCATCGGCTCGCTGCGAGGGCCGTTGCACGGCGGGGCGAACGAGTTGGCCCTGGCGGACATGCAATCGATTGACGGTCCGGGGTCGGCCGCGGCCTGGGTGGCTGACCGCATGGCCCGTCACGACAAGATCATCGGATTCGGGCACCGCGTCTATAAGGCGTATGACCCACGGGCCACGATCCTCAAGAGGCACGCCGAGGCGCTCTGCCGCGAAAAAGGATTGGCCGACCTGTTTCAGACGGCGGACGCGGTCGAGCGCGAGGTGTGCGCGGCGATGGAGAAGGCCGGGAAGAAGATATTTCCGAACGTCGATTTCTATTCCGGCATCGTCTATCACGCCCTGGGGTTTTCCACGCCGATGTTTCCGGTCATCTTTGCGGTTGCTCGGACGGCCGGCTGGGTGTCGCGCGTTCTGGAGTACCTGCCGATCAACCGCATTTTCCGGCCGCGGGCGGTCTACAACGGCGCCACCGACGCCCGCTACGTACCGATGTCGGAGCGATAGCCGCGTGAGGTAACCGTTCCGACCGGTCGGGTTTGGCTCAGCTCATTGGTGGGCAACACCCACCCTACTCGGCTGTGCGTCGATGCACTGGCGGACAAGCCGCCAGTGGCACCCGTTGGGGCGGCCGGGGCGTCTCGGTGCGGCCACGTCGCCCGCAAGGGGCGGCGCTACGGGGCCGCTTTCCGACCGCACGATCATCAAGTCTGTCCTTTCGTGTTCCGATATATGGACGGAGCCGGTCTGCCGCTGCGGGCAGGGACCGGTCGGAACGAAAGGGCACGGCGCGATGGACACCACGGCGACGACTCCGGCCGACCCGGTCGATCAGACAGCTATGGACCTGATGGAACTCGGTGCCGACCTTCCGCTGATTCCCCGGCTGCCGCAACGGCTGCGGGCTTCGAGCGGAGACCTTTACGAGAAGGCGACGTTTCAGCGATTCGACGTCGGCGACGGTGGCTATCTAAGCCACGCCGTTGCTGTGGCGCCGAGTCCGGCCGCGACACCACGGTCGGTCAAATCGCCATCGGATTCGCCCCGGCCGATCGAGTTGTTTTACGATTCGATTGCCGACCGGTTTGACGACATCATGAACCTGTATGACATGCGTCGTCGGGTCGAGACGGTCTTCGACGTGTTTCTGCGTGACTTTAACCTGACCGGCCGTAAGGTCCTGGACGCGGGCTGCGGCACGGGGTGGTTCAGCCTGCGTGCGTCGCAGCGTGGCGCCGACGTGACGGCGCTGGACATCGGTCCGCGGTTGCTCGAGCAGGTTCGGCGCAAGTGCCCTGCGCGAACGGTCTGCGGCAGCGTGACGGACCTGCAATTCGACGACGACACGTTTGACGTCGTGATCTCATCCGAGTGCATTGAGCACACCCGCCAGCCGGCCGTGGCCGTCCGTGAGTTGATCCGCGTCTGTCGTCCCGGCGGCCGGGTGGCGATTACGTCGAACAACCACTTCTGGTACTGGCTGTGCGCTCTGGCGAATCGCTTGAAGCTGCGTCCGTACGAGGGGATCGAGAACTGGCCCCGGTGGTCCGACCTTCGCTCGTGGGTGGAGCGGGAGAATGTGCACGTCATCGACCAGCGCGGCATCCATCTGTTTCCGTTTCAGATACGGCTGTTGCATCCGATTCTCAAGTTCCTCGATCGCTTTGGTCGCGTGTCCGGGCCGGTCTGCGTGAACCAGGCAATCCTCGCGCTCAAGCAATGTTGACCCTTCGTTCCCGCGCGTACGTCGTTCCGGCGCTGCTCTTTCTCGGCGTGGCCTTTGCCTTGGCCAACGGTTTGGGTTACGGGAGCGGCAATCTCCGCCAGTACTTGCTCCACGGGCTTCACGGCGTCGATGCGAACTTTCTGGCGAGCGATTGGTTTACCACCGGGACGCAACCACACCACCGAATGTTCAATCGGCTGATCGTCCTTCTGGCGGAGACTTGGCCGCTGGCGATTGCGTTCGCGTTCGCCAATGCGATCTTCGCGGCGGTCTTCGTCGTGTGCATCCACCTGCTGGCCGCGAAACTCTACCGGCGGCCGATCGTGGTCACCGCGTTGACCTGCTTCCTGGTGATCTTCATTCCCCGGCCTTACCTTGGTTGGACCGGTATCCTCAGTCCGTATTTCCAGCCGTCGGTCGTCGGAGCGGTGGGGTTGCTGGCCGGTCTGACCTGTATGATCTACGGGCGGCATCGCACGGCCGGAGCGATCTTCCTCATCGCCGGAATCTTTCATATTAACTACATGGTGTGGACCGCCGTCATTGTCGGGGCTGTCGTGGCCATCGGTCTTCATCGGATCGGATTCCGGCGGGCGTTGTTCGTGCTCGTTCCGATCGGCATTTCGGTGATGTACCATCTGCCATTTATCGCCGCGTCGCGCAGCCCGGAGCAGCTTGCGTGTTCGCCGATGGCCGCCCGGATCCTCCACGACATCTACATGCCCTATCATTCGCGGCCGCTGACGTGGGGCGCGGCGCCGTTCCTGCGTTTCGGGGCGATGGTGCTTGCCGGCGTGGCTGCGTGGACGCTGGCTCGACCACGGACGCGCCCTCCGAGCCACATCCTGATTGCGATCCTTGCCGTGATCGTGTGGATCGTGGCCTTTGGCATCGTGCTGACGGCGGTCGTTCAGGTCGATCTGGTAGCGCTCCTCTTTCCTTATCGACTGGCGCCATTTTTGATCCTGGCGGCACAGATCGTCATGGCGGGCGCGATCGTCACAACCGCGCTCGACGAACCGTCGCTGGCAAAGATACTCGCGTCTTGGGCTGTGCTCGGCGGCGTGCTGTACGCCGTCGGCGTCAATCATTATGGGTTGACCTGTCTCGGCGCCTTCGCGGCAGCGCTGCTCAGCGACCGTTTGTTCAGAGAGCGAGCACGCTCCGGGTGGGTGGTGATTGCGGTCTTCGCGGGCATGGTGGCGCTGTTGCGGCTCGGCGGCGCGGGTCGCATGGAACTCGCGTTTGTCGCGGCGTTCGGGGCGATCGGGATGGTCCGTCAGGTCGTTCGGACTCTGCGCGGCCGACGGGCGCGGTGGCTTCGACTGGCGCCCGGAGCGGGCCTCGCCGTTCCTCTGTGCGTGGCGATGCTTCTGATGCGGATCGGGTCCACGAGAAAGGATCTGGCCGGTCCTCCATCTCCGCCGGACGAGCGGGTGCTGTATGACTGGTGCCGGCGGCAGACCTCGCCAGAGGACGTTTTCATCATTCCGCCGGACCTGATGGGCTTTCGGCTGGGCGCGGAGCGGCCGGTGGTGACCGACTGGAAGTGCATGCCGATCCTTCCAAGGGACACCATCGAGTGGTATCGACGTGTCGCGACGATCTGTGGGCGCGATGTCCGCAGCCTTTCAGATGCGCGTGAGGCGTTCGCGGCGATGGACCTGGCACAGGCGCTGCAGGCCGCCCGCGAGTTCGGTGCCCGCTATCTTGTCGTGGATCGAGACCACCACCGACTGGCGCTGGACCAGTTGCGAAGGGTGTTTGTGAGCGACGCCTTTGAGGTTCTTGTTTGTGGTGACTCGGATCGTCATCGCCGGTCGAGTGCCGTAGGGTCCGCTGCGCAGACCACTGACCTGTAGGGTCGGTCCCCTGTGGCCGACGCGGCCCTGCGTCGCGGTTCACCAAACGGACCCTATGCCGCTTCAGGGACCTCGGTCGAACGTCCGACGATATATAGGTTGGGTGGTTGCCGAGTCCGGCTGACGGACCGGCCGCCCCACTAGATGCATCGGCTGCGCGCCATGGTCTCTCTCAGCACGACTCAACTCGAATCCCGGCCCGTGCCACGCGAGAAGGCACAGGCTGAAGTCCTGTCGCCATCGCCGACCGCCGGCGCGTCCAACCTGACGGTCCTGCTCGATCCCGACATTGATAGTCCGCAGGTGAGGTACGGCATCGAGCAGCTTCTGCGTGTGATCGGCTACCGGTCGGTATTTGTGCGGCATGGTCATGCCATGATCTACGCCGGTGCCGACGACCCAGCCGGAGGTCGTGCCGCCGTGCGGCTTGCGATTGAACCGACCTCTCATGCACACGAGCATCGGCCCCGAGTCGTTGAAAACGGTGGCATCCCCATGGTGTGCTGGGGAGAATCGCCGGGCGTCCCGGTTGATGGCAACCGGATTCAGTTCGATATTGTCCGATCCACATCGTTTTGGCTGACGCTGGAGGGTGAGCGCGACGTGGCGCAGCGCGATGAACATGGTCGCGTGCTTGGTCCGGACAGCCTGTTGGGGACCTGCGGACTTCTGAACGTCCCGCCCATCCACCGCTATGCCGATCTGCTCGGTGACCTCTTGCGCGAGCGGGGCGTGGAAGTGCGGCCGATGCCGCGCTGGCCCAACGGAGCCAACTATGCCGTCGCGCTGACGCACGATGTAGACCTGCCGGAGCGACCGGCGCGGGGGCGTGTGCTCCTCGGGGAACTGTGGCACGGCGGCACGCGGTCGCGGCGAGAGGCGTATTGGGACCTGCGTTCGACCCTTCGATCGCGCGGAATGTACGATTCCTGCCTGGCGCCGGCGACGCGCCGCCCGGAATGGGATTTCCCGCTCATCTGTGAACTCGAGCGACGCCACAATCTGCGATCGGCCTTCTATTTCTCTGTGGTCCACCGCGACGCCGGTGATCGATGCGACGTGACGTATGACGTGCGGCAGCGGCGCTATCGCCGGCTGTTCCGGCGTCTTCGGACCGGCGGCTGGGAGGTCGGTCTGCACGCGAGCTACCTGACGCGGCTTGGCACGCCGACGGTTGCCGGACAGGTGCAAACGCTCGCTGCAGCGGGAGCCGATCCGATCGCCGGCGTGCGCCACCACTACCTCCAGATCGACCGGACGGATCCGATCCGGTCGTTGTTGGAACATTCCGATGCGGGCCTGATGTATGACACCTCGATCGGGTTCAACGACTGTGCCGGGCTTCGCGCGGGCATCGCCCTGCCTTATCGACCCTATGACTCCGGGCGGATGGAGGCTCGCGTCTTTGTCGAGCTTCCGATGACGCTCGCCGATATGCACCTGCCACGCGAGGATGAGGCGGCGGCGATTACAGTGGTTTCGGATCACCTCGATTGCGTACGGTCGCTCGGAGGGCTGGCGGTCTTGAACTGGCATGTCGGCCACTGGTACACCGATCCGGCGTGGCGGGCGGCCTATGTCGCCGTCTGCGAGATGCTGTCAGGGGATGCGGAGGCTTGGATCGCCACGCCGCGTGAGATCGCCCGCTGGTGGCTACACGGCGAGGTCGCGCCCGGTGCGTGACGCCGCCGCGCTTCGCTCAGAGTGAGACCGCCTCGCTGGTGCGAGATTCCTGTCT
>JBHHVX010000172.1:0-7002 GCA_046754505.1 Phycisphaerae bacterium | reverse complement strand
AGGTCGAGTCCTCGTTCGACGTGGAGACCGACTGAGCCACAGTCTCAACGGCGGAGGGTAGTGCTCCGGCGCACGTGATTTGATGGGTGATGTGGACATCCCGCCCTTATCTACTCGCAGGCAGCGTACCGGCGAGACGCCGATGCTCCCCATCAATTGAGCAACGTCGGAGGGTGTCGATGCAGCCTGGACTCAGCTACAGTTATGGGACGGACCACGACGATGAATCAGAGGAGTCGGGAGACACTGCGCCTCGACTGGAGAGAGACCGAGGCCCAGACGCCGACTCGGATCGGGCGCGCCGGTGATGGCCACTCGAAGGGAAGGATCGATTCGGGATGACGAATCCTCTGATCTGTGAACGATGCGGCGGCGAGCTTGAATCCGACGACGCCGTGTCGATCATTGAGGGTGTCTGCGGATGGTGTCGTCGCGGGGAGCCGCGTTCGGTCCGCAGGACGGCCGTCGCACCGCGTGTCGTGATGCGGCATGGTGACCCGCCCATGCCCGATCCCGCCGACGAGGTCCGGCAGGACCGCTCGGCCAAGCGGCGCCGGGACCTCGCGATCGGCGTGGTGGTGGGGCTGGTGGTGACGGCGGGCGTTACAGGATATATCGTAAATAGGCCTAACGGGCCGGCGGCCGTTGCACCGACGGTATCGCGCGTGCCGGTCCGTTTGACAGTCGACCCACCGATCGCAACGGTGACCCTCGACGGCGAGGAAATCGGACCGGCGGATGAGCGCGGTCGCCTCCGATTCTCGCTGCCCGTTGATGGGATCAACATGCACTGGCTGGAGGCCGTCGCGGGCGGCTATCACCCGATCCGCCAGCCGATCTCTGCTCAGAGCGATCGCCAGGATCTGCATCTGACCCTTGTGCGGAAGCCCTTTGACATGACGGTCCGGAGCGATCCGGTCGGGGCCGAGGTTTGGCTCGATGACGAACTGAAGGGCTATACGCCGCTGACGTTGACGACGCCTCCCGTATTTTCCGGGCGGCTTCGAGTCAAACGCCTCGGTTATCTGCCCGCCGTGCAGCAGGTTGAGCCTCCGGCGGCGGGTGAAGACCTTCGGTTTGATTTTGAACTGCGAGCCGCCGCACCCGTGATTCAGATCGAGTCTGACCCGCCCGGCGCCAGGGTCGTCGTCGATGGAAAGACGCGCGGTGTCGCACCGGTCAAGCTGGAACTGGGCGGCGAGGATTGGGGTGACACCGTGACGGTCGTCGCCTCGATGGAGGGTCGTAAGGACGCTTACCGGGAGGTCGTTCTTCCGAGCGAACCGGGCGAAATGCACCCTGTGCGGTTCAGACTTGCCGAGGCCGCCATCGAGGTGCAGATCCACACGAAGCCGGCCGGCGGCCGCATCATTGTCGACGGCCGGCCAGTGGGCACGGCGCCGGTGGTGGCGACATTCCCGACCGAAAGGTTCGGCCGAACGGCCGTCATTGAGGCCGTTCAGCCCGGGTCCCGTTACGGCAGGACCCGGATCATCCTGCCTGTGCCCGGCGAGTCGACGGACGTCATGGTCCCGATGCGACCTCATGGACGGCGTGTCGTTTTCGCGTTCGCGTGTCCGGACGGCCGGACGAGCGAGTCGTTCCTTCTGGCCGACCGGACGGTCGAGCAGCTCCATCAGCTTCGTTCGACACAGCGTTTCGCCTTGCTTGCCTGGATCGACGACGGGGTCGAGGCATGGCCGGGCGAGACGGACCTGATCGGCGCCACGGCCGAGCAAAAAGTTCGGGCGTACGACTGGGTTCGATCGACGCGGTCGGCGGGGCGGGTGGATGTGGCTCGCCTCTACACGGACGCGTTGGCGTTCGAGCCGGACGTTGTCTGGCTATGTCTGCCAGCCGGCACCGACTGGTCGTCGCTGCGACGGCTCGGCCCCACCCTGGCGGGGCGCCGGGTTTCGATCAACGTGTTGACCACGTCGATCGGCCCGGCGGACGACTGGGTCGGAAACTGGATGGCCGAGCGTGGGGGCACGTTGACGGTCATCGGCCGGGCGATGCCGGTGTTGGCCGGTGACATCGGCCAGGAGGAGTGAGATCGCGTCTTTGGCGGTGTGGCGGCGTCCCTTGGCTGTTCTGACGGAGGACGCGGTGACCCTCCAAGGCGACTATTGCTCCGACGCATGTGATTCGATGAGTGATGTGGACATCCCGCTCGCATGTAGTCGGAACGAGCACACCGGCTTTGGCGCCGATGGGTCCCATCAGTGGAGTAGGGTCGGAGCACTATGTTGCGACGGCCGATTGGGGGCCGGCGTCGCGCACGGCGTCCGGAGCGTCGGGGAATCGGCGAAAGTTCTGGACGAACCGGTCGGCCAGCTCGTGGGCCTTGGCATCATAGGCCGCAGGGTCCTTCCAGGTCTTTCTCGGCATCAGCAACGAGGTGTCGACGCCCGGCACCGCCACCGGAACGGGCAGACCGAAGATCGGGTCGCGCGAGGTCTCCACGCCGGCAAGCGTGCCGTCGACGGCGGCCTTGACGATCGCCCGCGTGGTCGTCAGGTCGATTCGTTTGCCCACGCCAAACGGTCCGCCGCCCCATCCGGTGTTGACCAGATAGCACGCGGCCTTGTGCCGTGTGATCTTGTCGGCGAGGAGGCGGGCGTAAGAAATAGGACTGCGTGGCAGGAAGGGTTCTCCGAAGCCTGTGCTGAACGTCGCCTGCGGCTCGTTGCCCAAGCCGGCTTCGGTTCCTGCGACCTTGGCGGTGTAGCCGCTGAGGAAATGATACATGGCCTGATCGGTTGTCAGTCGGGAGACGGGCGGCAGCACACCAAAGGCGTCGCAGGTGAGGAAGACGACGGCTCGAGGATGCGCCTGCACGAGGCCTTCCGGGACGGCACCGTCGATATGCTCGACGGGATAGGCCGCCCGGGTGTTTTCGGTGTACTTCGCGCTGTCGAAATCCGCCACACGGGTCTGCTCATCGATGTCGACGTTTTCAAGAACGACGCCGAACTTGAGGGCCTGGTAGATCTGCGGCTCGTATTTCGGTGACAGCCGGATGCACTTGGCGTAGCAACCGCCCTCGAAGTTGAATACACCCTGATCGGACCATCCGTGCTCGTCGTCACCGATCAACCGGCGCGACGGATCGGCGCTCAGGGTGGTCTTGCCTGTTCCCGACAGGCCGAAGAAGAGCGCGACGCCGCCGTCGGCTCCGACGTTGGCCGAGCAGTGCATCGGAAAGACGCCTCGTGGCGGGAGCACGAAGTTGAGCACGGTAAAGATGGATTTCTTGATTTCACCGGCGTACTTCGTTCCGCCGATCAGCGCGATCTTCTTCGAGAAATTGACGACCACATAGGTTTCGCTGTTCGTTCCGTCGGTCGCCGGATCGGCAAGGCATTCCGGTGCGGCCAGAATCAGGAACTGCGGAACATTGCGTCGGATTTCATCGGTTGTCGGCCGGCGGAACAACTGCCGGGCGAACAGCGCGTGCCACGCATACGTCCCGACCACCCGGATCGGCATCCCATAGTCCGGATCGGCGCCCGCCCAGGCGTCCGTGACGAACAGGTCGCGGGCGTTGAGATGATCGATCGTCTTGCGGAGCAACCGATCGAACACGACCGGCGTGGTCGGGCGATTCACCTTTCCCCAGGCCACGTCCGTCTCGGTCGTCGTGTCCCGGACGATGAACTTGTCCTTGGGCGAACGCCCCGTTCGCTTGCCGGTAAGCGTGCGGACCGCACCGAGCTGCGTCAATTCGCCTTCGCCCCGCCGGACCACGAACTCGACGAGCTCGGGTACGCTGGCGTTCCAGTAGATGTTTTTGGTGGGATGGAGGTCGTGTGTGGCCAGTCCGTGGTCGCTCGGAATCATTTTTCAGTCCTTTCGAATCTCTATTTCGAGTGATCGCCCTACCGGAGAAACCCACTGACGTTGCTTTCCAGCACTGGTCATGGTAGCGGAAATGGACGGTAGATGCATGTGGCCACCGGTCGAGGTCACGAGGCCACGACGTGCCTGCGTGACAGGTGAGGGGGGCGTTGGCTTGACATCGTCTTCGGTTGGCCTTTGCTTCCGCTTGAGGTTCCGCTTGACGGATTCGCGGCCATGGGTTAGGGCACGGTGCGAATGAAGGGTTCAGACCATGACTTCCGGCGCGGAGAGCAGGGAGATTTCCTGAGCCCCAGTATAACCCGTTGTCTGGCAAGGAGGTCATTCCATGGCGGTCCCATCCAACAAAGAGCAGCACGATTTCGAGAATAAGGGCATTGGTATCACGCTGCCTTTTGAAGCGATCAGCGAACCCGGAGCGTACATTTGCAATTGGAGCGGGCATTTGCTCCGAATGCCGGAGGATTCCATCAAGCCCGGCCGTTCCCCGCTGATGAGCATCAAGGGGACCGGTCCGCTCTTTGTGACCAAGATCAGTCACGACCCGTTCGTGCAGGTGTCGAAGGCTCGACTGATCGCGGCCGACTGTGACGTGCCGGTAAACTTTTAGGCTGGCGCGTGAGCGACGCGCCTCGGGCGTCCCGCTTCGGCTTGCCGAGGGGGGTGCCGCATCGTGGACAGGGCCAGTGTGCTCGCTCGGCCAGATCGAGCCCACACTTCTGGCACGTGCGGGAGGGAATCGGCGTCTGCCGGTCGAGCCAGTAGTAGCATGGCACACCACATCGCGGGCACTCTCCGTGGACGACGCCGGACAACGCTTGCCCGCAGTGCGGACAGCCTCCCGATCGCTGCATGCGGCGGCCGGCCCACCAGAGCAGGGTCGTCGGCAGAGCCGTCAATGCAAATGGAAGCCAGAGCGGGATGACGAGGACGGTCGGCCGGCCGGGGAGCGTGCGGGTTTCTATGCCGACAAACCCGATCACAATAGTTTGATTTCGACCCACGCTCCATCCACGCGTCAACGTCTGGCCCTCGAGGTGGGTGGCGGCGCGGGCGACGTACAGAACACCGCCGCTGACCTGCACGCCCCACCAGTTTGATCCCGGCGTCGAACCGTAGACCACATGGCCCAGAACGCTCGCGCCCCAGGTCGCGAGAATAAACACGGATGCGACCGCGCCGGCGTGGCGGCCGCAGCGGAGAACGCGGCGGGAATCCATGGGGACATTCTACCCGATCTACGGGTTCTCCTCGGACTTGGCCATCGAGAGCGCCAGCGCCAACGTCGGGCTGATGACGAACGCCCGCTCGCGCCGGAAGCGGGTGACCTCACGGCGTCGGCGTTCGGGCGACCAGCCCGGCTGTCGGCGGCACCATCTTTGAAACACCAGCACGTCGCGGGCGAGGCGGAAGACCTTGGCCGCCTCCGGGAACGCCAACGGCCAAGCCCAGGCCGTGGCTATCGCGAATGCCTTGCCTTTCTTCTTTTCCAGGGCCTTTGGCGCGAACTGCCACACGGCCGAATCCATCAGGCGGTGCGAGGGAGCCGTGATCCGCCATGCGACATCCTTCGGGAGCTGATCGGGTGGCACGCCCGCCGCAGCGAGAGCGGCGTCGTCCAGAACCACCGGCGTGATCCGGCGAGCCAACACTTCAGACATTCCTGAATCGGCAAGTTTCTTTCGCTGCTCCGCTGCATCGGGCTGTCGGGATTCAGCCTTGGCCACCGGGGGGGCGGCCAAGCGTTCCAGCCGCAGAAGCTCTTCGATCGAGGGGACGACCGGCGACTCCTTTTTGTCGATGACGATGACCAAGCCCTTGCCCAAATCCTTGCCGTAGGTTCGCCGGACGTGCCCCGCCAACGACGCAATCCATCGATCCGTCTCGCCGGCGACGGTCTTGTCCGCAGCGTAGATGTAGGCATGGGGCGTGTGCCAGAGGATCCTCCCGCTCAGCCGATCTGGTAGTCCCGAAGGCGGTCTCAGGAGGGTGTGCGGACCGCAGCCGGCACCCAAGGCGCACACAGCCGCGATCAGGACTCCGGATCGTTGTGGGGACACGGGCGGATCTCTTGAAAGTCGTCGCACCTTGCTCTGCCGGCTATGCCAGGAGTCGGAAGAGCAGGAGCAGGATGACTCCGATCGCGGCCATCGTGGCGACGATCGTCAGCCACAGAATGAGGCTCGCCCGCGGAATGTCGCGGATGCGCTCGCAGTGGATCGCCTTGTAAACAATGCTGATCGCTGCGGCGAGCGGAAGCAGCATCAGCAGGCGCCCGATCCCAGTGATCGTCATCGGCGTGACGAATACGGTTGCAACCAGCGCAGTCTCCGTCACGCGGAGGTCCTCCCGCCTGGCGGGGATCGCGCCGCCGAGACCGATTGCGCCGATTCCACGCGAGCCAGCGCATCGATGATGATGAGTAGATTCAGCAGGCCGGTGATGCCCGCGTAAACGACCGAGATGTTGGAGGCCGGCCACGAAGATTTGTACTTGTCGCCATCGGCCGCTTTGGAACGTTCGCTGAAGATCATCGCCAGCACGGCCTGGGGTCCCATGCACAACTGGGCCGCGATCCACGGGCCGTTTTCACGCGGGGTCACCGTGCCTCGAACGCCTCCGACCGCGACCCCCGTCCAGAATGTCACGGTCACCACGACGAAGAAGATGACGGCCCGAGGCCGCTCATGGAGGTACCAGTGCCCCAACCCTGGCAGCAGCCACGCCAGCAATGCGGTCCCGGGCACGGATCGTTTCGGCGTCTGGGTCGTTTTTCTTGACGCGGCCTTGGCCATCTGTTGCCCCGGTTACATTCCGCACGGACCGTTTGGATCACCGCAGCGGCCGCACGGCCCGGGCGGTGCCACGCTGGGCTGCGGCGCTCTCGCCGCGAACACACTCAGCTTGCGTTGCACGCGCTGGGCTCCACAGGTCGGGCATGCCACGGCATGTGCGTCCTTGATAACGCGAACGTACTCCTCGAAATCGCGTTCGCAAGATGGACAGTGAAACTCAAAGACCGGCATTCGCATTCCCTGTTTTCGCCAATACGGCTTTCGACTGCTCTCTCGCGGCACTATATGCCGCCGCGGCAGCCGTGGCAATCCGGCCGGTGGGTTGGTGTCCGTGCGACGGGGTCCG
>JBHHVX010000171.1:0-7024 GCA_046754505.1 Phycisphaerae bacterium | reverse complement strand
CCACGACTGGGTGGCCCAGACGCGCTTGATCGGATCGGCGGAGTCCATCTCGCTTCAACCTTACGGAGCCGCCGTCGGCACCGCCCGCCACTGGCGCACGCTGCCAGACCTGCTGCCGCCTGAGGTGCGACGAAAGCGGCGTATCGATCAGGCTCGCCGTGCCGTCTCCGCCTGCGCTCCGATCACAGCAGCGGCCCTGATCGGTCTGGCGACGCTCTTCGGTCAGATCAGTTCGGACGCACGACCCACCATCGCCGCCTGCAAGCGGCAAATGAACTCCGTGCGGGACCTCATGGGCGAAGTTCGGACGCGGACGGTCACGAAGCAGGTCGCCGACACTCTGGAACGACAGCTCAGACGCTTCGCAACATCCAGCCCCCAGTGGATCGGCTTCTTCAAGGAGTTGTCGATACTGCTCCCCGAGGAGTTCGACGCCGAGCGAATCCAGGCTCGCATGACGGACGGAGGCATACACGTGACGATCACAGGCCGCGTGCACACACAAGGGACCGCCGTGACCGTCGACGAGATCGTATACGACCGCATGCTCCGGCAACTCGGCAAGAGCCCGTTCATTGATGAAGTCACGCTGTTAAACGAAAGCCGGAATCCTGCGAGCGGCACGGAGGCAGCCGGCCAGGTTTCCATCGACGTGGCACTGGCGTATCACCGTGAGAGGCAGGAGTCCTAAGCGATGTCGCATTTGACCGCACAACTGCGGAGATGGGGTGTGCCGATCGCCTCGACGGGAGCGATGATGGTGGCCGCTGGTTTTGCGCTGTCCCGACAGTCCAGGGCCGCCGCCGACCTCCACACACTCCATGCCGCCGGAACCACGCTCGATGTCATTGCCAGCCAGGTGACGCAGAGCATCCTGTCCCCGAGCGAAGCGAAAGCCCTGAATGACAGCCGGGCAGACTTGGAGGCACGCCTACACAACTGTCGCAAGCAAAACCTCGTTGTGGGAGCCATCAGCGAGTGCACTCGCAAGGTGGGCGCTCTGGTCCGCGAGATCAAGCCCGTCGCGACCACCGGAAACGTTCCCCGTTTCCGGGTGACGGCGGATGGGACGTATCGACAACTTGCGGAGTTCATGGGTACCTGCGCCGAGGGCCGGCTTCCCGTCCGCGTCGTCGAGTTCTCAATCACCCGGTCCGAGTCCAATCCGATTGGGACCGAGCCCTTGTTGCGGGGGGACATCACGGTGGAATCCTTCGTCCCTGCAGAGCAGAATCAGGCCGCCGAGGCGGAAACATAATGGAACCGCGACAGAAAAAAGTTGCAGCCGTCTTGATCGGCGCCAGCGTGATTCTCATCTGGCGCGTCTACGCCGTCGTCACCGACCGATTCCCGGCCAGGGTCAAGGCTGCTTCCGTGGACGCGGTGGCACCCATGCCGCCGTCCTCCGCGAAGGATGCGATCCTCGCTCGCGACGGCGAGGAAACGTGGAATATCCAAACGACGCTGGCCGC
Organism: Phycisphaerae bacterium; assembly: GCA_046754505.1. Classification (GTDB taxonomy): domain Bacteria; phylum Planctomycetota; class Phycisphaerae; order UBA1845; family UTPLA1; genus JAPULF01. The sequence goes on along the minus strand of JBHHVX010000171.1, from coordinate 5,552 downwards.
CCGACCCTGGCAAGCTGGACCCTTCCGTGCAAGACCGGACGAGCCGATGCAGTTGGACGATGACGATGACGATGACGATGTGGTCGCCCCCGGTGACGAGCGACCGCAGCCCCCCGACTTCAATTTCACCGGCGTCTCTCGGGTCGATGACAGCTTCCGGGCGTTCGCCGGCGATCGCGTCTTAAGGGTGGGAGACATCGTGGCACCGGGCTGGGAGGTGATCGGCATCACGCGCCGAACGGCGACACTGGCCTCTCAAGAATGGATGTTTCGCTACGAACTGGGGGTCTCTCAGCCCACGATTCGTCCAAGATCGGAGACTCCATGAAGCGTAACCCCCAAGTGGTCGCTGCGTTCATCACGATCCTGATTGCCCGCGCTGCGGGCGCAGGCGTATCGGCTGCCGCGGCCGACACAACCGCTGATGCCGGCAAGCACATTACTCTGCAACTCGAGAAGAGCGAGATCGGCGCAGCCCTGCGGACCATTGCCGACCTCGGTAAGCTCAACCTAGTCATCGGTCCGGGCGTGGAGGGTGAAGTCACGGTCGCCCTCGACGACGTGCCGGTCCGGGTCGCGCTCAATCGCATCGCGGTCGACAACGGATTCCACTACACCCTGCAGGATGGCGTCATCTCGATCTCCAACCCCGACAAGGACAAGGCCGCCAAGGTTCGTCCGGCCACCATCACGCGAATCTTCCGGCTCCGCTCGGCGGATGCCCAACACGTCAAGGACGTGTTCGAACAGGTTCTGACGCCGGACGTCGGCAACATCAAGGTCTTCGACGAGGACAGCCAGAACATGTACGAGACCGTCACCCTGAACGAGCTCGGGGGTGACTTCGGAGACAGCGGCGGCAGCGCAGGGAGCTCCACGACCGACGCGGCCACCGCCGGACAAGAGAAGGACACGCCGACGTCCTTCTCACGAACGCTCGTCGTCACCGACATCCCGGAGGTCGTCGACCAACTCGCCGACCTGATCGCCGACCTGGACCGCACGCCGCCACAAGTTCTCATCGAGGCCCGCCTCGTGGAGATGTCGATCAACCTCCAGCGGCAACTCGGCATCGACTGGAACCTCGAGATCTTCGCCAACGGTCCCCTCCTGAATCACAAGCTGCCCCTCCGGAACAAGGCGGGCTTCGCCAGCGGATCGCAGATTCAGCGGAATTTTACCGGCTTCGCGCAGAACGTTTCCGGCCTGGCCCTGGGGACGATCGACTTCTCGCGCTTCAGCGCCGTCCTGCGCGCCAATCAGGATGACAACTCGGTCCGCCTGCTCGCCAATCCGCGGATGCTCGTTCGAAACAACCACGGTGCCAGCATCCTGGTCGGAGAACGCTACCCGATCTTCGAGGCGAACATCACCGATTTCGGCACGGTCACCGAGGCGTTCGACACGTACATCCCGATCGGTATCCAACTCGAGGTCAAGCCGACCATCATGATGGATGGGCGAGTCAGTATGTTCGTTCACCCGGCCATCAGCTCGCTCGGCGACGTGGTCGTCGGCACGACCGGCCTGCGCGTCAACCGTGTGAACACACGCGAGATCAGTACCCGCATCATCATGCGCGATGGCCAGACGATCGCGCTCGGCGGGCTGATCACCGACCGCAAGACGCACGCGGTGTCGAAGGTGCCGGGGCTTGGCGATCTTCCGATCCTGAGCGCCCTCTTTCGACAGGAAAACCCCATCTCCGAACGCACCGATCTGCTGATCTTCCTGACGGCCCGGATTGACGGTGCCTTGGAGCTGTCTGAACGCGACCAGAAGGTGTTCGACCGATATCAGCCACACTTCAAGCATATCGATCGCTTGCAGGACGTGCCGTTGCACTTCGAGGTGCCCACTGAGTACGACCTGCCCAGACCCATGTTCAGCGAACCTCCGATCGAACCCGCAGAGGATATCAAGGACGCAGAACCGGTGCCCGACGAAGACCGAGTCGTTCGCGAAGCCCCGGCGGCACGCGACTCCCATCCGGCGGTCGCCGCGAACTCGATTGTCCACGCGAAACCCACGGGAGAATCCCATGCAGAACAGCCTGACGCGCGCCCGCTCGCGACGCCGAGTCTTCAGTATGTCCGCGTCGAGCAAGCGACCAGCCTCGATCCCGCCTCCGGCCGATCTCGGCTCCGTCAACCCGCCGCCGCGTCCGTGGCCGATCCCGACGAGGCCATCAACCGATGGCTCGAATCGCTCGCGGCCCGACCGCAGCGCCCGCGTGTTCCGGCCGCGACCCATGAGCCTGTTTCTCGCAATCCTGGCCGCCGCCCTGCCGACAACGGGTTGCGCCTCGGGCCTAACCCGCAAGACCGCGATCCGCTCGGCGCCGGCGGAGAGCCCCAATCCGGCGTCCGCGCAAACGCCCCGGCAGCGGTCCGAAGCGTTCCGTAACGCCTACCAAGAGGGTCTTCGGCTGGCGAGGCGGAAGGAGTTCGGGTTGGCCGTCGGGGCCTTTGAGACGGCCACCTCCGTGAATCCGGACTCGTTCGAAGCGTTTTTCAACCTTGCGGCCTGCCACGAGCAGATGGGGGATCCGTTCCGGGCCATGAACATCTACCGGCGTCTTCTTAATCTCCGCCCGGACGACCCTGACTGTTACGCCAACATCGGCACCTGTTGCATCAAGCTGTTCCATCGCGAGCGCAACGTCGGCTGGCGGACTATGGCGATCGAAGCCTGGCGGCACTCGCTCAATCTGCGCCCGGACCAGACCGACGTGCGGGAATACCTGGCCAGTTGCCTGCCCTCTGGGGATGAGTGAGGACGTGTTGCGGCTCGCGCCGTTTCCGCCATACGACGACAACACGAGCAATGCGACATGCCCTCCCGTGAGCAGATTCTGGAAGCCATTCGCGCGAACCCCAAGATCCCCGCACCGCCACAGACCGTCTTCCGAATCCTCGAGATGACCCGCAATCCCGAGACAGACATGGCCGCGCTCGCGGAGGTCATCGGGCACGACGGCGGACTGACCGCCCAGCTTCTGCGTCAAGCCAACAGCGCCCTCTATGGCTTCCCCTCACCGACCTCGTCCGTCGCCGCGGCGTGCATGCGTCTCGGTCTCAAGCGGATTCGCGCCGCGGTCGTGAACCAACACGTCGTCAACGGGCTGAGCAACGCCCGTCCGCCCGGATTCCGGGCCGACCACTACTGGCAGGCCGCCTTCGCAACGAGCATGGCCGCCCACGATCTGTGCGGGCAGCTCCTGCCCAGTCGAGCAGACGAAGCGTCCACCGCCGGGCTGCTGTGCGACATGGGCATCGGCCTCTTGGCTTACGGCCTGGCGAACCCCTACAAGGCCGTGTTGGATCGCTGGACCCGCGACCCCACCGCCAATATCGAGACCATCGAAGCCGGCATCCTCGGGATCACCCACGCCGACGTCGGCGCCGCCGTCCTGACGGACTGGAAGCTCGATCCGGCCATCGTCGAGGCCGTGCGGCACCACCACACCCCAGCCACCGATGACTTCGCCGGCGAGCACGGCCCCTTTGCACGGATCGCCGCCGCCGCCGTCTTCGTCGCCCGAATTGCCCTCGACGGCTCCAACATCGATTGGGTGGAGGGACTCTTCAGCCACCTCGACCCCCTGACCGACGCAGCAGACGCGGTCGTGTCACGGCTTCTCGACGACCTCGTTCAGCATATCCAGGACAGTGCCCAATCCATGACGGTGGAGTTAGGCTCCACCGACGGCATGGAGCAGAACTTCGCCGAATTCACCGGCGTCCTGCCCGATGTCGGACGGAAAATGTTCTTCCGTCCGATGGTCCGCCATGAATAAGGCGCGCTCTGCTGCCCCGCCTGCACCGATGCCGCTATAATCGGGATGGTTGGAAATCGAATCACCCGATGCGGAGGCCACCCGCGATGTCCTTACGATCATTTCACATCTTCTTCATTGTCGTCGCCATCATCGCCGCAGACGTCTTCGGCGTCTGGGCCATTCGGGACTACCGCGATTCTCACAGCGTGATCAACCTCGCGCTCGGCGTCGTCACGCTCGCCGGTGGGCTTGCGATGGTCGCCTATGGAATATGGTTCATCCGCAAGATGGACCGCGCCAACATCCACTGATCGACCGCTCCGGTCGTTTCGGCCGTCCGCTTCGCCGGGCTGTCACAATCCTCATCCGCCGGTAGAATGCCCGCCGTCGTATGAGCAACACCCGTCACATCGTCTACATCAACGAGTTCTTTCACCCCGACATCTGCGCCAGCGCTGCGGTCATCACCGAACAGTTGCCGCGACTCCTCCGACTTCGCAACGACCTCCGCATCACCGTGATCGCCGGCAATCGGGCGTGGCACGACCCGTCGCGAACCTATCCCCGTGAAGAGGTCGTCGCGGGCGTACGCGTCGTCCGCGTTCGGCGACCGGCGATCCGGCGCTCCAGCCTGCTGAGGCGCGGGCTGGGGTTCGTGATGTTCGGACGCGGCGTGATCCGCGCCGCGTCCCGCCTGGATCAGGTAGACCTGGTCATCGGCACGACCGCCCCACCGCACGGCGGATGGCTCGCTCGCCGGATCGCCGAACGCCACGGCTGTCCGTTCATCTATCGCGTGCTCGATCTCTACCCCGACCTCGTGGTCGCACTCGGTCGAATCAAACGCAACGGTCGGATCCACCGGCTGTGGCGATCCGTGGACGCGACCACGATGCAGCGGGCCGCGGCCGTCGTCACGGTCGCCCAGCGCATCTCCGAGCGCATCACGCGAACCCGCGACCTCCCGGCGGCAAAGGTCTTCACCCTCCACGACGGTCTCGACCCCGCGAGAATTGAGCCGCCGGCCCGAAACACGTTCCGCCGGAGACACAACCCCGACGGCCGTTTCGTCATCCAGTACGCGGGCAACATGGGGCTGTCGCACCCCTTCGACGCCATCATCACTGCCGCCCGCGAGCTGGCCCCGGATCCCGGGCTGCTGTTTCAGTTCGTCGGCGACGGTCCGCAGCGGGCCGATCTGGAGGACCGTCTCCCCGACGAAGCTCAATGCATTGACTACCAGCCGGCCGAGCGGCTGGGGGAGGTCCTCGCCACGGCGGATGTCTGCCTGATCAGCCAGCACGCGGACATGTTCGACATGGCGATCCCCTACAAAATATACGCCAGTCTGTCTTCGGGAAAGCCGGTCATCTTTGTGGGCAACGCCCGGTCGGACATTGCGCAATGGCTGGTCGAACGAGGTGTCGGCGTCCAGGTCAATCCGTCCGACGCCCGCGGTCTGGTCCGCGTGATCCGCGAGTTCCGCAACACGCCGGACCGCTGCAAACGCATGGGCGTCGCCGCCCGCGCCATGCTCAACCACCGCTTCCACGCCGACATCATCGCCAACCAGTGGTCACGCATCATCGACGCGGCGCTCGGCGCCGAACCGGCCACGGTATGACCTGGACCGAGAATCCCTTCTCGGTCCCAACCTCGTGCTGGACCGAGAGTCCCTTCTCGGTCCCCAGTCCAATGGTCGTGCTGGACCGAGAATCCCTTCTCGGTCCCCAGTCCAATGGTCGTGCTGGACCGAGAATCCCTTCTCGGT
>JBHHVX010000170.1:0-7033 GCA_046754505.1 Phycisphaerae bacterium | reverse complement strand
ACGTCAAAACGTCAAAACGTCAAGACGTCAAAACGTCAAAACGTCAAGACGTCAAAACAACGAAGAGTCAAGACAACCAAGAGTCAGAACAGCGCACCGTAGATATGACGATACACTGGAAAGCCGGAGGTTCTTCATGGCGCGACTACAAGGTGATTTGAAGGAGCGTACTATGGCCCTGGCGGAACGCGTCCTGGCCCTGGCCGATCGGCTCCCGAACAACACGAAGGGCTGGGTGGTCGGGAAGCAACTGATTCGCTGTGGAACCAGTGTCGGCGCCAACATTCGGGAGGCCGACAATGCGCTGACCGATGCCGAGTTCTCGAACAAGTGCAGCATCGCCCGGAAGGAGGCGTCGGAGACATACTACTGGTTGGAGCTCTGTCAGCGCGCCGGCATTCTCTCCGGAGATGTGTTGATTGAGACACTTCGGGAAGCGGACGAGATCACACGCGTGCTGTCGACCATCGTGCGTCGTACGCAATGCTACATCGGAGAAAAGCACGAATGATGAGTGTCACGACGAAACGAGAAGCTAACAAGGGGTTGCGATAACAAGCGTTCGGACGGGCCAGCGGTCTTCCCGGGGAGTCGGACGGGGTGTGCCGAACGAGTCGGCGCGCCCGGAGTGCGATTCGCGTGTGTTTTGACTTTTTGATTTTTTGACGTTTTGACGTTTTCTGCGATGATTCCCAAAGAACTCCTGAAAAAGATACGGCGCATTCATATACGCACGTCGCACATGGCGAGTGATGTGTTGGCGGGGCAGTATCACTCCGCGTTCAAGGGACGTGGGATGGAGTTTGAGGAGGTGCGCGACTATGTGCCGGGCGACGACGTCCGGGCGATTGACTGGAACGTGACGGCGCGGCAGGGGCGGCCCTTTGTCAAGCGGTTTCGCGAGGAGCGAGAGCTGACGGTCATGCTGCTCGCCGATGTCAGCGGTTCGCACGGCTTCGGGACAGCCGGGCAGCTCAAGCGCGATCTCGTCGCCGAGGTCGGGGCCACGCTGGCGTTCAGCGCCATCAAGAATAACGACAGGGTCGGACTGATTGGTTTTTCGGATCGGATCGAGCGCTACGTCAAGCCGGACAAGGGCACCCGTCACGTCCTGCGGGTTATCCGCGAACTGCTGACGCTGGAGCCGACCGGCCGCGGGACCGACCTGGCGGCGGCGATCGAACACCTCAGCCGCGTCGCGACGCATCGGGCCGTCGTGTTTCTGATCAGCGATTTTCAGGATACGGATTATGACCGGCCGCTGGGCATCGCCCGGCGGCGGCACGATCTGATCCCCATTGTCATCACCGATCCGCGGGAGGTCGCCATGCCCAAGGTCCGCTTCGTCGAGCTGGTGGACGTGGAGACGGGCGAGCAGGTCACGGTGGACACGACCAGCGCGGCGTTTCGCGAGGCGTTCCGCTCGCGGGCGACGGCGGCGGCTGAAGACCGGCGTCGTCTGTTCAGGCGCATCAAGGTCGACGGCATCGAGCTGGTCGCCGGTCAGTCGTTCGTCGAACCCTTGACGCGTTTCTTCCGTGCCCGAGAGGCGAAAATGTGAGGGGCGGACCGCGCACCATGAACCGGCGATGGAACAGCAGCGGGTTTGCGAGAGCGGGGTACCGGCGCCGTGCGCTGGCACTGCTTGTCGCGGGGGCCGCGCTGCTCGGCGGTTGTTCCCATAAAACGGGGCCGCCTCCAGCGGCGACGCAGCCCGCCGGCACTTCCGTTTCGCGCAAGGCCTCGGATGGACCGGTTCGTCTGACCGTCCGCGTGGACCGCGACGCGATCACGGCTCCGGAGCCGGTGATGCTGACCCTCGTTGTTGAGGCGGAGCGTGGGGTCGACGTCCAGATGCCGGAGTTCAAGGACATCCTGGGCGGTTTTAGCGTGGCGGCGGTGTCGGCGCCGAAGCGGAGCGAGGACGACCTTACCGTTCGCACGGAGCAGACCGTTCGCTTGGAAGCCGCGCTGCCCGGCGAGCAGACTGTGCCGTCGATCGCGGCCGAATACACCGACGACCGCGAGCGGGCGGACGGGTCGAAGGAGACGCTGACGGGGACCGTTACGACCGAGCCGATCACGGTCCGGGTCGACTTGGCGCTCGCCGACGTGAGGGATCCGGCGACGCTGCCGATGCCGCTGTCGAGGCGAATCCTCTTCTGGGTTCTCGGGGTGGTCGTGGTCATGGCGGCGATCGGGTTGCTGGCGAGATGGTGGCGGCGCCGGCGGCGTCGGGTCGTAGTCGAGTCACCCCTCGAGCGACGTCTGGCGGCACACGAATGGGCCTTGGCCGAATTGGAGAGACTCATCGGCGAGGACTTGGTCGCCGCCGGACGGGTGCAGGAGTTTTATTATCGAATCAACGGGCTGGTGCGGCGGTACATCGAGATGCGATTTGCTCTGATGGCGGCAGAGCGGACGAGCGAGGAGTTCCTCCGTGAAGTGCAGGGATCGGCGGCGCTGAGCGAGGCCCACAAACGGCTGCTCCGGGATTTCACGGGGGCCTGCGATCCGGTGAAGTACGCCGCGCTGGAGCCGGAGCGGAAGGACATCGACTGGGTGCTTCAAACCGCGCGATCCTTCATTGAACAGACCGCGGCTACGGGCAGTGCGGGTGAAACCTCGCCGCCCGCGCCGGAACCCGAGGAGGCATTGGCGTGAGTTTTCTGACGCAGTCGTTCGCGAATCCGTGGGCGCTGCTTGGGCTGGTGGTCGTGCCCGTGGTCTGGCTGCCGTGGCTGAGCCGGCGGCGCCGGGCGGCCATTCGCTTCTCGGGTGTGGCGAACGTTCGCGCAGAGCGGCCGACGTGGAGTCTGCGGGCGCGATACGTGCTGCCGATCTTGCGAAGCCTGGTGCTGGTGCTGCTGATCGTCTCGGTCGCCCGGCCGCGACGCGCCGACGAGCACACGCGGATTCGCACGGAAGGGATCGCGATCCAACTGGTGGTCGATCGGTCGGGCAGCATGGCCCAGCCGGATTTTCGGGACGATCGAGGCCAACCCATGACGCGGCTCGGGGCGGTGAAACAGGTCGTCGACTCGTTTATTTCCGGAGACGGCAAGGACCTTCAGGGTCGGCCCGACGACCTCATCGGCCTGACGGCCTTCGCCCACTATGCGGATTCCGAATGCCCGCTCACGCACGACCATGACCATCTGTTGAAGGCGCTGGCGGACGTGCAGGTTCCACGGACGCGCGACGAAGACGGTACGGCCATCGGCGACGCGCTGATGCAGGCGGTCGAGCGGATTCGCAACATCGGGCGGCGGCTGGCGCACGGCGGGGCGTTCAAGATCAAGAGCCGCGCGATCATCCTTCTGACGGACGGCGAACAGAACCGCGGCGTTTCCGAACCGGTGCAGGCCGCCGAGGTGGCGGCGGCGATGGGGGTGAAGATCTACACCATCGGCGCGGCGCCGGAGTTTCAGGAGCAGACGCTCGGCGGCCTGTTGTTTCCCCAGCGTAAGATCAAGGTCCCGGTGCAGATCGACGAGGCGACCCTGAAGCAGGTGGCGGAGGTAACGGGGGGGCGGTATTTCCGGGCGACGGATACGGCATCGCTGACCGGAATTTATGGCGAGATCGATAAGCTCGAGCGAACCGTCATCGATGAGCAGCGGTACGAAGTTTACAAGGAGCTGGCGGCCCATTGGATTCCGCTGGGGCCGGTGCGGTTGCCACCGCCGCTGATGGCGGCGCTGGGTTTGCTGGTGGTCGAGGTGGTCCTGGCCAATACGCGGTTTCGGAAGATTCCCTAGCCGCGTGCCGGCAGCGTGAGACTGAAACGAAGGCGGACGGTCGCGTGAACGATTTCGATATCGATGCCATCGATCGACTGAAGTGGCTGCTCCTGGTGGCGGCGTGCGCGGCCGTCATGATCTACGGCTTCGTGCAGCGCGGGCGTGCCCTCCGGGTCTTCGCCGCGGCCAACCTGTTCGGTGTGCTGATGCCCGATGCCAGCCGCGCGCGGCGAATCGTCAAGGCGGGGGTCCTGCTGCTGGCGATGGTCATGATGGTCGTGGCGCTGGTGGGGCCTCGGTGGGGACGGTACTTCGCCGAGGTGTACAAGAAACGGCTCGATGTGATTGTCTGTCTCGACGTGTCGCGGAGCATGTTGGCCGAGGATGCGGGCATGTCGCGTCTGGCCCGGGCCAAGGATGATGTCGAGCAGATGCTGGATTCGTTCTCGGGTGGCATGGTCGGACTCGTCGCGTTTGCGGGCAAGGCGAACCTGGTTTGCCCCTTGACGGACGATGCGGAGTTCTTCCGGCTGACGCTCAAGGATGTCGGTGTTCACAGCGCACCCATCGGCGGCACGGATCTGGGGGCGGCGATCGCGGCCGGCGCGCGGGCCTTCACCGGTGAGGGTGGGCAACACAAGGTGATCCTGCTGATCACCGATGGTGAGGACCACGCTGGTCGCGGGGTGGACGCTGCGAAGAAGGCTCGCCAACAGAGCATCGAGGTCTACGCAGTCGGCATCGGCGATCCGGAGCGCGGCGGCCTGATCCCTATCGAGAAGGATGGAGAGAAGACGTACTTGGTCTATGAAGGGCAGCAATTGTGGTCGAAACTGGACCCGGGCGTACTGGACGCCATCGCCCGGGCGGGCGGGACGGAGCGTTACTACCGGAGTGGTCGTGTGAACGCGAGCCAGCGGACACTGGAATGGATTTACACCGACAAGATCGCCCCGAAGACGGAGCAGACAAAGGGCGATCGGCGGGCGGCGCGACTGTATCCGCGGTTTCACTGGTTCGCAGCGGCGGCGGTGCTGCTGTTGCTGATTGAGTCGCTCGTGAGTGAGCGGCGTTCGCCGGCAGCGCGGCCGCGGAAGACGGGGGAGCCGTCATGACGCAGAGTAGGGTGGGCATGGCCCACCGTATGTGGGTCTTTTCATTGTGGCTGTTTTGCGTTGTGGCATTCGCGGGGTTTTGCACAGGCACCGCGGCGGCGGAGGAGGGTGCGCTGCCGGCTCCGAAATTGGTGCAACAGGGCAATAAACTGCTGGCCGAGAAGCGGTATGTGGAGGCGTTGCAGAAATACGAGGCTGCGGGGGCGTCCGCACCCGACGCGCCGGAGGTGGCGTATAACCGGGGACTCGCTCTCTATCGTCTCGACCGGTTCGACGATGCGGAGTCGGCGTTTCAGGATGCGATCAAGCCAGACCGGCCGAAGCTGGAGGCGGGCGCCAAGTACAATCTCGCCCGGTGCGCCCAGGCGGCGGCGATGGCCGGGCTGGACAAGGAGGAGGCGGCGATCAATGACCTGTCGCGCGCGATTGGGTTCTATGAGGACGCCCTGAAGCTGAATCCGGACGATGCGGCGGCGGCCTCCAACGAGTCGAAGGCCAAGCGGATGATCACCTATCTGCAAAAGCGGCTGGAGCAAAAGAAAAAGCAGCAACAGAAGAAGAAGGACCAGAAGAAGCCCAGCTCTCAGCCGACGAGTCGGCCCACGTCGCAGCCGACCTCACAGCCTTCGAGTCAGCCCACGTCGCAACCTAATCAGCCGCAGTCCGGAGACAAGCAGGACTCACAGCAGGACAAGTCGTCTCAGCCACAGCAGGACAAGTCTCAAAAGGGCGAGCAGAAGGATGCAGATCAGAAATCCGGCAAGCCGGACGAGGATCGCAAGATGAGCAAGGAAGAGGCCGAGCGGTTTCTGCAGCAGGCTCGTGACGCCGAACGGCACCGCCGTGAGCAAAAGCGGCGCCGGGCCATGCGGCTGCGCGGCCGGATTCCGGTGAAGAAGGATTGGTAGTGATGCATCGAGCCTGGGGCATGGTTTCGATCGTCGTGCTGTTGTGGGGTGGGCAGGCGAGCCGGGCGCAGAGCATTCGTGCTCAAATCTCCGGTCGCCAGGCGGAGGTCGGGGAGACGCTGTCTCTGAGCATCACACTGGTCAATGCGCCAGGCCCGGTGACGCCGACGGCTCCGCCGACGGCCGATTTTGACATCCGACTCAGAACGCCACAGCCCCGGGAAAACCGGCAGATCAGCATCGTGAACGGTCGGCGGACGGACCGAGTGGAGTTCAGGTACGAATACGAAATCCGACCGTTACGCATCGGGCGTCTGACGCTGCCCGCGTTCACGGTCGACCTGGGCGGCCGGAGACAGCGAACCAATCCGATCGCCATCGAGTCGGTCAAGGGCGCTGTGGGGCCGTTCGTGGTGTGCCGGATCGAGGCGTCGGACTCGTCGATCTACCTCGGGCAGTCGCTCGATCTGACGATGGAACTCTGGGTCCGCCAGTTCCGGCAGGGACGGATCAAGCTGCGCCCGGAAGACCTGTGGCGCGGTCGCCTTGTTCTGTCTCAATGCGCGCTGGGCGTCTTCGCGGATGCCGATTTCTCGCGGCCGAAGTACCGCGAGGCCCGCCGCGCGGATGAGGACGGCGACCTGCATGACTTCTTCGTCTTCATCCTGGAATTGACCGTCAACCCGAGCCATGCGGGAGAACTCGATCTCGGCTCCATCGAGATGGTCTACGATTATCCCATCGAACTCGTTCAGAGCCCGGGCATGGGTTTCTTTGGTGAGCGGTGGGCGGTCGGACGTTCGCGGGTGCTCCATGTGAGTCCGGGGATTCCACGGATCGAGGTCAAGCCCATTCCGACGGCGGGGCGTCCGCCGGATTTCAACGGGGCCATCGGGGCCTACAAGATCAAGGCGACGGCGACTCCGACGGAAGTGGCAGTGGGCGATCCGGTTACGCTGACGCTGACGATTCGCGGGAGAGGTCCGCTGGAGCGCTTAAGCTCACCCCGATTGGAATCGGTGGAGGCATTGACGCGGGATTATGAGGTGCCCACGGAATCTTTGGCCGGCGAGGTGCGGGCGGGGGCCAAGGTCTTCACCCTCACGATCCGTCCGCTTCGCGAGGACGTGACGGAGGTTCCGGCGATTCCGATGAGTTCGTTTGATCCGGACACGGGCGAGTTCCGGACGGCCCGAAGTCGGCCGATCCCGCTGACGGTGCAGCCGGCCGAGCGACTCGTGATGCCGGCGGAGGGCGGAGGCGGAGG
>JBHHVX010000169.1:0-7043 GCA_046754505.1 Phycisphaerae bacterium | reverse complement strand
CCTACCGCAACGTCCGAACAAATTCCACGACAAAGAATATCATAATAAAAGACGTCACGACCACGATCACCGTCGCCAGAACGGTCACGAGCGTCGGACCGCGCACGATCCCCTTCTGATAGGTCGCGATGATGTGTGGGCGGGCCAGAACCAGCATCGCCAGCAGGACCGTCGCGATCGACGGCCAGATCGAGATCGAGTGGATGTAGCTATAAACCCACACCCACTTCGGCACGTCCTGCTCATATCCCTCGTTCCGATGGACGAAGTGGCCCCGGATGTAATACGTCGGTACGCCGCCGTTCACCGCCGGCCGGATGTATCCGTTGGGCGCATCCCCCCCGATGACGGCATACACGATCGCATAGACGAGGAAGTTGCTCAGCCCCAGCAGCATCAGCCAGACGCAGAGGCGGTTTCTTATTCGGCGGTCCATAGATCGGACAGCCTACCCCGGCCCGGTGGCGGCGTCGATGAGGCCGGCGCCGCGGTGCGCCGACCGTCATGCGCTGGCGCCGATGTTCCCCTCCAATGGCGAGCTAGCCGTCGCATACCGCTTCCTCGGAATCCGCCCCGCCCGGAAGGCCAGGTAGCCCGCCTCGATCGCCTGGCGCATCGCCCGGGCCATCGCCACGGGGTCCTTCGCGTGGGCGATCCCGGTATTCAGCAGAACCCCGTCGGCCCCCAGCTCCATCGCCACCGTCACATCGCTGGCGGTTCCGACGCCGGCATCGACGATGACCGGATAGTCCGGATCGCCGGCCTTGAGCATCTCGTGGATGATCCGCATGTTGTTGGGATTCAGCACGCCCTGTCCACTGCCGATCGGGCTGCCGGCCGGCATCACGCTCGCCGCCCCCGCCTCCTTCAGCCGCCGCGCCATGGCCGGGTCGTCGCTCGCATACACGAGCACCTGAAAGCCGTCCCGCACGAGCGTCTCGGCGGCCTGCAACGTCCCGATCGGATCCGGCAGCAGCGTCTTCTTGTCGGCGAGCACTTCGAGCTTGACCCATCGGGCGCCGGGGTTGTCCAACTGCTCCAGCAGATCGCGGCCCAGCCGTGCCACTCGGATGGCATCCTCGGCGTTGAAGCAGCCGGCCGTGTTCGGGAGGACCGTGTATCTCTTCGTGTCGATATAGTCGAGAAGGTTGCGATTCTGCGCGTCGACCAACCGCTCGCGCCGTACGGCGACCGTCACGACCTCGCAGCCGCTGGCCTCCAGGCATTCGCGCATCTGCTCGAAGTCGGCGTACTTGCCGGTCCCGACGAGCAGCCTCGATCGAAAGGTCTGGTCACCGATTTTCAGCGGTGCGGGGTCCATGAAGATTCCCGGCCGGCCGGCGACCGCGGTTCGGCTTGATCCCCGACGATGGGAATCGGCCGTCTCGCTGTCCCGAGCCGGTCCGATTATAGGGGCGAGGGCGGCACCATCAAGCGTCGCGGCTCGGATGGACGGCCGGCACCGGCCGGGAATAGTTTCGGCTCGTCGCGCATTAACTTCATCAGCGGCGCGCGAACGACATGGAGCAGAACATGCAACGAGAACATCGCGGAAAGAGCCTCCTCCCACGACTGGGCCTGTTGGTCATCGCGGCGGCGGCCGTCGTCTGGCTCGGCACCCGCCGCGGCCCAGCCGAATTCGCCTGGCTCACGGATTTTGACGCCGCCGCCGAACAGGCTCGCACCGACGGCAAACCCATGCTGGTGGACTTTTGGGCTTCCTGGTGCGGCCCCTGCCAGGCCCTCGACGCAGAGGTCTTCTCCTCAACGCAGGTCGCCTCGGCCGCGTCGGACTATGTCCCCGTGCGGGTCGACCTGAGCGGCCCCGCGCCGGACTCGCGTGAGAGCGCCCTCGCCGCGCACTACCACGTCCACGGCATTCCCGCCGTCCTCGTCATCGACCCCGCCGACGGCGCCCTGATCGCCCGCAGGGGATACGGCTCGGCCGATGCGTTCGTCGCGTTCCTGGAGAAACACCGGCGCTGAGACTCTCACGCCAACAGGTTCGGCTCGGTCCGTCTCACCGCGCCGATGGCGCCGTTCCGGAATGCGGTCTCACGCCGCCCAGTGCTTCTCCACCCAGCCCACCAGTTCCTTGACGTGTTGCACGCTGGCGCCGAACAGCTTGCGTTCATCGTCGGTCAGGTCCAGCTCGATGACCTTCTCGACGCCGTTCGTCCCCAACATGCACGGCACCCCGACGAAATAGCCGCCCACGCCGTATTCCGTGTCGCAGTAGGCCGCGCACGGCAGAATACGACGTTTGTCTCTGATAATCGCCTCGGCCATCTGGACGCTCGCCGCCGCCGGCGCATAATAGGCGCTCCCGGTCTTCAGCAGACCGACGATCTCGCCGCCGCCCTTGCGGGTCCGTTGGAGGATCGCGTCCAGACGCTCTTTCGGCATCAGCTCCGTCACCGGGATCCCGCCGACACTCGTGTAGCGCGGCAGCGGAACCATGTCGTCGCCATGTCCGCCCATCAGCACCGCCGTGATGTCCTCCACGCTGCAATTCAGCTCCATCGCGATGAACGCCCGATAGCGCGCCGTGTCGAGCACACCCGCCTGACCCACAACCCGCTTCGCCGGCAGGTCCGACGCCTTCCACGCCGCCTGAACCATCGCGTCCAGCGGATTCGACACGATAATGTAAACCGCGTCGGGGCTGGCCTTCACGGCTTCCTCGGTCACGCTCCGGACGATCTTCATGTTCGTGGCCATCAGGTCGTCGCGGCTCATACCCGGCTTCCGGGCGATCCCGCTCGTGATGATGACCACGTCTGAACCCGCGGTGTCGGCGTAGCTGTTCGTACCGACGATGTTGCAGTCGAACCGCCCGATCGGCGACGCCTCCCGGAGGTCGAGGCCCTTGCCCTGCGGCATCCCCTCGACGATATCCAGCAACACGATGTCTCCGAGTTCCTTCGCGGCGGCCCAGTGGGCACAGGTTGCCCCGACGTTGCCGGCGCCGATGACAGTGATCTTGGCTCTGCGCATAATCGGATCTCCTTCTACGGGTTCGCCGAAGTCACCCGCCTCATGGATGATAACCACGCGCCTCGAACGCCGAAAGCGCTGAGCGTGCTGGACCGAGAATCCGGTGCCGAAGCGAGAATCCCTTCTCGATCCCGGCTGACATGGGAACGAGAAGGGATTCTCGTTTCAGCG
Organism: Phycisphaerae bacterium; assembly: GCA_046754505.1. Classification (GTDB taxonomy): domain Bacteria; phylum Planctomycetota; class Phycisphaerae; order UBA1845; family UTPLA1; genus JAPULF01. The sequence continues at coordinate 3,875 of JBHHVX010000169.1, read as the reverse complement.
ACGAGAAGGAATTCTCGTTCCAGCGACGAGCGCCTCGAAGGCCGAGCGCCGCGTTCTATTCGGGTGCAGCCTCGAGGATCGCCGACATGCTCCCCGCGCACCGATCGATCCGCCAGTCCGAGCCGTAGGCGTGAATCTGTTCGCGCTTGAACTCGGCCCGCTCGAACGCCGCCGTCTCGCAGATGACCCGACCGGACGAATCGACCTCGACCGCCATCAGGTACGCCCGCTGCTTGCTCACGCCGAAGAGTTTCATGAACATCTCGATGACGTAGTCATAGGTGTGGTCGTCATCGTCCACAAGAATCACATGATACCGGGGCTGCCGCCGCGGTTTGGATTCGGGCCGGGTGGCGGCGGCTTCCGGCAGCGTCAGCGTGGCTGCGCCAGTTCGATGCGACATATCGAGCCTCCGTGCGATTCTGCCGCCCAGTATAGCAGACCGCCCGAGGCTGTCTGCCCCCCACTCCCCCAATATACACACCGTTCCGGGCGGGTGCCACTGGCGGCTTGTCCGCCAGTGCCCTTGGATGCGCCCATCCGCCAATCGGGGCACGCACGCCGCTCCCGCATCCGCCCGAGACTCTTGTGCAGAATCTCACAGGCCCCGCTAGAATGACGCCCGAAAGGAATGCCGTCCCATGAAATTCGCGCTCATTGGCCCGCCACAGTCCGGCAAGAGTACTTTGTTTGCGGCCATCACCGGCGAACCGGCGGATCCCGGTCACGGCGGCACGGACCGCTTGGCGACGGTGCTCGTGCCGGACCCGCGCCTCGATTATCTCGCCGAACTCTACACGCCCAAGAAGTACACCCCCGCCCACCTGGAATTCCTCGACGTGCCGGGCACCTCCCTGGCCGACGCCCACGGACAGGCCGCCTTCCGCAAGGCGATGGGTGCCGTCCGTCGCTGCGACGGAGTTGTCATGGTCGTGCGGGCGTTCGCCTCGGACTCGGTGGCGCCGTATCGCGACCGGATCGATCCGAAGGCGGACCTCGACGAGCTGCACATGGAACTGATCTTCGCAGACCTGGAACAGGTCACGAACCGCGTCGAGAAACTGGAGAAGTCCAGCCAGAAGCCCTCAAAGACGCGTGACCAGGAGCTGCGCGAGTTGGCCATGATGCAACGCGTGCGGACCGCGCTGGAGAACGAGGCCCCCGTCAGCAGCGCCATCCACAACGACGAAGAACGCGGCATCGCCGCCAGTTTCGGATTCCTGACGCTCAAGCCGGTGCTCGTCGTCGTCAATGTGGACGAGGCCGACCTCGCCCGGCCGCCGCCCTTCGAGCATGAACACGCCGCCGCCACCATCGCCCTCTCCGCGGAGATCGAGGCGGAAATCGCCCAACTGGAAGAGTCGGACCGGCCGGTCTTTCTGGCGGACCTGGGCCTCGACCGGCCGGCCGGCGTTCGCTTGCTTCGAACCTGCTACGAGGCGGTCGGCCTGATCTCGTTCCTGACGTGCGGCCCCGATGAGGTCCGGGCCTGGACCGTCCGCAAGGACGAGTCGGCCGTCGAGGCGGCGGGCAGGATCCACAGCGACATCCGACGCGGATTCATCCGAGCCGAGACCGTGGCCTTCGAAGACCTCAAGGCCGCCGGTGACATGAAAGCCGCGAAGAGCGCGGGCAAGGTTCGGCTCGAATCCAAGGGCTACATTGTGCAAGATGGCGACGTGATCAACTTTCGGTTCAACGTGTAGTCCGTATTGTCGTTCGAACACCATGCCGCACCCTTCCACTCCGATGACGACCGCCCGCAAACTCACCTCGGCGATCGGGGCGTGGCTCGGCCGTGTCTTGCTGCGCTCCGAAGGCCTGCTCGCCGCCACGTTCGCGCTGCTCATCCTGATCGGGACGGTTCTGCTGTGGCTTCCGGCGTCGCACGAGAGCGACGACGTGGGCCTGCTCGAGGCCCTGTTCACTTCGACGTCCGCGGTCTGCGTCACAGGATTGACCGTTGTCGATACCGGGACGGCCTACACGCCCTTCGGCCAGGCGGTCATCCTCGTTCTGATCCAGCTCGGCGGGCTGGGCATCATGACCTTCGCGGCCCTGGCGGCTCAGCTCATCGGCGGCAAGCTCTCCTTCCGGTCGCAGGCGATCATCAGCGACACCTTTTATCAGACGAACGCCGCGGCCAATCTCCGCAGAGACCTGAAGCGAATCGTGGGCCTCACGCTCGGCCTCGAGGGTGTCGGCGCAGCCTTGCTGTATCTCGACTTTCGCCAACTGGGACAAAACGCCACGCCCGTCTTCTCCGCCGTCTTTCACGCCGTATCCGCATTCTGCAACGCCGGCTTCTCGCTGAGCGCCGACAGCCTGACGTCCGTGCGATCCAATCCCCTCACCATGCTCACGATCATGAGCCTGATCGTACTGGGCGGCCTGGGCCATACCGTCATCCTGGAGATCGGCCGCCGCGGCCTCGACACACTGCGCCGCCGGCGCACCGGCGCCGTCCGATGGTCGCTCCACTCCCGCATCGTCCTCACGATGTCGGCTGGCCTGATCACAGCCGGGGCCATTGCCATCCTCGTCCTCGGCGTCCCCAACGACCACCAATCATGGTCGCTCCGCTGCGTGCAGGCTCTGTTCCAGTCGATCACGGCACGCACCGCCGGATTCAACACCCTCAACATCGCCGCCCTGCCGCTCGCGTCACTGCTGGTCCTCACCTCCCTGATGTTCGTCGGCGGCTCGCCCGGCTCCTGCGCCGGCGGCATCAAGACGACCTCTCTCGCCGTCCGATTCGCCGAGGTCCGCGCCCGAACGCGGGGACTCCAGGATACGACCGTCTGGGGCCGACGCCTGGCCCCCGGCGTCACCGATCGGGCCGCCGCCGTGATCGGCCTCGCCGTCGCATGGAATCTTGCGGGGTGGCTCATCCTCGCGGTCACCGAGGGCGACAACAGTGCCATCCCATTCAAGGACCTGATGTTCGAGCAGGTATCCGCCTTTGCAACCGTCGGCCTGTCAACGGGAATCACGGCGGGGCTGTCTGTCACCGGCAAGCTGTGGCTTATCGCCTCCATGCTCGTGGGCCGACTCGGCCCCCTGACCGCGGCCATGGCCGCCATGCCCCTCCGGCCGACGCCCTTTCGCTATCCGGAAGAAAGGCTGATGATCGGATGAGTCACGGGGCGCCGCCGCGCAACGCAGGGCCGAGACCGATACGCCGCGGCCAGACAGCAGAAAGGTAACCCATGAAACAGGTGGTCGTCATCGGACTCGGTCAATTCGGTTCGCATCTCGCGCGGGAACTGACCAAGATGCACTGCGAAGTCCTCGCCGTCGACAATCTTGAAGATCGCGTGGCGGACCTGCGCGACGACGTGCATCAGGTGTTCGTCGCGGACGCCCGCAGCCTGGACACCCTCAAGTCGCTGTTCACCGCGTCTGTCGATGAGGCCGTGGTCAGTCTCGGCGAGAGCATGGAGGTCAGCATCCTCTGCACGCTTCACCTCAGCCAGATCGGCGTCCAGAAGATCCGAACCAAGGCCGTCAATGAAGACCACGCGCTGATTCTCAAGGCGGTCGGGGCCCACGAAGTCATCTTTCCCGAGCGCGACACCGCCGAGCGAACCGCCCGCCGCATCGCGCATCCTCACTTTCTCGATTTCTTCCCGTTCGCCGAAGAGTATCGAATCATGGAAGTGGTCGTGCCCAAGGAGGTTGCCGGCAAGACGCTGCGCGAATCAGACATCCGCAAAAACTACCGCCTCCTCGTCCTGGCGACGCGGTCCGGCACACAAGGCGAGTTTCACTTCATGCCCACGCCCGACCAGGTCCTGAATGAATCCGAGGTGCTCGTCGTCCTCGGCCGCGAGGTCGACCTGGCCCGTTTCTCGGCCATCGATTAGCGGCGGCGC
>JBHHVX010000168.1:0-7103 GCA_046754505.1 Phycisphaerae bacterium | reverse complement strand
CTCACGCCGGGCCGGCGGTATCGGGGCCGGACATTGTGTGCATCGAGAGCGTGCGCGAGGGGTCAGTCCGGCGAAGCCGCCCCGCGAACCTGAAACGCCTTCTGGACGGTGAAGGTCCGGCCGGTCACGTAGTCCATGAATGTGACGAGGGCGGTGATCGTCTTGTGCGGAGCCCGCTTGACGCCGCCGGCCCACGGAACCTTGATCGTGTAGTGGGATGACAGCCGGCCGTACCAGACGGCTCGCAATTCATCGAGGCCCAACTCGACGGCGCCGACCTTCTGCGCATCGGGCGCGGCATGGAGGTCGAGCAGCCTCACGCTCACCGTGCCGGCGGCCTTGATGGTATCACCGTCCCGGTCGATCGGCCGCAGGTAGAGAATCAGCTTCTCATCGATGCCGTCGCGGTCCTCGTCGGCGCCGCCCGACAGCGTCGCCAACTCGATTCGATCGACCTGGGGAAGCGATTCGAGCCGCCGGCCTTCCGGCAGGGCGATCAGATCCCGTATCCGCTTGGTCTGGAGGCGAATCTGCTCGTCCTTCTCCTCAAGCGACCGACTCTGGGCGGCCAGTCGCTCTTCGAGTTGGCTCATCTTCGTCTTCCATGCCGGGTCGGTGACCGGCCCGCCGCACCCCCCCGGAGCGGCCGCGCCGAGCGCAAAAATCGCCGATGTCACAAGCCGGAAGCTGAACGGTTGAAGTCGCATCAGTCGTCGGATGGTTTTGCGGGCCGCGCCGACTCGGGCTGGCGCTCCAGCACTTGATCGACCAGGCCATACTCCATCGCTTCGGTCGGACAGAGCCAGAGATTGCGATCGCAATCCTTCTCGATCTTGTCCCGATCGGCGCCGGTGTGTTTCGCGAGGATTTCGTAGAGCACGCCGCGGAGGCGGAGAATCTCCTTCGCCTCGATCGACAGATCGGTGGCCACGCCCTGCATGACACCGCCGATCAGGGGTTGGTGGAGGAGGACGCGCGAGTTGGGCAGGACGAATCGCTTTCCCTTGGTTCCGCCGCACAGCAGAATCGCACCCATGCTGGCCGCCATGCCGATGCCATAGGTGGCGACATCGCAGCGCAGAAAGCACATCGTGTCGTAGATGGCCAACCCCGCGGAGACGCTGCCTCCGGGCGAGTTGATGTAAAAGCTGATGTCCGCGTGCGGATCTTCGTTCGACAGAAAGAGCATCTGGGCGATGATGACATTGGCCACCTCGTCATCGATCGAACCGCCGACAAAGACGATGCGGTCTTTCAGCAGGCGCGAGTAGATGTCGTACGATCGTTCGCCGCGTCCGGTTTTCTCGATCACAAATGGGATCAGCGTCGAGCCGCTTGAGGTCATGGAAGAATCCTTTATGCTATCGCCTGACGGTGTTTTCCTCGCCCGGCGGGCGAGTCCGTAGCGAACGCCCCCGCAGGGCGGGTCGCCGTCACGGACCATGAACGAGAATCGACGGCGTTATTCCTTCTTGTCTCCGTTTTCCTTTTTGTGCGGCTCGACGATCTCGTCGACAAGCCCCCACTCGACCGCCTGCTTCGGATCGAGGAAACGGTCGCGCTCGGTCTCCTGCTCGATTTGTTCTATCGGCTTGCCTGTATTCTCGGACAGGATCCGATTCAACGTCTGCTTGTCGCGGAGAATCTCCTCCGCCTGGATGCGAATGTCCTCCGCCTGCCCGGTAATTCCGCCCCAGGGTTGGTGGAGCATGATCTTGCTGTTGGGGAGTGCGAAGCGCTTCCCCTTGGTGCCGGCGGCCAGAATGACGGCCCCGCCGCTCGCGGCCTGACCGATGGAGTACGTCGCGATGTCGCACGTCAGGTGCTGCATCGTGTCATAAATCGCCAACGTCTGGTCGACCATGCCGCCAGGGCAGTTGATGTACAGGTTCATGTCCTGGTCTTTCTTCAGACTCTGCAGATAGAGCATGCGCATGATGACCAGGCTGGCGCTTCTCTCCACGATGGGACCGGCGAGAAAGATGATCCTGTTCTCAAGCAGCAGGTCCTCGATGGACATCTCGCGCGTCCGCTGATAGGGCGTGTGTCCTTGGGCGCGGGACCCCGGGAACATTCCGCCAAACCCATCACCACTCATCATGATCCGATCATCCATGTGCCAGTTCTCCGTTGTGGGTTCCGATTCCGCGACGGCCTTCGATGGATCCCGAGGCTACTTTCCGGGTGCCTTGGCCCGGGGCGCCTTCTTCTTGGTTACGTTCTTCGCCGGCTTCCGAGCAGATGCGGTTGTTGCTGTTTTGGTTTTCTTCTTGCTCTGAGCCTTTTTTTTCGTGGGCTTGGCCTCGACCTGGGCATCGGTGATCTCCGCCATCAGGAGGACCTTGTTGAGGCATTTCTCATCACGAATCTGGAGGTAGAGCGATTCCAGTCCGTTGTCTCGTCCCAGTTCATCCCGCACGCGATCAAAACGCTGCCCGTACTGCTGCGCGATCGCCGCGATCTGCCCGTTGATCTCTTCCTCCGTCACGTCCACGTCCAGTTCTTCGGCGACCTGCTCCAGAATAAAATGCAACTTGAGTTCGCCGATGGCTTGCTGCCGGGCCGTCGTCCGAAGCTCGTCGCCGTGTTTTTCGATCTCGTCCTGCGGAACGCCCTGCCGCCGCAACTCCATCATCCGTCGATGCACGGCCCGATCGGTCTGGCGTGTCGACAACCCTTCGGGAAGATCGAGATGGACCGCCTTGACGAGATGCTCAGCGATTTGCCGCTGCATGGCGTTGCGGACCTGGCGGTCCAGATGACGCTCGGCCGTCTCCCTCACCCACGCGCGGTATTCCTTCTCCGAGTCAAACCCCATTCCGTCGAGGTAGGCTGCGTCCAACGGAGGCAGTTGGAGCCGTTTGATGTCTTCGATCTTGAAGGCGAATTCGGCCTCCTTGCCGCGGAGTTCCTCCCGATCGTAGTCGTCCGGCAACACGCCCTTGAACACCTTCGTGTCGCCGGCGCTGCACCCCTTGAGTTTCTCGCCGAGGTCTTCGATGGCCACGCCCTCCACACGCTGCGGGCGCGCGGCGATCTGGATGTTTTCCGCCGTCTTGATTTCTTCACTGTCGACGGTCATCTTCATCTCGCAGACCAGCAAATCGTCGATCGCCACCGTTCCGTCCAGGACCGGCGCCCAGTTCCCGCGTCGCGCCCGCACGCGGTCTATCTCGGCCGTCACATCCTCGTCCGTGATGACCATCATGTGCCTCTCCACGGGAATCCCCTTCAGGTCGGGCAGTTCCAGATCGGGCTTCACCTCGACCTCGCAGGCGAACTCGAAATCACCCGACTCGGGCAGGCGCAGGTGCTCCAGGGCAGTCTGCATCTCCACCAACTGGGTCCGGGCTTCGCTGTCCGGCGCCTTCTTATCCTTGATGGCCGCCCAGACGAGCGGCTCACCCAGTACGCTGACGCTTTCCTTATCGATGGCCGCCAGATAGGCGTTGGACACGAGTTTTGTCAGGACTTGCGAGCCGACCTCCCGGCCGAATCGTTTCTCCACCAGGCGCTGGGGCGCACGACCCCGTCGAAAACCCGGAATCACCGAGTCGGCGCTCAACTCTTTGTACTGTTCGCCTGTCTCGCGTTCGACGGTGTCAGCCGGCACGCAAATCGTCAGCTTCTTGCGCAGGACGCCGACGTCCTCAACCTGCACGTCGAGGACCTTCTTAAGTTGTGCCCGAAAGTCTTCCGGTTCGGCCTCAGCCGAATCCTGTTCGTCTGTCGGCAGCTCAGCAACGTCTTCGTCTGTCATCGATCGCCTCCGTTTCCGGGATTCCGCCCCGCCTCCCAAGGAGGGGCGATGTCCAGTGCACGCCGCGCACGAAAAAAGCCGGTCAGGCGCCTTCTTGTGCCCGACCGACTCGATGTCGATCCACGTCACACCGCCAATCCCCGGCCAACGCCTGACCTGACCGGTCGGTATCCCGGGGACGGCTGTTCCTGTTCCGGGCCGGGCATAGCCGGCCATCTGTGGTCCTTATCGACCAAAGCGGGTGATGAGACTTGAACTCACGACATTCACGTTGGCAACGTGACGCTCTACCACTGAGCTACACCCGCGGTTCGTGCGGCGGAGAATCCAATCCGACCGCCTTATAGACCGCCCCTCTACCACGCCGGCCGATCCGCGTCAACACCACTGAAGTACGAATCTCGATGCTGTCCCAATCGGCTCGATGGTGCCACCGACTTGCAATACGCGTCCGCTTTTCGTTACAATCGCGTTTGGTCTGTCGGAATCCAATCGCGGTGGCCTTGGCTGTCTCTTCGCCTCCGGAACAAAGGCGAAGAGAGCGACGGTCGCGGGCGGGCCGAGTCGATTCCGGTGGATCACCACGGCTGGTCGCTTGGGGCAGGTGGTCGACCTTGGATATCTTTGGGTGGGAGGAGGTTCTTAGACCATGTTTAGCGACCGAGTCACGGGTGCGTTCTGCGCATCAAGTCTTATTGTAACTTTATTTATATCAGTATCTTATGGCGAGACACCGGATGGTCTGCGTCGCCTGATCGAAGCCCGGATCGGAAGTCTGCACGTCCTGCAGGTGCCGGCGGCTGACGCCGACATGCCGCAGCCCGACGACCCGCGCTACCGCATCACACCGCAGAAAAAACGGCTGGGCAAACTGCTGTTCTTCGACCCGGTCCGGAGCAACAACGTCCGGCCGGAGTTTGGCGGTGTCCGGGCCTTGGCGCAGAGCATCTCCTGCGGCACCTGCCACATCGGTGCGGCGGCGTCGAAGGCCGGCACTCAGCAGGCCTTCGGAATGGGTGGACAGGGACGCGGTGCGATCGATCCCGAGACGGGCCGTTTTGTTGCCCGCCGCGTGCCCTATGCCGACCTGGTCGACGTCCTGCCAACGCCGATCGACGTCTTCGACGGAGCCGGCCAGCTGGCGATGAGCGGCCGCTTCGACGGACTGGATGGTCCGGCCCGCTCGGCGCCGAGCGTCATCGGATTCGCGACCAATCTGCGCATGTTCTGGAGCGGTCCGGCGGGCGAGCCATACGATCCGGCCGATCCCGGCAAGGTCAACATCAATCCTGACGACTTGCCCGCCGGCGAAAGCACCGTGATGTTCACGTTCATGGCCCACCGCATGATCGGCACGCAGCGATTCGCTTTGCAGGACATCCCGGCGTATGTCGAGCTGTACCGTCGCGCGTTTCCGACCGCGGCCGCGGCCGCGGACGCCTCGGGTAACCCGGATGATCTGATCAACGATGACACGACCGCGCGGGCCATTGCCGCCTTTCTGCGGACGGTGATCACGCGCGACACGCCCTATGACCGGTTCCTCGCCGGTTCCGATACGTCCCTGTCCGCTGGTCAGCTCCGCGGCGCCGAGTTGTTCTTCTCCGCGCCCGAGGACGGCGGGGCGAACTGCGTCGCCTGCCACAGCGGGCCGGCCTTGAACAAGACCCTCGGCGACGAGGCCGGCCGGCTCATCGAGGAGAATTTCCGCAACGTCGGCATCGGCGACCATCCGATGATGGACCTGGCACGGACGACGCTCGGTGACTCCAACGTCGCCGACATCGGCCGCGCCGAGGCGACGGGCGATGCGGCCGACAACTTCAGGTTCAAGTCGCCCACCCTGCGGCAGGCCCGCGATGCCGGGCCGTACATGCACAGCGGCGAGCTTGAGACACTTCGCGACCTCGTCGAGTATTTCAACAACGGCGCGGCGAGTTCAGAGTTGGCTGCCGCTGCAGGGAATGTAGACGATTTGTTCACGCATCCGCGCGGACCGGGGCAGATCGGACTCGGCCTGAGCGATGACGATCTCACTGCGCTCGTCGACTTCCTCGAGAACGGGCTGTATGACCCGGCCTTCGTCGTGTATGATGCGGGTTCACCGACGGAAACGTTCGATCTGAACGCCGCCGACCTGACCTACGACCGCGTGCTCAAGCGTCTTGGGGCCGTCGACGGCAAGGTGCCGAGTCTGCTTCCCCATCCCCAGACCGACGCCATGAGCGTGCAGGACATCGCTGCAGAGCCGACGCCGTCCGGGACCTGTGGACTACTGGACACGCTCAGCCTCTTTGGCATGGTCGCGCCGTTGACCCTCGTGTCCGTACGGCGTCGAAGGCGGCCTTGACGAAGTCCGCGCCGTTGACTTCGCCGTTTCTGCCGGAGCGGTCCCTCGGCGGCGCCCCGGCGCCGGGGTTAGCAGCGCGTCGGCAGACCGTCCGCTTGGATGGCGGCTACGCTATTCCCCTTGCTCTTATGCGCGGGTGTCTGTTACGGGAGCCGGATGAAGGCGAACGCCCTACCATCTCGGCGGTCGGTGGTCAGATGGCCATGCAGAATGCGTGTCTGGTTGCCAAGAATGGCAGCAAGCCCATGCCGGCGGAGTCGAAGCTCGTTCTTCCTGGCCTCCTCGATCTTGCTGGCCTTGTCGTCAAGCTGCTGACGCAGGACGGGTGGCAAAGAGCTGGTCACGAAACTTGGGTCCACCACGCCTAAACACCCGATAATGACCACTGCTTTGTATCAGACGCTGTTCTTTGCTACAATCGCAGCCTGTTGGATTGGGTTTGGAGAGAGCCCATGTTTCCGTTGGCCCAGGGCCCGTGCTGGCCGCTTGGATTCGGAGAGGAGCAAGCACCAACTCAATTGAGGTCAATTGTCAACAGTATGCGCTCTAGATGCGATTGAGAAGATTGAATCATGCAAGTGAAGGTAGTCATCGCGAGTCTCGTAGTTGCCACATGCTCGAGCGTCCGGGCCGCGCCCTCCACTCCCGAATTCGGCTCCGGAGGGGGCGGGAGCGCAAGCCTTGCGGTAGGTCCAGCGGCGTCCTCCCCGCAGGCAGGAACATGGTTCTGGGGAAGGAGCCCCCTGTCGGTCTTTAGTCCGGGCGCCGTCTTCATACCCACACCGACCACATTCTTCACCCAAAAACAAGTGAGCAGCGGGGTTCTCTCGGAGGACACGTACTACGGCGGCGTTCTCGTCCCGGCCGGTGCCTTCGTTCGGCAGGCCGAGTACGCCGTGGCCTGCTCGGCGCCCGAGTGCATGAACCTGTATGTACTGACGCCCGAGCAGAACGCGCAAATCCACGACGAGGTACTCAACCGAGGAGGCGAGG
>JBHHVX010000167.1:0-7136 GCA_046754505.1 Phycisphaerae bacterium | reverse complement strand
CGTCGCTGCCGAGGACCACGGCGGTGCCAAGCCGCGGCACATTCAGGCTCGGTCCGGTGGACCACTGGGTGAGAGTCGGGTCGAACACATAGACCGAAGCCGCCGGGCCGGGTCCGCCCGCCGATCCGCCCACGACATAGACGCGTCCGTCGGCGCCGAGCACGGCCGCCTGCTGCATGAGTGCGGCCGGCTGCGGGGCGAGGGTCGACCACGTGCTCGTCGCGATATCAAAAGAAAAGACGGTTGTCTGAGGCGATCCCGCGGCATTCGCGCCGCCGATCACAAGAACGTGCCCGGCCCCGTCATAGACGGCCGCAGGATCGGAACGCGGCTGGGGCAGGTTCGCCAGCGCCGTCCACGCGTCGGTCACCGGGTCATAGCGGTCGGCCAGATTCCATGCCACGCCGCTCGTGTCGTCGCCGCCGAGAATGTAGAGCCGGTTCAGATTATCATTGGCGAAAGCGAAAAAGGCCCGGGCCCGAAGGGGATCCATGCTCGCGAGCGTACCCGTGGCTCCATTGGTGAGATCATAGAGAAACCCCGTGTTGGCCACGATCACGCCACCGCCGGTGTCGTCAAAACCCCAGCCGCCGGTGACGATGATCTGTCCCGCCGCGTTGAGGCCGGCGGCCGGACTGTTTCGGGCCGGATCGATCGGCGTTCCCGATAGCCACGTGGTGGCGCCGGGCGGCAGGTAGTGAACGGTGGACGCCTGTCCGACGAGCGGTCGGCCGCCGAGGACGACGAGCGTGCCGTTCTGATTCACGGCGGCGGCGTTCTTGCGGGCACCGAGGAAACTCGGCCCAAGCTGCTGCCAGACGCAGCCCGCGCTCGCGGGCGACGCCACGCCCGGTAACATCACCGCCGCACAGACGATCGAGCACAGAACCCCGCACGCCATACGTCGGTGCAGCGAAGTCGGATTGAACCCTGACGGAGCAGACGTTGCGTGACCAGGTCCGGGCGAGCCGGCCACGCGCTTGTCGCGCCTGCATCGAAGGATTCCGTGGATCGAAACCATCATCCCTCCTCTGTCGCTGGTGCGCGGTGCCCCCGGTCGTCGGCCAAACTGTCCGGCATATCCGCATGCAAAGTCCAGACGGATATCGCGTTTCTGTCGCCATGCAGACAAAACCGGCTGCGCCCGGATCACTGGCGAGGGAAATGAGAATCGAGCGCGGAGGCCACCCCCAAAACGATGTACTGATTATTCTATGTCGAGACCTTGCGAACGGCAACCCGGGGAGCCAAAGCAGACACATTCCCGCCACGTTTTCGGACCCACTGGAAAGAGAACGGGTTCTCGTTCCAGCCGGTGGCTTTGCCGTTTGGCGGCTCTGCCATTCACCGTGTTCTGGCGCGACCCCTAGCGAGCACCGCCGGGGCCGAGATCGTCCTCGCCGAGCAGCGTACAGTTTCGCCCACGCAGCACCTGAGCGGCGATCTCGAGGTTATCGGTGTGGACGGCGATGGCCGCTCGACCGGTCGGGCGAACCAGCAGGGGATAGACGTAATCGATGCTGATCTCCGCCGTGAGCAGGGCCGAGCAGATCGACCGCAGGCCGTGACCCGGCGGCAACTCGACCACGATCATCTCGGTCTCGCTGATCGGGAAGTTTCGCTTCCGAAGGACCTCAATCGCCTCATCCGTATCGTCAACAATGACGCGGATGATCGCGCAATCGATGGCATGAACGACCGACAAGGCGAGAATCTTGATGTCGGTCCGCTCAAAACACTGAAACAGCCGGTGCAGGGCGCCAACGCGATCGTCGAGAAACACCGACAACTGGCGAACCGAAGGCGACTCCATGTGCTCGGCGGTCTCGAAAGAAAAATCGGTCATGGCAATATACTAGCACTTTCAAAGGCCGGTACAATCATAAAATTCGCCGCGATTTGCCGTCATCCGAGCGGCCCGGCTATGATCCCCGCCGCCGCGGCCGAGATCCTCCATGAACGCAACGTCCCCACCATCCCGTAGCTGGCCCGACGCCGCCGGCCGATTTGGACGCTTCGGCGGCCGGTTCGTGCCGGAGACCCTGATGCCCGCCGTCCACGAACTCGAGCGGGCCTGGGCCTCGGCACAGGCCGACCCCGACTACTGGGCGCAACTGGAGCGATACCTGTCCGACTACGTCGGTCGTCCCAGCCCGCTCTATCCGGCCCGGCGGCTGGCGGACCGGCTGGGCGGGGCCGGCATCTATCTGAAGCGCGAGGACCTCAACCACACGGGCGCCCACAAGATCAACAACACACTCGGACAGGCCATCCTCGCGTCCCGAATGGGCAAGCGACGCATCATCGCCGAAACCGGCGCCGGTCAGCACGGTGTGGCCACGGCCACGGCCGCGGCCGTGCTGGGCATGGAATGCGTGGTCTACATGGGGTCCGAGGACGTGCGGCGCCAGCGACTGAACGCCTATCGAATGGAACTGCTCGGCGCCCGGGTCGTCGCGGTGAACGCCGGTCAGCGAACCCTCAAGGACGCGATCAACGAGGCCCTGCGCGACTGGATGACCCACGTCGACACGACGCATTACGTCATCGGCTCCGTCATGGGACCGCACCCGTTCCCCGTCATCGTGCGCGAACTGCAATCGGTCATCGGCCGGGAGGCCCGCAGTCAGGCGCTGAGCTCGTGCGGACGATTGCCGGACCTCGTCGTGGCGTGCGTCGGCGGCGGCAGCAACGCCGCCGGAATCTTCCATCCCTTCATCGACGATGACGCCGTGAAACTGGTCGGTGTCGAGGCCGCGGGCGAGGGGCTGGACGCCCGCCACGCCGCCACCCTCACGCGCGGCCGGCCGGGCGTGCTCCACGGAATGCAGACAATCGTCTTGCAGGACGACGACGGCCAGACGCTGCCCGTGCATTCGGTGTCGGCCGGCCTGGATTATCCCGGCGTCGGGCCGGAGCACGCCCACTGGGCCGAAACCGGCCGCGTGAGCTACGTGACGGCCACGGACGACGAGGCCCTCGACGCCTTCGAGATGCTGAGCCGGACCGAGGGGATCATTCCCGCGTTGGAATCGGCCCATGCGATCGCGCATGTCGTCCGGATCGCCCCGAAACTCGACCCCAAAGAGATCATCGTCGTGAATCTCTCCGGCCGCGGCGACAAGGATTGTGTCGAAGTCGCCCGGCTGCGCGGCCGCGACGTGGCAGGAGGCTGAGTCGTGCAGACGAATCCGAGTCTTGCTCGCCGGCCGGCGCTTTCGGCGGGTCGCCCATGAACCGAATCGATCAAGCCCTCGCTGAACATCCGCCCGGCCTGTGGCCGTTCCTTCCGGCCGGCTATCCGGACATGGATACCACCGTCGATTTACTGCGGGCGTGGGCGGACCTGCCGATCCGTGGCGTCGAGCTGGGATTCCCGTTTTCCGATCCGGTCGCCGACGGCCCGGTCATCCAGCACGCCTTCGCCCACGCCCTCGACGGCGGAGCGACCGTGCAACGAGTATTCGAATGCGTCGCCTCGGTCCGTGCGGAAGTGGGGTGTCCGATCCTGGCCATGGTGTCGGCGTCGATCGTCTATCGACATGGCGTGGAGGGCTTCGTTCAGCAGGCCCGTGCCGCGGGGCTGGACGGCCTGATCGTGCCGGACCTCTCGCTGGAGGAGGCGGCCGGTGTGTCCGAGGCCGTCGGTCGCGCGGACCTGCGGATGCCGATGCTCGTCGCTCCCACGACGCCGCCGGCGCGACAACGGGCCATCGCCGAGGCCGCGTCCGGGTTCCTGTATTACGTCTCGGTCCAGGGAACGACCGGCGAGCGCCACGCCCTGCCCGCCGATCTGGAACGCCACGTCGCCGCCCTCCGCGCAGACACCGGCATCGCCACGCTCGTCGGATTCGGAATCAGCTCCGCGGCGGCCGTCCGGCAGGTCTGCGCGTTGGCCGACGGCGCCATCGTCGGCAGCGCGGTCGTGCGCCGCCTCATCGATTCTCAGGAATCGGGGACCTCCCGGTCGCAAACCGTCCAGTCCGTCACCCGATTCGTCGCCGAACTGTCCGGCTGACAGGAAGACACGAGCTGGACCGAGAATCCCTTCTCGGTCCCGGCTGGCATCGGGAATCGCCCGTAAACGGCCGGTCCGTAACAGAATCGGCAGGCATCTCTCTTGCCGTATTTCGATCAACAGGCCCCGTAGGGGCGCTTGATCGTAGCCCGGCACGAAGTGCCGGGATAGGAGACCTCAATCGTCCCTACGGGACTCGGTCCTCTCGGGTTCGCGCGAACCCCGGCACGGCGTGCCGGGGTTGGCTCGCCTCGTCCCTACGGGACGCCACGACAGCTCCCGCCGATTGGGTCACGGACGATGCGCACTTCCTCCCCTCAGCCTCACTCCGCCACATACTGCCGCACAAACGCTCTCGCCGACAGCGGCTCGCCCGTGGCACGCCGTGTCAATTCATTCCACGAATACAGGTTGCCCGGGCCGAAAACGTGCTCCTTGAGAAAGCGACCGGCGTCGCGACTTCCGTAGAAACTCGTGGACGACACGTCGGCCAGACCCATCACCTTGCGGGCAATGTGCGCCCGGAGCTGGCTGGCGAACAGGTCGCCCATCATGTAGCTGTGATAATAGACCGGCACGGTGATGACGTGCACCTTGGCGGCGTAGTCCGGGCGGTGCACGGTCTCCGGCGGGCTGAGCAACTGATAGCGCTTTTTCAGGTCCCACCACAGTTTGCCCAGGTCCTGGTCGGGGTTGGTATACATCCCATACTCGAACCGCACCATGACCTGTGTCCACCGCGAAAAGACCAGCTTCTCGGCTCGCAGCGCCCGCCGCGCCGACCGCACAACCGATTCCGCCTCACCGGGCGAGAGCCCACGCACCCGTCGCAGCCAGTCGCCGTTCTTGACGAAGGCCCCAAACATCATCGCGACGCCTTCGGTGGTGATGCTGTGAGAGGCCTCGTGCAACAGGAAGGGCAGGTCGCGACGGATATAGGTGTCATATACCGCGTGGCCCACCTCGTGCATGATCGTGTCCATCCAATACAGGTTGGGCTTGAGATTGCACAATACGCGGACGTCTTCGCCGGTCCGGTCCAGGTCGGTGCAAAAGGCGTGGGGGCTTTTGCCGGGCTTCTCGTACATATCACTCCGGGCCAGGATGGCCTCCACCGGCATATCCAGACTTGCGTAATACTTCTTGACCAGCGCGAGGAGGTCCTGGTCGGCAAACACCGAGTCGAGGTTGACGGCCTCCATGCCGGGCGTTTCCTGGAAAAACAAATCGCCGAAGTTCCAGGGGCGCAGGTCGCCCGACGCGATTCCGAAACGGGCGGCCATGGCCGTGTCGATGTCGCGTTTGAGCGCCGCGAACGGCTCACGCGTCAGGTCATCCAGCTCGTCGAACAGCCGCAGCAGTTCGCCCTCGTCGATCTCCTGGAGCGTGCAGCTCATGACGTAGAAGTCCCGGAAGCCCAGTTGCCGGGCCACCTGATTTCGCAGAGCCACCAGTTCCTTCAGCTTCGCCTCAACCTTGGCCCCGACGGCCATGTAGCCCTTCCACGCCTCCTCGGCCAGAGCCGAGTCCTTCGTGTCCGACAGGATCTTCCGGACGTCGTTTTCCGTCATCTGCTTTCCGCCGACGCGGCTGCGATGGGTGTTGAATATCTTTTCGACTTCCGTCTGAATATCGACGATCCGCTTCTGGACGGCGGGGTCGACCTGGCCGGGCAGAAACGTGCGATACATCACGTCGAGCTGCCGCGCCAGAACCGCGTCCGTCACGCGCCCGCCGTCCTTCAGCGCCTTGAGCCCGGCGAAGGTCTCCCGATCGCTGTGAAGCTCGATCAGGGCGTTCTCCGCTTGCTTCTTCGCCTCGAAGGCCTCGTCCGATCCGGTCGTGTTCGCCACCCACCACGCCTTTTCCGATCGCAGCAGCAGGGGTTTGTATTTCGCAAGGTAGGCATCGTGTAACGCGATGAACTCCATCTCCGCCGAATTCCTTTCTTTTGTGCCCGACGGGGCGATCGTCCCTCCCTCCATCGAACAACCCGAGATCGCCACCAAGGCCGCCGCGCAAACCGTCACCCGCTGAATCGACATATTACATCCTTCTTCTGCAAGAGTCTGACGCCGCGGCGGATGCCTTGCGAGCGCGCCGCGCGTCGCACTTGTTTTAGCGTGTTGAGGCCCGGCAGCACCGCTGACGGACCTGATCCGAGCCCCGAGCGCAAGCGAGTGGGGCAGCGCGCCACCCATCGCTTGCGCTCGGCGCTCTGATAAACGCGCCACACACGCCAAACACATACCACGCGTCCAGCACGCATTCTCGACGATATGCCGCGGGAGGCCAACACATCACGCCGCCGTGGCGATCGGCGCCGAGGTCCCGGCACCGGCCGGAGATGCGAAGGGCGCCCGTTGGGGTCATCGGCCGGAGGCGGCGGTGTTTTTCTGTTAACTCCTTGCTGTAGCGAAGGTTGCAGGCGGCCTCGCCGCCCGGTGCCCGGGTCGATTCCAATCCGGCCGCCGGATTGTAGTTCCCCGGCCACTGGTACGAGGCTTATAGTAAAATAGTGAATGTTTCGGCGCGAAGGCCGCCGGCCGGCGGGTCCGGCGAGCGCGGCCGGCGCCTTGGGAGCAACGCGGGTGTTTCTCGCTGAGATCGGAAAGTTCGTCGGGGCCAAGGTCGCCAGCGCGATCATCTTCCTTGCGATGGCGGCAGGCGGCTACTGGGCGTACGAAAACTGGGACACGGTCCGGGCGTTCGGCCACGTGATGAAGCTCACGCTCCTGTGGCTGGTCCTGGCGGCGGCGCTGCCGTGGTCGAGTTACCTGTTCATGCGACCGCTGCTGGACTTTCAATCGCGTCTGCAATCGACGAACTCGGCGGCGCTGACCAGCGTAGCGATCATCGGCGGGCTCTGCTGCGTCGATGTCGTGCTGGCGCTGTGGCTGGCGGGCTGGGGCTTTGCCGGCGGCTTCACGTGGTTCGTGGTGCTGCTTGGTTTCCTCGCCGCCGCCGCTTATAATTATGTGATCTGCGAGTCCCTCGCCCGATACGTCGAGCACTGAGGCCCGCCGGTCACGCGATGACAGGTGCCTTTACGGAAGGGGTTTGCCCATGGCCACATCCGGGGTCGGTGACCGCATCAGTGAATACGTCCTCGACGCCG
>JBHHVX010000166.1:0-7191 GCA_046754505.1 Phycisphaerae bacterium | reverse complement strand
CTGGGCGCTTCCTATCCCAGCAGAAGACTAACGAACAGCGTCGTGTCCATGTTGAGGTCGCCGGTTCCGAAGTCGGCGCAGGCCGGCTCCTCACCCGGGGCGGGCGCCAAGCCGAGCTTCGCACGGACGTAGCCGCCGATGTCCGATCCGTTGACCACACCGTCCTGATTGACATCACCTTGGAGCGAGCAGGTGACGGGCGCGGGCAGTGTGTCAATGCTTGCGGCAAGGCCCAACGCCGTCTCGACGCCGTCGAAGTTGCGGGCCTTGACCTGGAACGCGTAAGTCGTCAGCGGCTGCAACGTCTGGACGGTGGTCGTGCCCCACGTCGGGTCGGTCTGCCAGACGGCCGTCGCGGACGGCGTGCCCGCGGCGGCCACAAACTGTCCGTCCCACGTTGAATCAAACGGGCTGGTCGCCGTGCACTGGACGGCCAGTTCGGTGAAGGCTGCATTGGCGCCGGGATCGGTGTCGAGGTCGAGCGTTGCGTCTGTCGGGTTGCTGAGCAGGGGCGCGCCCGGGACGGCGGCGAGCGTGCGAGTGATTGCGGGAAAGGAGAGGGGCGTTTCGTTCAGCAGCGGGGCGCCGTCCCTCGCCTTGACCCAATATAGATACCCCGTATTCGGCTGCAATCCCGTATCGGTGTAGGCCGTGGTCAACTGCCAGCCGCTGTCGTTCGCGCCCAGGACGCCGTTGCTCTGGAAGAAATACTCGACCGGCGGGCTGTCGACGTCGGACGCCGTTGTGCTCGTCATGGAAACGGACGTGTCGGTCACGGTGACCGGCAGGATGAAGGTCGGTGCGGGGCTGGGGGGCGTGGTGTCGCCGTAGATGATCTTTCCGACGTGGGTTCCCCAGACGTTGGTGGCGTCGGCGTATTCCTGAATGGTCCAGAATGTCAGCTCGTTCGACGGATCCATCGAGGTCAGGCTGTAGTCTCCCCAGCGGTTCCGGCCGAACGAGTCGATGTTGTTTTGGGGTGCGCTGCCGGCCCGGAGCAGGACGGGCGCAGACATCATTCCGGGCGGGTCGATTGCACGGCGTCCGGTGAAATAGGCGGCGGCGAACTGATTGGCGTCGCTGCCGGAGAAGCCCATCACGACATTGCCCGCCACATCGACCGTGATCGATGGAAAGAAGTAGTACAGCGACGGATCGCTGATGGTGCCGGACTGTATGAGGCTTAATGCCACCGGGTCGACCTCATACCACCGGCAGGCGGCTCGGCCGGAGAGTCCGATCGCATGGGCCGCCCAGATGGACCCGTTGCGAAAGACGGCGTTCATCAGTCGATGGTCGACGGTGTCGAGCAGTGTATTGCTGCCCATGGCCGGGGCATCCGGCGGAAAGCCGTGGCCCGGCACGGTCACGAGGCCAAAATCCAGCAGCGCGGGATTGGTCAAGGGCGGATCGACTCGGCGGATGCGCAGGGAGGACGAGTTCCACCGCGAGATGAAATACTCGCCGGGCGTCGTACCCCAGGTGTGGACGGGCTGGATGGCGCCCTCGATCGGGAGGCCGCGGAAGGCCGTTACCGTGCCGAGGCTCTGCGAGGGTGCGATCAGCGGGGCCTTGTCGATTGCGAAGATCGACATGCCGCAGCCCACCATGAAGCTGCTCACATAAAAGCCGTTGGCGTCGGCGCCGAGCGTCGGATAGTCGGGGAAACAGCCTGAATCCGATCCGGTTGAAACAACGAAAGACGTCTTGAACCAGGTACCGGTGGGGTCATTCGTGGTGGAGACCGCGAGGAAGACCCGCGTATTGAAATCTGATACCACGATGACCCATCGACCGCTGTACTGGTCAAACAGGACCCGCGGGTCGCCGTTGGAGCCGGGCAGGAAGGCGCCGAGAGAGGACTCGTTGACGAGAGTCCCGTTGGTCTTGTCGTATACGGCAAAGACGCGGTTGACGACCTCGACGAAGTGATTGGGCCCGATGGCGCCGCAGGTATCCGGCGGAAACGCGTTCTGGCCGGAGTCGCCCCGCCGCACCGCGTCCCAGTCCAAGCCCACGACCGGTGGGGGAACGGTTCCCCGCGGCGCCGGGGGCGGCGGCTGCGGCGGCCCGGGTTCGCCGGGTTGGGTGTCGGGCAGCGAGGCGGGCGGCGGCATCGCATCGCCCGTGTTGAATTCGCCCGTGCCGGACTCCCACGTGAGTCCGGCGTACGTTGTTCCGGTCAGCTTCTGGCGAAAGTGGCAGTCCTCAAAATCAAGGACGCGTGTCTTCACGCTGCCATCGGACGCTGCGGCGGCGAATGTCAGGTCGTCGATGCCATACCAGCCGGCGCCGTTGAACACGGGTCGGGCCTCGATGACGATTCGGTCGATGCCGGTGAGATTCATGGCGAACCAGCGGGGCTTGGCGCCGATGTCGGTGAACCAGTCGGTGACGCTCACCTCATGGCCCGCTCGATATCCGATCGCGCGCACTCCGGAGGTCCACACGCCCGGTCCGCCGCCCTGTCCGGCGAAATACGCTCCCTTGACATCGACGACCTTGTGGAAGCTGATTCCCATGCGTGTGTCGCCCCACTTGTTCACGATGTTGAGGCGGCCGGAATGCGGGTGATAGGTTGCGCGCCGAGACGGCACGACCCAGGTTCCCGGACGCCCGTTGCGGGCCTTCGGGTTGACCGGTGGTTGGTTGGCGAGCGTGGCCTGCCGTGCGAGGACGGCGTCCATGCCCTCCACGACTCCGGGGCCGAAGAGGGTGGGGTCGATGGGTTCACCCTTGACGGCCTTGGCCTCTGGAGGCTTCGGCTCGGCGGCGAGCGTGGTCGGGGCAAGTAGAACGACGAACAGACAGAACCGAAGCGTATGGCGAAGCACGGACATCATCATGAAACTCCCAGTCCACTCAGGCGTGACGCATACCGTGCCGCGTGCGGGACAGCGCGCGACAGCCCCCCGATTCCTTTATTCTAACAACGTTTCGTGAGAATCTCCAGTCGCCTGTGTTCAGCGTGTCTGGCCCGTGTATCAGAGCCCGGAGCGCAAGCGATGGATGGCACGCTGACCCACTCGCTGGCGCTCGGGGCTCGGATCAGATCCATCAGCGGCGGTATTGGGCATCGACACGTTCAACACCTACCTCCGGTCCTGCATACGACATGGGCAGGTGTCAGGATTGTCCGGCGTCGCCTCGGTACTGCCAGTGGGCCGTTGGTGTCGGCTGAGATAGTCGTTTGCTCGGGCGCAACACATATTGCGCAGTATACCTGGTCCAGTGAGCGACGTAGCGTTCGGCCTCCTGCCATCGCGGTGGCGGAAAACGACATATTGGCCGCCCGTGGCCGAGGTGGCCGGCCAAATGCAGCCGGGACGATGCGTGTTGGCCAGTGGCGCGGATTCCGGAGGAACAGACCGAGGGATTCAGAACAGCCAGATCAGCAACGACAGCAGCATCAGGATCACGACCGCCACGAACGCCGTGCGCCGCCATCCCCTAGAGGACGGATCACGGGGCGTGATCCAATCGCCGCAGTGCGGGCACTTCGGCGTGTCCTCGATCACCGGCTCGCCACAGTGCGGACAGACCATCTCCGCTGGATCATCGCCGCCATCGAGCAGATCGTCATCCGACGGAAACTCGTGGTCGCCGAGTGGCCTGTCGGCCAAAGGCATTGCCGTCCTCCGTGTATGTTCAGAGGTCGCGCAAGAACAAGGTCAATGGCAGACCCGCCAAACGGCAAAGCCAACGGGTCGACCAAGCCGCGCAATCGATGTTGTCATTCCTGCGCAATGCCTTGGCGTGCCTGGCGCGTTTAGCAGACCCACTCGCTTGCGCTCGGGGCTCGGATCAGGTCCATCCGCGGCGGTGTTGGGCCTCAACACGCTGAACAGGTGCCGGCCTCCGAGCGGCCGCGAAGGAGAGCGAGTGTAGCGGTGACCCGGAGCAGGTGCCACGGCCGGGAGCCGAATCCGTGGCGACGGGGTCCGTGACAGTTTTGGCGGCACCGCTGGAACGAGAGTCCCTTCTCGTTCCCGTCGCACACAGGCATCCTTTCCTGGTCCCCCGACAGCAGTCCCCATCGTACTTTGACATGGGAATAGAGTCCCATTCGGTTGGGACCGAGAAGGGATTCTCGGTCCAGCACGGTCGGTTGGGACCGAGAAGGGATTCTCGGTCCAGCACGGCCACGCGAGCGTGGCCGTGGCGCGCGAGGGCATGTCGGGCTGCCAGTTCCGGCTGCCAGACTGGCAGAAAGCGTAGCGGGTTTGTGATTGTAACTCATTGCAGCAGCCATAGTTGCGATTCTCCTGGGCCGGCGTGGCATGAGGCGTGCATAGGCGTGAGGCGGTGGGCGGTGCGGCCCGCCGGAAAGGGGAGCTACGTCCATGCAGACCGATCGATTCACGATCAAGGCCGTCGAGGCGATGCGGCAGGCCGAGCGGGCGGCCCAGTCGATGGGCCACGCGGAATTGACACCCGTCCATGTTCTGGCGGCGCTCGTCCGGTCGGAGGGGGGTGAGGGGAACGGAGACGCCGGTGGGATTGTCGTGCCGATCCTGCACAAGGCCGGGGCGCGGCTCGATCAGATCCGGAGCGTCTGCGAATCGGAACTGGGACGGCTGCCGAAGGTGTCTGGGGCGACCCTGACGCCGAGTCGGGGGCTGACCGACGTGCTGCGGAAGGCGGACGCCGAAGCGGAGCGGATGAAGGACCGCTACATCTCGACCGAGCACCTGTTGATCGCCCTGGCGGAGGTGGCGAGCGAGGCGAAGGAAATCCTGACCGTCAGCGGAGCCGGCAAGGACGCGATCCTGGCGGCACTAAAAGACGTGCGTGGCAATTCCAGTGTGACCTCTCAGAACCCCGAGGACACCTATCAGGCCCTGGAGCGCTACGGCCGCGACCTGGTGGCGATGGCCCGACAGGGCAAGCTCGACCCGGTTATCGGCCGCGACGAGGAGATTCGCCGGGTCATGCAGGTGCTGGCGCGGCGGACGAAGAACAATCCGGTGCTGATCGGCGAGCCGGGCGTGGGCAAGACGGCCATCGTCGAGGGTCTGGCGCTGCGGATCTTGGCCGGGGACGTGCCGGAGGCCCTGAAGGACAAGCGGGTCGTGGCGCTGGACATGGGAGCGCTCGTGGCGGGGGCGAAGTTTCGCGGTGAGTTCGAGGAGCGGTTGAAGGCCGTTGTCCGTGAGGTGACCGAGTCGGCCGGACAGGTGATTCTGTTCATCGACGAGCTGCATACCGTGGTCGGCGCAGGCAAGGCCGAGGGGGCGATGGATGCGGGCAACCTGCTGAAGCCGGCGCTCGCCCGAGGAGAGCTGCGGTGCATTGGGGCGACCACGCTGGATGAATATCGACAAAACATCGAAAAAGACAAGGCCCTCGAGCGGCGTTTTCAGACCGTCTATGTGGGCGAGCCGACGGTGGAGGACACGATCGCCATCCTGAGGGGTCTGAAGCCGCGTTACGACGCGCATCATGGCGTGCGGATTCAGGATGCGGCCCTGGTCACGGCCGCGACGCTTTCGCACCGCTATATCACGGATCGGCACCTGCCGGACAAGGCGATCGACCTGATCGACGAGGCGGCGTCGCGGTTGCGGATCGAGAACGACTCGATGCCGTTGGAGCTGGATGAGCTGCGCCGCCGGATCATGCAGATCGAGATCGAGCGGGAGGCCCTGAAGAAGGAGTCCGACGACGGGAGCCGGAAGCGGCTCGACGCCATCGAGAAGCAGTTGGCCGACCTGAAGGAACGCGACCGAACCCTGACCGCTCGGTGGGACAGCGAGAAGACCGAGTTGGAGGCGATCAAGAAGGTCAAGCAGCAGATCGACGCGGCGGAGACGGAGTTGGAGGACGCCCAGCGTTGCGGAGACCTGGAGGCGGCCGCCCGAATCCGGTACGGCCGGATCGGCGAGCTGCGCGAGACCCTCGCCCACCGCGAGGAGCAACTCACGGCCCTGCATCGCGACGGTCACGGCCTGTTGCGCGAGGAGGTGACGGCCGAGGAGATCGCCGAAGTGGTCAGCCAGTGGACCGGCGTGCCGGTCGCGCGGATGCTCGAGGGCGAAAAGCAAAAGCTCCTGAAGATGGAGGACCGGCTGCGCGAGCGCGTGGTCGGACAGGACGACGCCGTTCGGGCGGTGTGCGATGCGGTGCGTCGGGCCCGGGCGGGGTTGGGCGACCCCAGCCGGCCGGTCGGGTCGTTTCTGTTTCTGGGTCCGACGGGCGTGGGCAAGACGGAGCTGTGCAAGGCGCTGGCGGCGCTCTTGTTTGACGACGCCTCCGCATTCGTGCGGATCGACATGAGCGAGTTCATGGAATCGCACAGCGTCGCGCGGCTGATCGGGGCGCCGCCGGGCTACGTCGGCTATGAGGAAGGCGGTCGGCTGACGGAAGCCGTCCATCGACGGCCGTATTGCGTCGTCCTGCTCGACGAGATCGAGAAGGCCCATCACGACGTGTTCAACGTGTTGCTTCAGGTGCTCGACGACGGACGTCTGACGGACGGCCACGGGCGGACGGTGGACTTTCGCAATACCATTGTCGCCATGACGAGCAACATCGGAAGCGAGTATATCCAGCAGTTGATCGAGGGCGGCCGCGATGAGACGGCCCCGCCCGACATCGAGATCGAGATGAAGGTGAAGGAGGCGCTGAAGGCGGCGTTCCGTCCGGAGTTCCTGAACCGTATCGATGAGACGATCATCTTCCACCAGTTGACGCGCGACGATCTCAAACACATCGCCGACATCCAGGTGGGGTATCTGCGGCAGCGGCTGGCGGAGCGTGACCTGACGCTGGTTCTTACCGAAGCCGCCCGAGACAAGCTCGCCGCCGACGGGTTCGATCCGGTCTTTGGCGCCCGGCCACTTCAGCGCGTGATCCGGCAGGAGCTGGAGAACCCGCTGGCGAAGCGGATACTGGCTGGCGCGTTCGGGCCGGGTGACTCCGTGACGGTCCACGTCGCGGGCGAGCGATTTACGTTCACGCAGGGCGCACGGACGGCTGTCGAGGCGGCCGCTCGGGCGATCCCCGGTCACACGCCCGGCCACCCATAGCCGATCGGCTGCCCGTGGCCGCTCGTTCCAGTGGTCGCCACGTTGTCAGCCGCGGGGCAACGTGCAAATGAACGCGGCCCGTTTGCATTGTCGGCGTTCCGTCCGGTATAATGATCGGCAGGAGTGCGGGCCGATGTGTCCGGTTCGGGCAGGTGTTTAACCA
>JBHHVX010000165.1:0-7240 GCA_046754505.1 Phycisphaerae bacterium | reverse complement strand
AAGCAATACCGGAGCCGGCAGTTGGTGGGGAGCATCGGCGTCTCGCCGGTGCGCCTCCTCCGAGCACCCGGGGCGGGGAGGCCCACATCACCCATCAAACCACGCGCGTCGGAGCAGTCGTTCCGGGCCTCGCCGCGGTAGCCGTCGGTGACAGGGTCGGGACGGGAGGCCTTGTGGCCATTCCAGATGCTCGTCTATTTTTGTAGCGCAACCGGCACCGGCACCCCGCTGCCGACCGAGTGGTCCGGCGCGTGCTCTTCCCAGACGCCGGCGATGGCCGCGTCGCAGGCCGGGCACCGGCCGGCGGTCGTCATGCGGTTCTGCTCGACGTAGAAACCCGAGCGGCGAATGACGGTCTCGTGGCAGTTGGGGCAGTGTGTGTTTTCGTGGTCTCTGACGCAGCCGGGAAGGTTGCCGGGATAGATGTAGCGCAGCCCGGCGGCCCGACCGATGTCAAACGCGCGAAGCAGCGTTGAGGCCGGCGTCCGGCGGGCGTCCTGCATCTTGTAGTCCGGATGAAACGCGGTGATGTGCCAGGGCAGGTCGCGCGACACGCCCGCGAGAAAGCCGGCGATCTTCGTCAGTTCCGTGTCGCCGTCGTTGAACCCGGGCACGATGAGGGTGACGACCTCGACCCAGAAGCCCTTTTCGACCAGACGCTCGATCGTCGCCAGCACGTTGGCCAGGACGCCGCCCAGTTCGCGGTAGTGTCGGTCGTCGAAGCCCTTGAGGTCGACCTTGTAGAGATCGACGTAGGGTCGGAGGAAGTCGATGACCTCCGGCGTACCGTTTCCATTGGAGACATAGCCGCACGTCAGGCCGCGCCCGCGTGCCAGCTTGAACACCTCTGCCGCCCATTCGCTCGTGATCAGCGGTTCGTTGTAGGTTGAAACGACGACCGGGGCGTCGCGCTCCACGGCGATCTCGACAAGCTGCCGCGCGTCACAGAAACGCGGCAGGCTCACCGCGGCGTCGTCCCGCAGGGCCTGCGACGTCACCCAGTTCTGGCAGTAGCCGCAATGATAGTCACAGCCCAACATACCGAACGACAGGGCGTCCCGTCCCGGAAACGCGTGATAGAACGGCTTCTTCTCGATCGGATCGACCTGAAGGCCGGCCACGTAGCCTCCGGGGACGCGCATCTCGCCGCCGCGGTTGAAGCGCACGCGACAGACGCCCGCGCGGCCGTCTCGGACGAGGCAGCGGTGCCCACATGCCACGCAGCGCAGACCCTCGCCATCCGGCCGCACCAGATCGGGATGACCCGCCATCGTGTGGTCCGAGAGCAACGTCTTGAGTGTCGTCGTGATTGCCATGAGGCGGCCTTTCGGCGGGCCGGCGCACCGGGACGAGCGGGAGCCGTTCGACGCTCGGCCCGATCCTGCGGCACCCACACTATTAGTATAGCGTGTTGCAGGGGTGCCCCATCAGCCTGTGGCAGAAGCGGTCCGGCGGCTGTGGCACCGGCTTCCAGCCGGTGAGAACACGGGCTGGAAGCCCGTGCGCCCGTGCCACAACATTTTGCCACAGGCTGCCATCCCTTTCGGGGGGTGGAGGACACGGACGTAAGCGCCGCAACCGCGCCGGACATCGGTCCTCCACCCCTGGAAGGGGCGGGGCACCCACACCTAGCGTCATCGAGTCCGCCTGATTCGTCACGGCCCCGCGGGTTTCTGCCAGCCAGGGGACCGCTCGTGGAAAGCCCGCTGGGGAGACCGGCGCTATGGCGGCTCGATCCGCCGTCCGGAGATCGCCGCGTGTGGCCCGACCAAGAGCATACGGATCTGCCGTTCGGTCGGGCGCCGGGCCCGGCTGACCCAGCCGGCGACGATCACCCAGGCCGCGAAGCCCTCGCACGGAAACCTGTGCGCCCTGCCTTCACGGAACACGAGCCCGACATCCGAACGAATGTCGAGGAAGAGCGACGCGTCGTCGTTCGTAAAGATCTGGAGCGTCGGTCGCCCGCGCCAGAGCCGGGCTTCGCGGCGAACCAGCGCCCCGGGCACGAGCCACCAGCGCTCTTCGATGAAGAGCGGAGCGAGCGTTGCGAGCAGGATCGGTACGGCAATGCACAACAACACCGCAAGCGAGTGCCCGAGACTCACAGCAAATACGACCCATACGATCCAAGCGACCCCATTCACGACGGGCCAGAAACCGCGCAGGGCATCGCGAACGCTGAACCGTCCCTGCGGCTCTGCTGTCGTGGCTTCGAGCCACCCATGATCACCCTGTTCCTCGAGGTTCAGGCGGGCCAGCCACATCATCTGTTCGTGATCCTCCTCGATGTCGATCGGCTCAAAGACCACGTCATTCGGCGCCGGCCTCGGGTATTGCACGAGCGTCGGTCCGTTGGCGAAAATGACATGCCCCGGGGCGAGTTCGCGAAGCAGTCGGCGAACCGCTCTTGCCGACATCGCCCGTTGACGGAACTGCCGCTCGACGATGCGGTGAGGATAGCGGTCCTTGCTCTTCGGGTGCAGAACTACGCCGCGCAGCCGTGCCGTACGATACGGCGACTTGCGCGCGAACCTGGCATAGCGCCATCGGTCGAGGTACCAGACACACATGCCCGGGCCGAACAGGGCGACTGCCGCGGCCAGCACATAGACGGCATCCGACGGTTCCTGAGACGCTTCGCCGACGCTCCACGCAAACGCGACCAGCAGAACGCCATAACAGACCACCCAGGAAACGATCATGCCGACGGCAATCAGCATGAGCGCAATCGTGCGCCGGCGAAAGTCGGGCGTCCAGACGGGGTGGACTCGGGGAGCCCCCCTTCGTCGATCGGTCGGCAAACTCTCCATGGCGCGCCCATCATATCGCCGATAAGCGGACGCCACACACCCAAGGTGTCACGGCCCAGATGGCGGACGCCGTACCACGGCGCTTCCCGGAGCTTCGTGGTATCGCCGCCTGACGGGGGCCGGCGGCGATGCCCACAGGGTCGGCGGCTTGCCAGCCGGCCCGCCGAGCGACGCCGAAAAAGCCGATCCAGACCCCCTTGACAAACGTCCGGTAACTTGGCATACTGCACCACCAAGCGTGTCCGGCCTGGACCTTTTGGAGGGGTCATGCCCGGTGGCAGGGAAGAACAACTGAGGAGAGGAGAAGAAGATGGCCAGTCTGCGATTGGCGGGTTTGTCGTTGTTTGGCGTTGTGTTGGCATTCCAACCAACGGCGGTGTCGGGGGGACTGATCACTTTTCCGTTCTCGGGCGACTTCAGCGCTCCGACGGACTTCAACGGCCTGAATGCGGCCACGACCTTTTCGGGCGCCTACACCTTCGAGTCGCTGACACCGGACGGGCTGCCGGGCGACCCGACGTTCGGGGATTATGCCGCGGTGACATCATTCTCGCTGAACATCGGCGCATTCACCTTTTCATCAGCAAGCATCTCGTTCGGCGGGATCACGGTCATCGATTCGGTGCCCGATGACTATGAGGTGACGTTGTCGGGGGCGAACGTTGTCGGAGACATCGTGGATGCAAGCCTGTTGTTCTCGGATATTGACGGGACGGTGTTTTCAAGCGACGCCCTGCCGCTGACGCCGCCAAACCTGACCCTGTTCGAGAGCGCGGTCTTCGCCGCCACCATCACGCCCAGCGGCGAATTCAGCCGCAGTGTGCAGGGAACCATCACGTCGGTCCTGCCCGAGCCGGCAACGCTGTCTTTGCTGCTCGCCCTGGTCCCCGTGGCTGCCCGGCGTCGCCGCACATGAGGGCCGAGATTGCTCAGGCGTCGGCCTTCGTGTCGCCGCGGGCGAAAATGCTGGCGACGTAATTCAAGACGTCGGTCGCGCTGGTTTCGCTGTAACCGAAGTATTTGATCAGACGCTGCTTGACCACGTCGATCTTGGCTTGGGTTTCGTCGTCGACGACGCCGCTGACGACGTTCTTGAGCTTGATCGTGTCACGCTGGTCCTCGAACAGTTTCAGCTCCAGAGCCTTTTGCAGCCGGGCGTTGGTGCTGTATTCAAACTTCTTGCCGTCGAGCGCCAAGGCTCCGATGTAGTTCATGATCTCCTGCCGGAAATCGTCCTTGCGCGACTCGGGGATGTCGATCTTTTCCTCGATCGAGCGCATGAGCCGCTCGTCCGGCTCCTCGTCCTTGCCGGTGTACTTGTTGCGGACCTTCTCGCGCTGAGTGTAGGCACGGACGTTGTCGATGTAGTTGGCCGCCAGCCGCTGGATGGCCTCTTCGTCGGCGCTGATCGCCCGCTGGACCTCGCCCTTCAGGATGTCTTCATACTCCTCGCGGACGACGGACAGCAGCTCCCGGTACTGCTTGCGCAACTCCTCGTCGGAGAGCAGCGAGTGGTGGGACAGGCCGGCCTCCAATTCGTTCATGACCATGAAGGGATTGATGCATTTTTCCTGAATCGCCTGATCGCTGACGAGGGCGTTGGATATCTTGTCCTGGATGTAGCGCGGGCTGATGCCCTGCATGCCTTCGCGGGGCGACTCCTCGCGCAGTTCCTTGACCGAGTCTTCGGTGAAGCCGGGAATGCTCTTGCCGTTGTAGAGCTTCAGTTTCTGGAGGCGCGTCAGACCCGCCTTCTTCGGCTCCGCGAGACGAGTCAGGACAGCCCACATTCCCGCCGTCTCGATCGTGTGCGGCGCGATGTGAATCCCCCTGATCTTTTCCTTGTTGAAGTCCTTCTGATAGATCCGGATTTCGTCGTCCAGCACGACATTGTAGGGGATATCGATCTTGATCGTCCGGTCGCGAAAGGCCTCCATCAGCTCGTTGTTCTGGAGCTTCCGGTATTCGGGCTCGTTCGTGTGGCCGATGATGACTTCGTCGATGTGAGTCTGGGCAAACTTCTTCGGCTTGATCACGTGTTCCTGCGATGCGCCGAGGAGGTCGTAGAGGAAGGCCACGTCGAGCTTGAGAACTTCGATGAATTCGATGATGCCGCGATTGGCGACGTTCAGTTCGCCGTCGAAGTTGAACGCCCGTGGGTCCGAATCACTGCCATACTCGGCGATCTTGCGGTAATTGATATCGCCGGTCAGTTCCGTCGAATCCTGGTTCTTTTCGTCCTTGGGCTGGAAAGTGCCGATTCCGCGACGGTCCTTCTCGCTCAAGATCAGGCGCTTGATCCGGACGTGATCGAGGACTTTCCTCCAGTTTCCGTCATACTGCTTGAGCAGGTCGTTGTAGGTTTTTCGGCAAAACGGGTCGAGGTCGCCCTCGACGATGACATGCTGTTCCGGCGGCAGGGTCTCGTTCAGGAGCGCGAGCACGTCGCGTCGAGCCTCGATGGGAATCAGCTTCAGCGGTTCCTCGTGCATCGGGCAGCTCGTGAAGTCTTGGCTCCCTTCGCGATCGGGCAGCCGCCAGGAGAATGTATACATCATGCCCTCGTCGAGGCGGGAATAGTATTCCATGCCCTTCTTGAGAAGGCGCGCAATGGTGGACTTGGCCGATCCGACCGGGCCGTGCAACAGGAGAATACGGTGTTCTGTGCCGTATCCGTTGGCCGCCGACTTCAGGAAGTCCACCAACTGCATGAGCGCGACCTCCAGCCCGTAGACCGCATCCTCTCCGTTGCCAATGGGGTCGGAGAAGAACTTGTAGCGGATCATGTCCTCGCGCAACTTCGTGTAGCGCTCGGCGCCGAACTGAAGGATCATGTCGTAGACGCGCTGGAACGCGTTGCGGGCGACTCTGGGATTCCGTGTGACGATGTCGAGATAATCATCAAACGTTCCTTCCCACGTCTCGTTCCGGAAGTGCTGCGGATCGATCCGCCGGTCGACGAGTTCCCAAATCGCGTTTTTGTTCGCCATGCCTGAAGTCTCCTGCGTGGCAGCCGCGCCCCTGAGGCCCTTGCCTGATTCTATACGCTGTTTCTTCCCTTGCAGTCAGATCGGCCTAGAAGGGGTATGTCCGTGACGACGATATGAGAATACCGTCGTGAAATCGGGGCGTGGCGTGGCGGCCGTCGGCACCGCTCCGGTCCGGCAGTTTCTCTAACCCATTGCCAGACAATAGAATACGAGAGCCATTCCCTTGCTTCTCGCCGCGCGCGGCATGGACGAGATCGAGCGGCTGCGGATGCGAGCCGAATCGCTGCGCAAGCGGCCTCGCGCCGCCCTGAGCATTTGCCGTTGCCGTTCGCTGCCCCGGACCGGGGCTTGCAACTCGATGCGGTCGTACCGGTTGGACCACCGCCGGGTCAGTCGATCTGGCGCGGCTGGTAGATGGCGCCGCCGATAACCAGCGTTACGCCGGCTGCGAACGCCCCCGCGGGATGCGACAGGAGCCACGCGCCGCCGGGAAGCCAGTCGAGCCGATCGATGAGGGCGAGTGGACCGCTGTAGCAGATGACGCCGGCAACGGAAGAGATGAAAACGCCGAATGCCATGAGGGTCAATGTGATCGATGTCATGTTCTGTCCTCCGCAATTCGCGTCGGGCCGGCGACGCCCCGCGTGATGAGCAGAGGGGCAAAGGGCGTGCCGTGGCGGTGACGCCCCGGCCGTCGCCCCGATCGGGTCTATAATGACGTCACACCGGCGCGCTGCGGCGATCGTCCGAAAAGAGACGCGGCATTCCGGGGCGAGCGACGATCTCCGGGTGGGTAATAGCACCCGATTGCGGCAGGTGTTGCGCAGGTCCGGCTTCGGCGGAGTCTTGTCCTTCGTCCGACCGTCGCAAGGGCGCGCCCAAAACGACCAACCGGACCGAGGAGTGACGAGGATTCCGGGCGCAATCTCGGCGCCCGGCCTGAGAGTGGCCGAAAGAGCACCGGATTCGACAGCGATTCGAACCGTGCTGCGGGGAACTTCAAATCGCGGTTTTTCGCGGCTGCGGCCGGCCTTTGACGCGCCCGCGCGTGCCACGGCCACGCTCGCGTGGCCGTGGCGCCGGCCGAACCCGTCAACCGCCCCACGGAGACGCCGACCGGAAGACAGAATGAACGATCCAGCAGTCCGAAGAGAAAAGGCTTGACACGCCGTCGCGTCGTGGCTACGAGTGTATCAGAGCAGCCGCATTCATGCGGTGACCGGCCGCACGCGCGGTAGCGAGCGAGTCCGATGCCGGCGACGACGCAGGTCGCGACGCCCTCCGGAAGCGACACGTCAAGCATCCCGGCCGTTCTCGATCGCGCCGGGGCGATCGTCGAGCGGTACGCCTACGACCCCTACGGCCGGCCACGGAGGATAGGCCGCGATAATGCCGAAGGCGATGGCAGAGATAGTTAAACGGTGACTGTCCCGAATGGCA
>JBHHVX010000164.1:0-7287 GCA_046754505.1 Phycisphaerae bacterium | reverse complement strand
TCAACCACCCGCCCTCGACGACCTCGTCACCTCCGGCGTTGCGCCCTGATGCTCGCGCTGGACCGACCCGCGTAGGGTGCGTCTCGGACGCACCTCCCGAGTCTTACGTGGTTGACACGACACTCTGATGTGCTTACAATGTAATTACAGTCGGCGCGGCATCCGTGTGAATAGGATTGTGATGGGCATGAGAACTCGAATCGTCAAGATAGGAAACTCTCGCGGGGTCCGGCTTCCCAAGGCGGTCCTCGAGGCAAGCGGTATCGACCGGGAGGTTGAGTTGATCGCGGAACCGGACTGTGTCGTGATTCGCTCGGCCAGAGTTGCTCGAGAGGGCTGGGAGGAGCAGTTCAGACAGATGGCCCGCTCGGGCGATGACCGCTTGCCGGACGGCCACACGAGTCACCCGACGCGGTGGGATGAGCAGGGCTGGAAGTGGTGATCCGCCGCTTTGCAGTCCATCTCGTCGGTCTGGATCCCACCATCGGACGTGAGATGCGTAAGACGCGGCCTTGCGTCGTTATCTCGCCCGATGAAATGAACCGCCACATTTCAACCGTGATCATCGCTCCGCTGACCACCCAGGGCAGAGCCTATCCGACCCGTGTGGCGTGCACGTTCCAACGCAAGAGGGGGCAGGTCGTTCTTGATCAGATCAGGACCGTGGACAATGAGCGTCTTATTAGAAAGCTCGGCACGCTCCACCGGGTGGCTCAAATGAAAGTCCTGGCGGTCCTGCGCGCAATGTTTGCCCCATGAGAACAGGCTGCCGCCTTCGGCCCGCCATCAGGAGGCGTGGCCCAGGTTTTCACGTCCGGGGGCTCGATTCGATCAAGACGCATCCCTCCTCCACAGACCGACTCGGACGAACGAATTGCAATCGTCCCGACAGGTTCAAGAAAAACCTCGGCCACCCGGCCGAAAAGATGTCGACTCAGCCGACCCTGCGATATTAAACATGTAGTTTGTCGAGAACCCATTGCCGGATGAGATCCGCTTTGCCAACGCCCTTGGAATCAGCGATCTTCTCAATCGCCTCAGATTCCTTGCATGGCAAGTGAATCTTCACGACGGTCTCGCGATGAAAAACCGGCTCCTCAACCTCGGTCAATTGGTCCTCGAAATCCGTCAGATCATGCGTGCCCCAGAACCGAGCCAGCGCGTAGGGTGCGCCCCGGACACACCTTTTTCTGCTACTCGGCCCAGCGTTTGCGGAGCAGCAGGTCGCGCGGCGGCAACTGGCGCAGGACCTCGATGATGCGGTCGGCGGCGTGGCCATCGCCGTAGGGATTCGCGAGATCGCCCCAACCCGCGCGCAACTTGGGGTCGATCGCCCGGCGGAGGGCGCTGAGGATATCGGCTCGCCGGGGCGGGGCGTCGATGACGTTGGCCGGGCGCCGGCGGCCCTGCTGGCGGTGCCCGATGTTGACCACCGGCAATCGGAGAGAGGCGGCCTCGATCAGGCCCGCGCTGGAGTTGCCGACGAGGGCGGCAGCGTGGGCGAGCCAACTCCAGAAGCGGTGCTGCGGCAGCGAGCGCACGACGGCGGCGCCGGTCCGTTCCGACGCCCATCGCTCCATGGCGCGAGCCAGCCCGGCGTGGCCGGCGTCGGCGTTGGTTCCGATCAACAGGACGTTGGCGTCCAGCCGGCCCACCGCCGCGAGCAGCTCGTCCAGCGACTCGGCCGGTGGTTCGTCGGCCAGCGTTTCGGGATGAAAGGCGACGACGACGGTCGTCCGGGAGAGGTCGAGGCCGATCGCCGGCCCCAGCGTCTCGGCCGGTTCCGGCTCGAACCGCGCCAGAGCGTCGAGCGCCAGGGCGCCGACCTGATGAATACGCCAGTCTTCTTCTCCCATGCGGCGGATGCGGCCGGCGTGTTCCGGCAGCGCGGGAAAGTGGAGGTGCGACAGCTTGGTGAGGGCGTGCCGGCACTGATTGTCCAGGGACCCCTCGGTGCGGTCACCGCCGTGCAGGTGGGCGATGGGGACGCGGTGGATCAGCGCCGCCATCGCAGCCGCCAGCATCTCCGTCCGATCGCCCAGCACGAACACGAGGTCGACCGGCGCCTGCGCCAAGGCCTCGGAAAAGGCCGTCACGGCCCGGCCGGCGGTCTCAGCGACCGCCTGCGGGTCATCGCCCGGCACCTGATGATCTACCGGGACGATGGTCATCGGCGGGCCGTTGGTAAGGTCGTCGAGCGTGTGGCCAAACGCGGTTGACAGGTGCGTGCCGCCCGCCAGACAGGTCAGTTCCCAGTCGGACCGGGCGGCCAGCGCTCGCCAGAGCGGTCGGTAGATACCGGAGTCCGCCCGGCTGGTCGTGATGCAGCCGATTCGGCGAAGCCAGGGGGTGGGTGGGGTTGCGAAATCCATGCCGGTGCGTCGTGCCGGCGTGTCAGTCGATGCGGACGCGTGCCGGCGGCGCGTCTGGATCGTTCGCGAGTTGATCGAGCCGCTCCAACTGGCCGCGCAGCACCTCGGCCTGCGGCGACTCCGGAAACTGCTCGATCACCTTTCTCGCCAGCGCGGCCGCCTCCATATATCGACCGTGGGTGGCCAGGTCCATGATCTCGGCCTCCATGTCCTGACGCATGGCGATCTCGGCATTGTCCCGCAGCGTCGGTATCTCGACCTGGAGCATCTCCGACTCCTGACACCGCGGAAACCGCTCGATGAACGTCCGCGCCGCCGACAGCGCCTCGACCCAGCGACGCCGCGACGTGTAACGCTGGATTTCCGCATACATCCGCTGACGCTGCCCCTGCTGGAACACCTGGAATTCCCGCTCGATCCGATCGATGAGTTGCAGAGGCTCCACCGCATCCGGGTGCCGCTGCCGAAGGTCTTCCGCCAGTTGGCGGGCGCGGTCCCAGGCCGAGATGCTGGTCAGCTCGTCCACCTGCTTTTCGCACTGCCGGATATCCGAGGACTCGCGCTTCTCCCGCGCGGTCTCGACCTCGCCGACGAGCGCCGCGGCCGCGTTGTCGGGATACTTCTGTTGAAGTCGTTCCGCCATCGCCCGGGCCTGGACGAAATCGTCGCCTTCGATCAGCGAAGAGACGGCGGCGCGTGTGTTGCGAATCTCGTCTTCGCCGACGCGCTGTTTCTTCTCGTGACGCTCCTCCTCCGAAAGGAGACCGTTGTCGCGAATGTCCCGCAGGACCATAAGCAATTCCTGCCACTCGCCGGCGGCCGCTCCGTCCGGCTCGCCGGTCGATCCGTAGGAGGTGGCGGTGCCCTCATCCGGGTCGCCCGTTGAGGTGGGATGGGTCTCGTACTGAAACCGTTCGATCCGCTCCAAACCGGCCCGCACGTCGGCCAGCAGGCGAACGATGGCCCCCACCGAAAGCAGCAGGCCGGCGGCGGCCAGGCCCACGCCGAGCCACACGCCGATCTCCGCCGCGCCCGCCAGACCGATCGCGCCAAACATCCTCGCACGCTCCATCGTGCGGACCGCGCCGACAGAGCCGAACGCCAGCAGCACGACCAACGCCAGCGTGCGAAGGCACCACGGGCGGAGCATCGCGGGTGTGCGAACCGGGGCAGGATCTCGGAAGGGCTGGTTCATGGGTCCCACTCTGGAATACCGGGCAGGCAGGCGAGATGGACGCACCGGGGAGCATCCAAACTTATCCATAGTATCCTACGTCGCAAGGCGGGGCCGATTCAAGGCAGCCTGCCCACCCGTGCGCCCGCCGTGTTCCGAACGCGCACCGTCCGGTAGAATGTCCGCATGGACGAACGTGCCCTGCGCCCGATATCCCGCCCCGTCGACCGGACGGTTTCCCTGCCGGGCAGCAAGAGCCTGACCAACCGGGCGCTGCTGGCGGCGGCGCTGGCGGCGGGCACCTCACACCTCGAGGGCGTGCTCTTTGCCGACGACACGCAGCGGATGATGAACGCCCTCGGGGCGCTGGGCGTCGAGATCGAGGCGGACCGCGACCGCCGCCGCGTGACGCTCCGCGGAGCGGGTGGGCGCTGGCCGGCAGGCGGGGCGGACCTCTTCTGCGGCAACGCCGGGACGGTGATCCGGTTTCTGACGGCGGCGTGCTGCGCGGGCAGTGGAGACTATCGTCTCGACGGCGAGCCGCGGATGCGGGAGCGGCCCATCGGTCCGCTGGTGGACGCCCTGCGCGACCTCGGGTCGGCGGTCACCTACGAAGGCCGCGACGGCTTCTGCCCGCTGAGCGTCCACGCCCGCGGTCTCCGCGGCGGACCGGTGCGGTTCGAGCGGCCGCCCTCCAGCCAGTTCGTCTCCGCCCTGCTGCTGGCGGCGCCAACCGCCTCGACGGACGTCTTGATAGATGTAAGCGGTCCGCTCCCGAGCGCCCCCTATGTGCGGATGACGCTGTCGGTGATGGAGGCCTTCGGAGTATCGGCCGTCGAGGACGGGATGCGCAAGTTCATCGTCCCCGCCGGGCAGACCTACGCCGCCACCCACTACGAGATCGAGCCGGACGCGACGGCGGCGAGCTACTTCTGGGCGGCGGCGGCCCTGACCGGCGGCCGGGTGACCGTGGACGGCCTCGGGAGCGCCAGCGTGCAGGGCGACACCGCGTTCGTCGACGTGCTCGAGCGGATGGGGTGCCGCATCCAGCGCACCGCCCACGACACCACCGTGCGCGGTCCGGAGGGCGGACGCCTTCGGGGCATCGATGTCGATCTGAACGCCATGCCGGACGTCGCGCAGACGCTGGCCGTGCTGGCCGCCTTCGCCGACGGTCCGACGCGTATCCGAAACGTCGCCAACCTGCGGATCAAGGAGACCGACCGCCTGTTTGCCCTCGCCAACGAACTCGGGCGGCTTGACGTGGAGACGGAAGTCTATGAAGACGGCATCGCGATCCGGCCGACCCGGCCCCCCGTCGCCGCGGTGATCGACACCTATCGCGATCATCGCATGGCGATGAGCTTTGCCCTGGCCGGTCTGCGGCTCGACGGCGTCGTCATCCGGGACCCCGGCTGCGTCGACAAGACCTTCCCGGAGTTTTTCGAGTTGTGGGACGAGCTGGGGTAACGCGCCGTCCGTCGCCGGATTCGCCGGAACACAGCAATGGAGATCGCCATGCGAACGAGATCGATCGGGTCGGCCCTCATCGTGTGGGTGACATTTGTCTTTTCCGCGGCGGCGAGCGCTGGGGATCCGGCTCCGGCTCGTCATGCGGCACTGCACAAGCTCTTTCACGACTACTGGGAACACCGGCTCCGCAACAGCCCCGAGCGGGCCACCTACCTCGGCGACCACCGCTATGACGACCGCCTGTCGCGTTATGACGAGGCGTCGCGCCTCGCGGACATCGAGGCCCACAAGACCTTCCGGCGACGGCTCGCGGCGATTCCGGCCGCTCGCCTCAGCCCGGCCGACGCCCTGAACGCCGAACTCTTCGCCCGTGTGCTCCGCGAGCGGATCGAGCTGGCCGAGTTTCCCGAGCACCTGATGCCGATCAAGCAGCAGGACGCCCCGCAAATCACCCTCGGCATGATCCAGCAGACCCACCCCTTCAAGACGCCCCGGGATTGTGCCAACTATGCCGCCCGGCTCGACGCCTTCCCTCGGCAGGTGGACGAGGTGATCGCCCAGATGCGCGAGGGGCTGCGCCGCGGCGTCGTGCGGTCCAAAATCACGATCGAGCAGTCCCTGCCGCAGATCGACGTCTTGATCGTCGATGACCCCGTCGACTGCGAGTTGTATGCCCCTGCGAAATCGTTCACCGCATCCCAGGGAGGCGACGAGATGAAGCAGCGGGTCCGTGAGGCCGCGCACACCGCGATCGGCGGCCTGCGAAGACTTCGGGCGTTTCTCAAGGATACCTATCTGCCCGCCTGCCGCGAGACCGTGGGCTATGGCCTTCTCCCCGACGGCAAGCGCTGGTATCGGCGGCTGGCCCGGCACCACACGACGACCTCGCTCACGCCCGAGGCCATTCACCAGTTGGGACTGGACGAGCTGAAGCACATTCACGCCGGCATGCGCAAGGTCATGGCGGAGGTCGAGTTCACGGGCGACCTCGGCGCATTTATCGACGCACTGAGAAATGACCCGGCACAGCACAACAAGACGGCCGCCGAGATCATGCGCCGCCATGCCGCGAACCTGAGGCGAAGCGATGCCCATCTGCCGGAGCTGTTCGGCGTCCTGCCGAAGACACCGTACGAACTGAAGGAGATGGAGCCTTTTCGCGCCCCGGCCGCCCCGGCCGCCTACTACTACAACGCCCCGGACGACGGCTCGCGGCCGGCCTATTTCTATGTTAACACCTACCGCCCCGAGACCCGTCCGATCTATACGATGGAGGCGCTGGCCTATCACGAAGCGATGCCTGGGCATCACCTTCAACTCGGGTTGGCGCAGGAGAAGAAGGGCTGGCCCGACTTCCGCCGGTTCGAGGGTATCACGGCCTTCATCGAGGGGTGGGCCTTGTATGCCGAGCGGCTCGGCTACGAACTCGGCGGCTATCGCGATCCCTACGCCCGATTCGGCCAACTGACCTACGACGCGTGGCGGGCGTCGCGCCTCGTAGTCGACACGGGTATACATTACTTCGGCTGGTCGCGGGACCGGGCGATCGCGTTTATGAAGGCCAACACGGCCCTGAGCGACCAGAACATCCGCTCCGAAATCGACCGCTACATCGCCTGGCCCGGTCAGGCGCTCGCCTACAAGGTGGGTCAACTCGAAATCCTCAAGCTCCGACGACGGGCCGAGCGGACCCTCGCCGACCGCTTCGACGTGCGGGCCTTCCACGACGCCCTCCTCGCCGAAGGCTCCCTCCCGCTGTCGACCCTCCGCACGCGCATGATCGCCTGGATCGAACGCCGCGCGGACGCCCCATCCGTTCCGGGCGCAAGGCCATAGACAGAGTGTCGCGCCGATTGCACGGCAAGGCAGAGCCGTGGGCTTCAGCCCGCGCGGCCTCTGGCTTGCAGGCAACCGTACGCCCGCGGCGGGCTGGCTCTGCGGGCCACGATGCTACCAGTTCGACCCGCCGAAGTACCAGTTCGGCACTAGATGCAGGGCGTGCCTGCCCTACCCCCGTGGTCCGTGACAGATTCTGCGTGTGATTGCCCAGACGGGCCAAGTACGCCGGGCCCGCGTGTCCGACGTGTGTGGGCGAGAGGCCGCTGCCCGGGCCACGTCGGCCACGCGAGCGTGGCACGCGCCGATCGCGCCGGCACATCTGCGCCCCGCCACGCGGCCCGAACAGAACCGCGCCCGTCAGGAAGCGGCCCGATCAGAACCGCGCCCGTCAGGAAGCGGCCCGAACAGAACCGCGCCCGTCAGGAAGCG
>JBHHVX010000163.1:0-7410 GCA_046754505.1 Phycisphaerae bacterium | reverse complement strand
GGACCGAGAAGGGATTCTCGGTCCAGCGTGCGGGCTGGCACGCGGTTGCGAATGTTCCCATACAATGCCGCCATGAAGGCGACGCTCGTCACGTTGGCGCTCGGGGACCTGGCGGTCATGGTGGTCACGGCCGTTACGGGCCTGATGGTGACCGGGATGGACGGCTGGCGGCGCCATTTTCTGCTCGGGCTGCTGACGGCCCTCTACACCTGCTTCGTCCACGTCGTGGCGTTCATGTATTTCGTCGTGTCGGCCAAGATCGTCGAACAGGCCGTCGGGGCGGGGCAGGCCGTCCGGGACGACCTGCAACGGGTGATCGCGCTGAAGTCCAAGGCGCTGCTGGCGAGTTTCGCGGGGATCGCCGCGATCGTCACCGCCGCCGGGTTCGGGGCCGCGGTCGGCGGGTGGGTCGGGCCGACGGTGCACCTGGTCGCCGCGTTTTCGGCCATCTTTATCAATGCCTTCGTCTTCATTCGACAGGTCGCGCTGATCGAGCGCAACCGGCGGCTGTTTGACGGCATTTTCGACAAGGCCGGCGAACCCAACCCCGGCGTTTGACCGCCGCGCAGGTCCGATTCTATAATCCGCGCGTGCCACCCGATCATCCGCTTCATCGCGATTCGTCCGTGGGATGCTGGCTTGCCGTCGTCTGGCTGGCCTGCTGCGCCGGGCCGCTTCGCGCCGGTCCACCGGCCGCCTCTCGACCCACTTCGCGGTCCGCGGCCGCCACTCAGCCGGCGCCCTCCCTGGCGCTCGCCCGTGCATACGTCCTGCGCGGGGCCTATGAGGCCGCCGGGGCGATGTATGAGCAGTTGTCGAGCGATCCGGCCAGGGCCGTGGCCGCGGTGGTCGGGCGAACGGCAATCGATCTTCAGGTGGGCGACTATGTCCCGGGCATCGAGCGGCTGGAGGCGATTCGCTCGGCGGGCGAGCGATCCGCGGATTGGCACGCGGCGCTGGCCGCCCTGCTCGAGCGGGTGGGGCGCTATGACGGGGCGATCACGCACAACCGGCGGGCGTTGGCGATCGACGCCGACGACCTGCGATCTCGCTGGCAGCTTGGGCGGCTCTACGAGCGGTTGGGACGCTTGAAGGACGCCGTGAAGACCTACAAGCCTTTCGAAGAGCGCATGACCGGCGACCGGGTCGACGAGGAGGTCGAGGGGGCCGGCGTGTTGCCGCAGCGGGCGGAGGACCTGACCTGGCTCGGTCGCGGGTTCTATCGCTATTCCGTCCTCGTGCGGCATCCCGCTCTGGTGCAGCGGACCAAACACGTTCTGAAGTGGGTCTATCAGGAGGCGATGGACTACGTCGACGCGTCGTACTGGCCGGCGCGGCTGGCGGCGGCCGAGCTGCTCCTCGAGAAGCACAACCTGACCGAAGCGGAAGAGGACTTCAGGGTGATCCGGCAACAGAACGAGCGGACGCCCGAC
The DNA here is from genome assembly GCA_046754505.1 of Phycisphaerae bacterium. Lineage (GTDB taxonomy): Bacteria > Planctomycetota > Phycisphaerae > UBA1845 > UTPLA1 > JAPULF01. Next base: position 5,977 of record JBHHVX010000163.1, on the reverse strand, counting down.
GCGGCAGTGGGGCTGGGCCGGATCGCGCTGGAACACTGGGACTTCGAGAAGGCGGAGGGTTTTGTGCAGGCGGCGTTGGAGGTCAACCCCCGTCATGCGCCGGCCCGCGTTCTGCTGGCCGACACCCGCATGACCGAGCGGCGCTACGCCGAGGCCGCCGCGGCGGCGCGGAAGGTGCTGGAGACGAATCCGAACCACATCGAGGCGTTGAGCGTGCTGGCGGCGGCCCAGCTCCGGGCGGGCGACCGGACCGGGTCCGAGCAGACGCAGGCCCGCGTCCGCGCGATGAACCCGCGACCGGCGGCGCTGCACTTCGCGCTGGGGAGGTGGCTGAGCGCCGGCCGGCAATATGTCGAGGCGGAAGGCTGTCTGAAAAAGGCGATCGAATTTGCACCCGCCTGGTCCGAGCCGCGAACCGAGCTTGGCCTGCTCTATATGGAGACCGGCGACGAAACAGACGCCCGTCACACGCTCGACGCCTCGTTCGCGCTGGACGGCTTCAACCACCGGACCTTCAACGTGCTGGACCTGCTGGACCGTATCGAGCGGTTTGCCCAGCGGGAGACGGAGCACTTCATCCTCAAGTTCGACCGCGAGCGGGACGGCGTGGTCGTGCCCTATTTCGCCGAAGCCCTGGAAGCGCTCTATGGGGATGTCTGCGCCGATTTCGAGACGTCGCCCAAGAAAAAGACAATCATAGAGTTATTTCCCGGTCACGACGCCTTCAGTGTGCGCATCTCCGGCCGGCCGTTCATCGCCACGGTGGGGGCCTGCACCGGCCGGGTCATCGCGATGCAGGCGCCACGGGGCGGGCCGCCGTTCGGGCGCTTCAACTGGGCCGGCGTCCTGCGCCACGAGTTCACCCACACCGTCACGCTGGCCGCCACCGAAAACCGGATCCCCCATTGGATGACCGAGGGACTCGCCGTCTTCGAGGAGACCGCCCCGCGCTCGTGGACGTGGATGCGGCTGCTCGCCGACGCCATCCGCCGCGACCGCCTGTTCACCCTCCAATCCATCGACTGGGGTTTCATGCGCCCGCGGCGCCCCAACGACCGGACCCTGGCCTACGCCCAGAGCGAGTGGATGGTGGAGTTCATCATCGAGCGATTCGGCTACGCGGCGATCTCCGGCCTGCTGAAGGCGTTTCACGATGGGGCGCCGCAGGCAAGGGCCTTCGAGGACGTGTTGCACGTCGACACGGCGGCGTTCGACGCGGCGTTCAAGGTTTGGGCAACGCGGCAGGTGACCCGGTGGGGCCTGCCCACGGACCCGGTGCAGTCTTCCGAAGCGATCCGGGCGCAGATCCGGAAACGCCCGCGCAACGCGGCCCTGCGCGGACGGTTGGCCGAGGCGGAACTGCTCGACGGCGACGTGGATGCGGCCGAGGCGGCGGCGCGGGCGGGGCTGGACCTCGACAAAGACGACCCCACGGCCCTGGAGGTTCTCAGCCGCATCCTGATCGGCCGGATGCTCGCCGAAAAGGACGAATCCTCGCGCCACGATCAGATGCGCGAGGCCGAGCCTTACATTCGTCGCTTAAACGACACGGCTCCGGACAATCCGACCGGCATCAAGCTATTGGGCTATGTCGAGCAGGCGTGGCAGCAGTGGCCCGAGGCGATTGCGTTGTACAAGCGCTATCAACGGCGTTTTCCGCAGGACCCGGACCCCTATCGGCGGCTCGCGGGGATACACCTGCATCGAAAGAACATGGACGCGGCGGTGGTCGTCCTCGAGCAACTCGCCCGGCTGGTGGAAGACGAGCCGGCGGTCCCGCGGCAAATCGCCGCGATCTATGTGGATCAGGGCAAGCCTGACCGCGCGGCACGCTGGCTCCGGCAGGCGATTCGGATCGATCCTTATGACGCCGACACGCACGCCGGCCTCGGTGAGGCGTCGCTGGCGACGGAAGACGCGGCGACGGCGGAGCGGGAGTTTCAGGCAGTCTGCACGCTTCGGCCGGAGGATGGGCGCGGCTATGAGGGCCTCGCCCGGGCGTACCGCGCGAAAGGGGACGAGGCGAAGGCGACAGAGCTCGAGGCCCGGGCCGCCGCACTGGGCCACGGAAAGTCCGAGGAGGCCGGACCCAAGCCGCGTTGAACGGCGTCGGACGACCGATCGCAGGGGTGCGTCGGGGGTGACAGGTGGGCAACGTCATGCAGATTAAAGAGTTGCAGAGTCTTATCGACACCATGTATTCGGCCAAGGACCGCAAGCGAGGCTCGGCCGGTACGTTCTTATGGTTGATGGAGGAGGTGGGCGAGTTGGCCTCCGCCGTGGCCGAAGGATCCCTGGCGGACAAGGAGGGAGAGTTTGCCGACGTGCTCGCCTGGCTCGTCACGCTGGCCAACGTGGAAGGGGTCGATCTCGAGCGGGCGTTGTCGAAATACGCGGAGGGGTGTCCCGGCTGCGGCGGCATGGTGTGTCGGTGCGACGAAAAGATATGAAAACACGCCGGTCGTCTGTTTGGGTGTAGAATAGACGGGGAAGCCCGAGACGCGGCGGCGAGCCGGGGGCGCCCGCCGCGCTGTTCGTTCATGCGAGTCGGTGTGCCATGAGTCTCTTGACACCGTGTTCACGAATCCGCCAACCGGCCGGGTGCCGGGCGGTGATCTGCCTGCTGGTGGGTCTGGTGGGCGGGGTCTTGCCGGTTTCGCACGCCGAGGGGCAGATCCGCGGGCGTGTGATTCGTGTGGGCCTGTTTGCCGGCGCCAATCCGATCGTGCGCGAGGGCGAGTGGTCATTCGTCGAGGTCGAGCTGCGCTACACCGGGGTCAAGCCCTTTGACGGCGAGTTGCGGGTCGAGCAGCGCGAACGCGACGGAGACGTCGTGTTGTCGCCGTTGCCGGTCGCGCTGGCGCCCAACGGAAACCCGCGTTCCTACGCCGTCTATTTTGTCCCGCATGACATGGGCGGAGGCGGGGCCGTTAGCATCCGACTCTTTGACGCGTCGGGCAAGCTCGTCAGCGTCACGGATGACACCGGGCAGGAACAGTCCGCGCTGATTTCGTTCGCCGTGAACACGATCACGCCCGACGCGTTTCTGATCGTGGACCTGTCGCCGCGCAAGCTGCCTCACGTCGCCGGGCTGGATTCCAGCGGCGCCGGCCCCGCCTCCGACGAGATCAACAGCCGCAGGGTCCGGGCCATGGCCCCTCGCGAGTTGCCGGCCCGGTGGCAGGGATTGGCGCCGGTCGACGCGATCGTCTGGGACGATGCCGATCCCGGCGCCTTGTCGGATCAGCAGATTGAGGCGCTGCTGGACTGGGTGCGGCAGGGCGGACGGTTGTTGCTCACCTCCGGCTCGAACTGGCAGACGCTGGCGAAATCGCCGCTGGCTCGCGTGCTGCCCGTCACGATCAACGGCGTGTCCGAGTCCTCTGAGGCCCTGGCGTTTGAGGACATTGTCGGCCAGTCGCTCGTCGACAAGCTGGGCCTGGCACGCCAGTACTTCCGCAACCCGATCACGCTGTGCCGCATCCGCTCGCTTCCCTCGGCGCTGCCGATTCCGCGCCGGTGCCCCAACGAGCAGATCGCCTATCGGCGGATGCTCGGGCGGGGCGTGATCACCTTTGTCGGCGCCTCGCTGCACGAGCTGCTTCCGGCGCCGCGGCGGCTCGGCCCGGAAGACCGATCGGGTCTGCCGCCGGCCACCGAGCCGTTTTCTCAGGCTTGTGAGCGCGTCGTCGCGCGCAACTTTCTTCTGCTGCCGCAGGTGCGAGAGCCTGTGCAGGCGATGTTTCAGACGCGGCCGGATCTGTTTCGGCTCGTTCGCCAGTCGATCGGCTTTGAGGAGATCGGGGCCGCGTTTCTGATCTTCGCGATCGTGTTCGCCTGCGCCTATACGCTGATCGCAACCGCGGGCAGCTACTGGTATCTCAAACGCAAGTCGTTGCAACACCACTGCTGGACCGCTTTTGCCCTTGTCGGCGTGGCCGGCAGCCTCATCGGAACGGCGATGGTGTGGACCCTCCGCGGCGTCAGTCGGAAGGTCTGGCAGACGACCATTATCGATTCATACGCCGGTCGTGATGACGGCTATGCCACCTGCCTGTTCGGCCTCAAGACTCCCAACCACACGCGGCTCCGCCTCGATCTGCCGGTTGGTGACGCCACGGGACCGTCCGCGGCCCACGGGTCGCTCCAGCCCATGCCGGAGACGCTCTCGTTCGACGCCCCGCGCTCCCGCTTTGTCGCGTCGGAACGCTACCGCTGTCTGTGGGCCGGCGAAACGCTCGACGACGTCCCGCTCCGCGCCACGCTCAAGGAGTTTCTTGGCCGCACCCACGGCCCGATCGGCGGTACGCTCGATGCGAAACTCACGTTCCGAAGGATTCGCGACGAGGCCGGCAACCGCGTGCTCGATGTGTCGGACGACAGCTTTCTCCGTAACGGCCTCGTCGTCGACCTCCACGACTGCTTCCTCATCGAGACCGAGCGCGAGGGTGATCAGCGCGGCCGCGCCGGCGGTGTCCGCTGCTACTACCTCGGAGTGCTCGCGGCGAAGGGCGACGGCTTGGACGCTGCCGCCCTGCGCGGTAAGATGTTCCTGAAGCCTCCCGACCGGCTGCACCCGAACGCCCCGCCCGAGCGAAAGCCCGAGATCGACCTCACCATCGGAAAGTGGCTCCGTCGCTGGCAGGTCGGGGCCGTCAAGCCCGTGTCGGCGGATCGCCTAAGACTGGGGACGCGCGATTTGCCCCGAGAGAAACTCACGGCGGAGCAGCACGAGTTTGCGCTTCTGTTGCTGTCGGCCTTTGATCTCATGGAGGATTCGGGGAAGGTCGGCTCCACGGCGATCCGGCTGCTGCGAACCCACGGTCGGCCCCTGGGCTGCATGCATCAGTTGACGCCCGGCACGGCCATCCTGATCGGATACTCGAACCAGCCGTCCCCGATGACGCTGAACGTAGATGAGCGTCCGCTCCGGCCGTCGAAGGCCCTGACCCTGTACCGCTTCGTCATTCCGGTGGAGCGGCGGTGATCGAAAACGTCGAGTACGCAACGTGATCATCCAGACGATCAATCTGACAAAACGCTATGGCAAGCTCGTGGCCTTGAACGGTCTGCATCTGGACATCGAGGAAGGCGAGTGCTTCGGCTACATCGGACCGAACGGCGCCGGCAAGACGACGACGATCCGCATCCTCGCGACGCTCCTCCAGCCGACCTGGGGCGAGGCCAAGGTCTGCGGACACACCGTCGGCTATGAGTCGCGGCTGATCCGTCCGCTGATCGGCTATGTGCCGGACTTCTTCGGCGCCTACGAGGACATGGTCGTTCAGGAGTACCTCGAGTTCTTTGCCGCGGCCTACAACATCAACGGCGACCAGCGCAAACGCGTCGTCGGCGATGTGCTCGAACTGACCGACCTTGCCTACAAGCGCGACGCCTTTGTCGATTCCCTTTCACGCGGCATGCAGCAGCGTCTCAGCGTCGCCCGGGTCCTCCTTCACGACCCCAGGGTCCTGCTGCTGGACGAACCGGCGAGCGGCCTCGACCCCCGCGCCCGGATCGAAATGCGCGAGCTGCTCAAAGAGCTGCGACGCATGGGCAAGACCATCATCATCAGCTCACACATCCTCCACGAGCTTGCGGAGCTGTGCACGACGATCGGCGTTATCGAGCGGGGCGAACTGCTGTTTCACGGACCGCTCGATGAGATCATTCGCCGGACGCGTGGCGGCACGCGTGTCGACATCCGTCTTCTACACGGACAGGACCGCGCGGCGGACGTGCTCCAGCAACTCGACGGGGTCGTCCGGGTGGAGTCCGAGGATGGCAAGCTCGTCGTGGAGCTGAAGGGGGAGACCCAGGACTTCTCGTTCCTCGCCCGCGCCCTGATCGCTGCGGATCTCCCGCTTCGCGAGATCGCGGAGGAACCGGTGAACCTGGAGACGGCGTTCATGCGGCTGACGAAGGGGATTGTGCAGTGAGGGGAAAGTTATCAGTTGTCAGTTGTCAGTTATCAGTT
>JBHHVX010000162.1:0-7513 GCA_046754505.1 Phycisphaerae bacterium | reverse complement strand
CTCGCGATCGACGCGGCACGGGCGGATACGGTACGAAACGTGATCGCGGCGTGATCGGTGCAGGCTGTGCATATCGTCTCTTGTCTCTGTAACCGCCAGATGCGAATCCCCGCCGCCGGGCGTGCCGGGGCGGGGATTCGATTTTGCCAGGGTCCCAATGGACGCTGTCGATGGAGATCACGACAATTGTGTGCGTTCTTGCAGACGAACACTCCGGTGACGGCGATTCAGCGAACCGAGACCGATCAAGCCGGCCGCGAGGGCCAGCATCGGAATCGGCGCCGTGGTGCCGCAGAAGACGTCGACGTCTGGCGGCAACGGCTGGGGGTCCGGGTCAGGGTAGGGAGCCGGTGACGGGTCGGGTTCCGGCAGGGGACGCGGCCGCGGGGCAGGCGTCGGGTTCTGCCCCGCACTGACGGTCAGCGTGTAGCCGCCGAACAGACCCTGATAGGGCACGCGGACGCGACGTCTCGCTCCTTCGGGAGGTGCTCGATGAGGCTTCCGCACGCGTGGACAGGGAGTTGCCGGACCAGCCGCGTGCCGCACTGGAACTGCACGCGATCATCGGAACGACGTACGCCAACATCGCGGCGTACGACTCGGCAGACATCCATCTCCGGCGGGCGGGCGACCTCGCCCATGCCGAATACGGAGACGCGCACGCCGCCACGCTGGCGGCGCGTCGCAACCTGGGCGAACTCCGCTGGCATCAGGGTCGTCTGGAAGAGGCCGAGTCGATTTTGCGCGACGCTCTTGGCACCGCCCGCTCCGCGCTCGGCGCGGATCACGATCAGACGCTTCTCATCGCCGTGAGCCTGGCGGTCGTGCTGAAAAACCGCAACGACCTGGAGGAGGCCGAACGGCTCTTTCGTGAGGTGTTGGCGGTACGGCGACGGGCCCATGGCGCAAAGAGCGCAGAAACACTCCAGGTCTTGAACAATCTCGGTACCCTGACTCAGGCCCGTGGTGATTTTGAAGAGGCCGAGCGCCTCCTGCGGGAGGCCTACGAGGGGGAGACCACGGCTTGGGGCGCGGACCATCCGCAGACGCTCGTGACCGAAGCGAATCTGGCACTGCTGCTGTCAGCGCGGGGCCGCCTGGAAGAAGCGGAGCGCCTCATGCGACATAATCTCGACCTTTGCGTTCGCGTCATGGGTGTGGACCATCCCGCAACGCTGTCCACGAGGAACAGCCTGGGCCACCTTCTGCAACAACGCGGCCATCTGGAAGAGGCCGAGGCGATGTTGCGGGAGGCCCTCGCGGGCCGGCGAAAGATCCTTGGCGAAGAGCACCCGCATACGCTGCTGACGATGAGCAATCTGTCCGCGTGCCTGCAGGCAGAGGGCAAACTCGACGAAGCGGAACGGATTGTGCGGCGGTCGGTCGACATCCTGCGGCGGGTGCAGGGACCGGACACTCCAAGCACCCTGATCGCCATGAACAACCTGGGTACCCTGCTCAACCAGCAGTCCCGGTTCGAGCACGCTGAGCGCATCCAGCGAGAGGTGACCGAGGCCGCCGAACGGACTTTTGGCACAAACCACTGGACTCCGGCCGTCTTTCACCTGAACCATGCGGACACGCTCACGACGTTGAAGCGGTTTGATGAGTCGGAGGCGGAGCTGCTCCGGAGCGTTGCCACATTGCGGAAGACGCTCGGCGAGGCCCACGTCCACACGCGGACGGCGATGAAGACGTTGATCCGGCTCTACGAGCAGTCGGCTCGGCCGGATGAGGCTCGGCGATGGCGAGAAACGCTTGCATCCGCGGAAAGGCCCGCGGCATCATCTCAACGCGCCCATGATTGACGGACGTCGTTGTATTGGCGCCCATGCTGTGTGTTGGCACCCATGCTGCTTCGAAAACAGAACCCGCAGGCTCGCTGGACCGAGAAGCCCTGCTCGTTCCCAACCCAATGGGAATCCTTCCGATGTCACAGTCCGATGGGGACTGCTACCGGGGGAACAGGAAGAGACTCCTGTGGGATACGGGAACGAAAAGGGATTCTCGTTCCAGCGGGAAGGGATTCTCATTGCCGCGGGTACGGCCTCTCGTTGCAGCGGCTCATGCGGCGCGATCGCTGAAGTCGATCAGAGACATCAACTCCCGATTCCGCCGATACAAAGCAGCGGCTGCTGCGGGCTGTCCGTGAAGCGAGACGACCTTGCACCGGGCCTCCACGCGCCGCGCAAAGTCCACGAGCAGAGCCAGCACCAGGGTCCACTGGGGCCCGATGGTCTCGACTTCGCTCAGATCGAATACGACTTCTCGAAACCGAACGGACGAATCCGCTCGCTGAATCCGTTTAAGGAAGGTGACCAACTCCGCCGCCGACAGCAGCCGACTCACGGGCTGCACCCAGAGTCGTCCGTGGACCGAGGCGGCGAATCGCCAACGAGCCAGGAGCTGGTCGGCTCTGGCAAGTATCATTCTCTGTTTTCGGGCTGTATTGGTGAAACGCATAACCCACCTCCGGCGGCATTCGGTTGTTCACGATCGCGACGTGATCATCGTGGAACACATTGTAAGCGGTACACGCACCGCCCCGGGGTCTGACGCGAGATTCGGTCGCCGAGCGTGGGCGTTCCTTCCCCGCGGCGAGCGTGACCGGCAAGCGGATCACTCTGAGAAGGCTCTTCAAACACCCTCTGAGTGATGCGGGAGGCCCCCGGATGCCCACCTCGAAGGGCTCTGCCGGCTCGTTCATGCGGCGGAAAAAGGGTCTGGAAGCCCTAAGGGGGATGGCCTATATTGTCCGGTCTCTCTTGAGTCTCGTCCGCTGCCGGCTTCGGCGACGGGCGTATCCGGCCCCCATCGTCTAGTGGCCTAGGATATCAGGTTCTCATCCTGGAGACCGGGGTTCGACTCCCCGTGGGGGTGTTGAGACACGACGGCTGCGAGGCCTGGCGCCTTGCGGCCGTCGTTCTTATGGTCGTCGAGCCGAGATCCGATCAGTCGCGCCAGCGATGGTTCCGCAGAGAGGCGACGATGTCGGCGGCGAGTCGGACGGCGGCGACACCGTCTTCGGCGCTGACGGCCGGGCGGGTTCCGGAGCGGACGCTTTCGATGAAGCCCTCGAGTTCGGCGCGGAGCGGTTCGACGTCGTCGACCTGAAGAGGCTCAACCTGGACCATCGATCCGAAGTCCGCACCCGTCAATTGGGAGATGTCGTCGAGGCGGCCGTCCTTCGCCAGGGACAGAATGTCGAGATTGGCGTCCTTGGTGATCGCCGTGCCGGTCTTGCGTTGATAGTCGATAGACAGATAGGCCGTCTCGCTGAAGACGCGCAGGCGCCGGTCGGTTTTCAGCGCCAGCCGCGAGGCGTTGAAGTTTGCCACGGCGCCGTTTTCGAACAACACGCGGGCGCTGGCGACGTCCTCATATCGGGCCAGGACACTCACGCCGACGGCATCCACCCGCGCCACGGGCGATTGCACCAGGTGCAGCACGATGTCCAGATCGTGGATCATCATGTCTGACACGACGCCGATGTCGGCCGACCGAAAGCTGAACGGACTGACGCGCGTGGATTCGATGTATCGCGGGGTGATTTGCAGGCGCTGCATCGCGCGGACGACGGGATTGAATCGCTCGGTGTGTCCGACCGAAAGGAGGGCGCCGTTCGCGCGGGCGCAGGCCAGGAGCCGTTCGGCGTCGGTTACGGTGGCGGCCAGGGGCTTCTCGACGAGGACGGCGATGCCGCGTTCGAGGAGCGGCTCGGCGACTTGCACATGGTGGACCGTCGGCACGGCCACGCTGACGGCCTTCACGTCGGCGGGCAGATCAGCGATATCGGAGATCGCTCTCGTGTCATAGCGCTGTGCCCATTCGGCGGCAAGACCGGCGTCTCGATCGACGATGGCGACCAGGTCCGTGGCGGGCAGGTCGTGATAAATGCGGGCGTGGTGCCTGCCCATGTGCCCGACGCCGACCACCGCTACACGCGTGAGCTTGCCTGTCACCGGGTGGCGCTCCCGTGGTAGAACGCGGGCCGAAGGGTGCTGTCATCGCGCCGGCGGGATTCGAGGTAGCGTCCGTGCACGCCGCTGCTGACCGAGCGTTTCAGGAAGTCGATCAGGTATTGGCAGTGCTCGTTGAGCGGTCCGTTGGACTCGGCCTCGCGGAGCCTGCGGATGAGGCTGGGCATCCCGTTCTTGTCGCGATTTCGGGTGAAGACGGAATGATAAAGCCCGCGCAGCCCGAAGGCGGCCATGGGCTGCTCCTTTCGCGGAAAGAGCCGCTTGCAGAGGTTGCGAAGCTGCTGGATGACCGGCTCGTCGAAGCCCCATCGACCGAGTCCCTTGATGTTGACACCCATGACCGTCCCGCCATAGCCGCCGAAGATCAGATACGGAGGCGTATCGGTCGTGCAGCGGGACGCGCCCGTGACGAAACAGTATTGACCGACCGTGACGAATTGCTGCACGCCGACGAGGCCGCTGATGTTGACGTGGTCTTCGATCCGGACGTGGCCGGCGATCTGGACCGAGTTTGACAGGACGCAGTGGCTTCCGACGTGGACGTCATGTGCCAGGTGCGTTCCGACCTGGAACTGGTTGTGGTCGCCGACGTCGGTGACGCCGCCGCCCAGCTCGGTGCCGGTGTGGGCAGTGACGCCCTCGCGGAAGATGTTGTCATTTCCGATGGCCAGGCGGGTAGCGCTGCCCTTGTACTTGAGGTCCTGCGGCGCGGCCCCGATGACGGAGGAGGGATAGAAGGTGTTTCCCGTGCCGATCTCCGTCTTTCCGAGGACGGTCACGTTCGCGATCAGTCGGCAGCCGGCGCCGATGCGGACCCGTGGGCCGATGTAGCAGCCCGGTCCGACGACGACGTCGTCGGCGAGTTCCGCTCTAGGGTCGACCGTGGCTCCCGATGCGATGTCTGGCATAGACAGCTCTATCCTGCGTGCGGATGATCGATTCGATTGCGGGGCGCCGACCAGCGCCCGGCTCCGCCTGTTACAGCGGCTCGGCATCGACCATCATAAACTTGATCTCCGCCTGGGACACGATCGCGCCGGCGACCCTGGCTCGGCATCGAACGTGCCCCGTCCTGGCCCTCACCCTGAGGGTGTCCGCTTCCAGAACCAGTTGATCGCCGGGAACAACCGGCCGGCGAAACTTTACGTGATCCATCGAGAGCAGCACCGCAACCTTGCCGGTGTGCTCCAGTTTCTGCGACAACAGAATCCCGGCCAATTGGGCCATGGCCTCGATGATCAGGACGCCCGGCATGATCGGCTGGCTCGGATAGTGGCCCTGGAAATAAGGCTCGTTGATGGACACATTCTTGATGCCCACGGCGCGCCGGTCGCCATCGATCTCGACGACCCGATCCACCATCAAGAACGGATAGCGGTGGGGCAGGATCGATCGGAGTTGGCGGGCGTCGAACGTCGGTTCGTTGGAAAGCCGGGCCGCCTGGGCCTCCCGCTCGGCCGACTCGACCAGGCGCCGCACCAGCTCATGGTTCAGGGCATGGCCGCTCTTGTAGGCAATGATCTTGCCGTAGACCGGGCATCCGGCGAGATAGAGGTCGCCGATCAGGTCGAGGATCTTGTGCCGCACGCACTCGTTGGGAAAGCGGAAGTCGTTCTCGATCACGCCGTTGGGACCGATCACGACGATGTCGGCGTAGGTCAGGTGCGTGCCGAGTCCGGCCTCCCGGAATTGCCGGGCCTCATCCTCAAACAGATAGGTGCGTGCCGGTGCGATCTCCTCGCAAAAACGTTCCGCCGAGAGACGAATGGCATAGATCTGTCGGGGCAGCCGGCCTTCCGGCCCGTAGTCGAGATCGTAGAGGATGTTCAGGTCGTCCGAGCTGCTGGGAACGGCGATTAGTTCGGCATCGCCGTCCGCGACGCGAATGGTCTCTCGAATCACGATGGGACGGCAGGCCCGCGATTGCTTGCGGATGCCCGCCTCCCGGATCGCCTGGACGAAGTCCGCCGCGCTTCCATCCCCACCCGGCAACTCGCCGCCGTCGAGTTCGATCTCGACGTTGTTGATGCCCAGACCATGCAGGGCGGCGAGGCAGTGCTCGACCGTTTCGATCGACAAGGTGCCGTTACGCAGGGAGGATCGGCGGGCCCGCTTGGTGATATTGGCAACATGGGCGGGGATGCGGATGACGGAGGAGCCTCCGTTGCAGACGAAGACGACTCCGGAGTCCTCCTCGGCCGGCTTGAGACGTACGATGACGTCTTCGCCGGTGAACAGGCCCCGGCCGCGGAGTTCCGTCGGCGATTCGATCGTCTGCTGCGATTTCACGAACGATCACCCGCTTCTCCGGGGGCCGGCACCCGAACCGTGCTATGCGGGCCATTCAGCCATTCCCGACAACGACACATGATAGCGCAACACGAACATTATGCCCGACCGGCGCCGGACGATCAATCCGGGGGCGCGAAGTGCCCCGCCGGGTGCCCCATCCCCTCTGGGGGTGGGAAACGGACTTTCGGCTTTCGGTTTTCGGTTTTCCGCCAGTGCCCCGGCGTTTGCCGCACCGCCGTGGCCGACTTTCCTGGGCACCCCGTTCGACGCGGGGCCATTCTCGCTCTTGGGGACGTTGGCTCCGGAAAACTTCATCGATGCAGCTCCATTTGATGGAGAGGGATGGATGGACTCGGCGGACCGTGCTACCGCCCGAGCGCGAGGAGGAGCGGGAGGCCTACGGCGGCGGCTATCAGGAGGATGACGGTGACGCCGTGGCTGAGAGCGATCGAGCGGAGCAGATCGTCCGGGGCGCCGGAGGTCTTGTGTCGCCGTTTTCCCTGGGCGAATGACTGAAGCTCGGCGCCGGCGAGGAAGATGCCAGCCAGCAGGAGCCCGAGGCGGAACAGGAACCAGTTTCCCCACATCAGCAGGGCGGCGGCGGCGGCGACCAAGGCCAGCTCCACAACGCTTTGTGCCGAACCGAAGGTCCTGCCCAAGTGCGGGGTGGCGGCCCGTCGCGACGGCCATCGTCCGCGCCATCCCGTCAGATAGGCGTCGATCGCGCGAACGGCGCTCACGGCCACCGGCACGGCGAGCAGCCAGAGGAAACAGAAGGGCGCCGCCGGGGCCAACACGGAGATAAGCAGACCGGTGCAGGCAGCGGCCAGGAGCAGCGTGGCGTTGCGAAGCCCATGGAGGCGATCCAGGCACCAGCCCTGGTTCAGGTCACGAACCGCATCGAGGTCGAAGCGGAAGCCGCACTCGGGGCAGCGAGGCTCAGCCAGACCCCGGAGGTCATAGCCGCATTGCCAGCAATAGCCAGTCACCTCGGGGAGTGCGGCGGGCGGAAGCTGCGGCGGTGTCGGGTCGTCGGGCATCACCGGTATGGTAGGCGATGCGGCGGCGACGAGTGCTGCGTGCTGGACCGAGATTCCCTTCTCGGTCCGAGCCGAATGGGAATCCTTCCCATGTCACAGTTCAATGGGGACTGCCATCGGGGAGACAGGAAGGGACTCCTGTGGGAGGCGGGAACGAGAAGGGATTCTCGTTCCAGCGGCAGGGATTCTCGTTCCAGCGGC
>JBHHVX010000161.1:0-7533 GCA_046754505.1 Phycisphaerae bacterium | reverse complement strand
TGCCTGCCTTGCTACGGGAGGGCCGACGCTACAGCCGCTCATCGAGTCCGCCTGAACTGTCGTGCATCCGAATCCCGCTCCGCGACGGCCTCTCGCAGCAGGATCGGAAGCTGGAAGACCGTGTCCTCCTCGGCGGTCGTGCAAGGCTTGACCGACGTGGCCCCCAACGTCCGCAGCCGGTCCAGCACGGCCTGTACGACCCCCTCCGGCGTGCTCGCTCCGGCCGTGACCCCCACCCGGCCGACCCCCTGGAGCCAGGTCGGATCGATGTCGTCGGGACCGTCGATGAGGTAGCCGCGCCGGTCCCTCGACTCGCTCACCTCCACGAGGCGTGCGGCGTTGCTCGAATTCTGCGAGCCGACGACGAGGAGCACGTCGATGTCGCGGTCGACCATCTCCTTGACCGCGTCCTGCCGGTTCTGCGTGGCATAACAGATGTCGTCGGTCGGCGGCAGTTCGAGGGCGGGGAACCGCTCGCGCAGCGCCGCCAGGATCGCCGCCGTGTCATCCAGGCTCAACGTCGTTTGTGTCAGGACCATCAGTTTGCAGTGGGGCGGCACCGGGGCAGTGCGGGCCTGTTCGACGTTTTCGACAAGCGTAATGTTCTCCGGCGACTCCCCCATCGTGCCGACGACCTCGTCGTGCCCCGTGTGGCCGATCAGGATGATGTGATAGCCCTGCTTGACGAACCGATGGACCTCGAGGTGAACCTTGGTCACCAGCGGGCACGTCGCATCGATCAGCCGCAGCGCCCGCCGCCGCGCCTGTTCAAAAACGACGGGTGATACGCCGTGGGCGCTCAGCACGGCCACGGCCCCGGCGGGGACGTCGTCCAATTCTTCGACGAAGACCGCCCCCTTCTGCCGAAGTGCTCCGACCACATGGCTGTTGTGGACGATTTCACGCCGCACATATACCGGCGCTCCGAACACCTCCAGCGCCAACTCCACGATCTTGACCGCGCGATCCACGCCCGCACAGAACCCGCGCGGATTGGCAAGCAAGACCTTCACCGATCGCTCCAGACGGCCGGGGGCGGGCGCAAGGTTTCGAGCGCCCGAGCCGGCCCCTGAACCGCGTTTCAACACCGAACGCTTCCCGGCCTCGATGTATCATAGCATCGGTTGGGAACCGGCGAGGCGGCACGCGAATGGTAGGATTGATATGAAAAGAAAGAGCCTTGATTGCGTTGAGATGAAGCGCCGCGGCGCCCGGATCCTCCAGGAGAAGCTGGACGGGATGACGCGTGAGCAGCAGATTGCGTTCTGGGCGGAACGCTCCAAAGAGCTGAGAGAGCATCTGGAGGCTGCCCGGAGGCGCGGCAAGACGCCTTGAAGGGGTGTGCGAACAGCACCCAATCAGAGCCGTCCTTGACACCTCGTGTCAAGGACGGCTCTGATCAGACGCGGCCTGATCAGGCGAGCGCACGCGTTACCTATCACGGCCGCGATCGAGCCACTATCAAGTCTATCGTCGAGATCGAACGTTTCGACGCCGAGACGTCGGGCGTCTCCGACGGCGCGCGCCACAGGACATAAACGTCAGGCCGACAACGAGCGACATCATCGGCAGGGCCGCGACGGTGCCGCACATGCCGCCGTCGCGCAGGACTCGCGCCAGAAGTTCGCCCACGGTCATTTGTAGTATCTGGTCGATCGGCACGAAGTCCGGAGGGCCATCGATGAACACCGGCCCACAGCCCGTGTCAAAGAACGGTGCCTCGTCCGGGCCGAAGAACGGCGCCTCGCCCGCGAGGACGGGCGCGTCACGGTCGGAGATATCGACGGTTTCGACACTGGCCTGCGAGATGGCGAAGACGCGGTCGCCCACGACACCGACCCGCTGAACTCGGGCTCGCGTGTCAAACCACCCGCGCTGGATCAACTCGGTGTCGCTGAAATCGACGAGTTGAACCGCGTTCACGCATCGGACCCGGGAACGCACGAACGGCTCACCCGCCACGATGCCGGGTGCGCCGGCGCCGCCGCCAACCGGCATGGGCGGAACCGGCGGTCCGTCCGGCGGCGGCATGTCAACGGGCATGGAGTAGTCCACGTGTGAGAACGGTATGACGATCAGCCCAAGCGCGTCGATGATCTTGAAGGCCTTTTCATCATAGACCGCGTCGGATTCCGTAAAGCTCATCGGCGGTCCGAGCACGACGCGCCCGAGGGACGTCGGGCTACGCGTGTTGGACACGTCGTAGTAGGCCACGGCCGGGCGGCGGCCGTCGGTGTCATCGATCCCGATCGCGATCAACCGGTCTCCGCGAGGTTCGATATGGGTCGAAAAACCGGGCACCTCGAGCTCGCCGGTCACGGCCGGAGCCGTCGGGTCGGACAGGTCGATCACGAACAAAGGATCCACCTGCAGAAACGTGACGGCATAGGCCCGAGGGCCGTCGAAGCGGACCGCCCGGAGTGACTCGTCGCGGATGATGTCGACGCTGCCGAGTGGTGTGATAATGTTGGGATCGGCGATGTCATAGGTGAACAGGCGGACCTCGCGGAAGCCGAACCCGCCGGACTCGGTCGCGATGCGGAACGTCCCCTCGAAGTCATCCATGAAAAAACGGTTGCTAATGTGACCGGGCACATCGACGCTGCCGCGGATCGCGATGGTCCCGGCCGGATCGGTGATGTCCACGTATTGCACGCGCGTGAGGGCTTCGCCTCGGTCCGAATCGAAAAAGCGGCTGGCCGCAAAGATCGCCTCGGTTGAGACGTGCATTGCAACCGAGCCGCCGCGGAACGCCTTGCGATCCACCGGCTGGATGTCGGTCGGATCGGCCACGCTGATCGACGCGACAAAGCCGCGTTCCTGATCATAGAAGCTGTCTGGCGCGCCGGACCCGTCTCCGTCGGAGGGCGTGCCGAAGGATGAGGGGAGGTTCTGCCCGGCGATGTAGAGAATGTCGCCGACGCGTCGGCTCTGGGACGCGAAACCGGCGAGATTGATCTTGCTGAGAACGGCCGGCTGGGTGGCGTCCCCGATGTCGACAATCGCGACACGGCTGCCCTCGAAATCGGGCGGCGCGATGCTGCGTTCGACCGGTCGGCCGACCATATCGTTGCCCTCGAACGCGATGTAGCCGAAGTCCGAGTTGAGCACGACCAGGGCGCGTGTGCCCACGACGAACATCTCGATCGGCCTGCCGCGGAGTACGGTCGAGCCGACCATCCGAGGGTGGTCGGGATCGGCGACGTCGACGATAATCAGCCCTTTGTGGCGGTTGAGAAGGTATATCTTGTCACCGACGACCTTGACGACGTCGGCCTCCTCGATCTCCCGCACGGCGGCGGCTTCGCCGTCGGCGGCCGGAGCCAGGTCCGGAGCCGTCAGCCCCTCCGGCAGGGGCAATCCGTCCGCTGCGGGGCCGGGGGCGGCACCACTGCTCCGTCCTCCGGGGGTTCCGGGGGTGAGAGCCGTGTTACAGCCGGTGGTCAGGACCACCAGACACAGTACGGCAGCGGTGATGGAAAACGCGCGGCTTGCAAGACAATGGGACAAGCGTGACTGGGACATGGTCAGACTCCAATAGGAACGCTGTGCGAGGCAGGCTGTCGGCGCCGATAGACTCGTCGCGGGGGCCTTTCCGGATGTCGACATCCACTAACAGAGTCTACGCCGCCACCAGCAGGCGGCAAGGGCGGATATGTGCGAACCCGGGCCATTTTCCGGAAAGACGAACCGGAGCGGCCCATTTTTCTCGGACGAATCGTCCGCCGGCCCCGCTCCTGGCGGCCGCGAACATCGGAGACCACCAGTGAGTTCGGGGAAACTGGTCAGATACGCGAGATACGACCGAGGCTCGCTCCCGCGAGAGGTGGTGTTGCTGCGAGGCCGGCCGTGCGTCTGGGGCCGCTGTTCCTTTTGCGACTATATCGACGACAACACGAGCGATCCGTCGTTGATCCGACGGGTTGCCGACGAGGAACTGGCGAAGATCACGGGCGAGTTCGGCCGGCTGCAGGTCGTCAACAGCGGTTCGGTCCAGGAACTGCCCGTCGCCATCCGCTCGCAGATCCGCGACCTGATGAAGTCGCGTGGCATCACGCAGTTTTTCACGGAGTCCTACTGGTCCTACCGCAAGGACTATGAGGCCGCCCGCCGTTTCTTTGAGGTCGACACGCACCTGTTTTTGGGTGTGGAGACGTTTGACGACGATCTGCGCAACGGTGTGTTGAACAAGTCGATGCACTGGCGATCGGTGGACGACGTGGCCGCGGCGACCGATGCGATCTGCCTGATGATTGGTTTCCGCGGCCAGACGCGGGAAATCGTTCGCCGCGACATCGACCTGATGCTTCGAGAGTTCCGGTACGGCATTGTGAATCTCTTCACCGAAAACCGGCTCAGCGGCGGTTTGATCGATGAGGATATCAAGTCGTGGTTTCGAGAGGAATACGCCGCGCTGGACGACGAGCCGAACATCGACGTCCTCTGGAAGAACACCGACTTTGGGGTCGGATAGGCCAACTGCTGCAACGCCGCGTGCATGTCTATCGGACCGGCCGGGAGGGTCGCGCGCCCGCGAATTGAGACTCGGTCTCTTCGGCGGAATCGAAAGTGCGCGAGATTCGATCCGCAACGCTCGATGATCCCTTGATTGGACGTGGCGGCCGACTATGATCCCGCGGGCTGGGGCGATGCAACGCGCTCTCCACAAACAAGGTCAAACAAGACAGATGAGGTGATTGGAGATGTCCGTATCCGATGAGGCGTACAAGCTGCTCAATGAGCAGGTGACCAACGAGATGATCGCGGCCCACGACTACCTGGCCATGGCGTTCAGCTTCGAGGCCATGGGGCTGATGAAGCTGTCCGGGCGGTTTCTGGGGCAGGCGGAGGAAGAGCGCGCCCACGCGATGAAGTTCGCCAAATACCTTCAGGACGTCGGCCGGGAGATCACGCTCGGCTCGATCCCGAAGCCCAAGAGCCGGTTCTCCTCGGTGCCGGAGATTCTCGATACGGCCCTTAAGAGCGAGACCGACGTGACGGACCAGGTCAACCGGATCGCCGATCAGGCCGCCCGTGACAACGATCATGCGACGCAGAGCTTCCTCAAGTGGTTCATCGACGAGCAGGTTGAGGAGGTCGCGACGGTTGAGAACATGATCCGGCTGGTCAAGCTCGCCGGTGATATGAATCTTCTGCTGCTCGAGGAGCGGATCGCCGCTGAAATCGGGAACAGCGCGTAGCACGCCAAGCATGGCGTGTCCGCGGCGGCTGGTGGGCCGAGGTCCGGACCCTGCCGGGCCCTACAGTTCCGTGACTTCTTTTGTCTTCGAAGTCATGAGGTCGTCGAGCATTCCCTCGTACTTTTTCGTCAACTTGTCCATTTCGTCGTGGCCGCGCTTGGCATCATCTTCGGGCAGGTCTCCCGCCTTCTTCTCTGTGTCGATCTTGTGAATGGCCTCCCGACGGGTGTTCCGCAGCACGACTTTTTGCTGCTCGGCCGACCTCTTGACTTGCGCGGCGATCTGTTGTCGGCGCTCGCCGGAGAGCGGCGGCACGGGCAGCCGGATCACCTTTCCATCGTTCTGCGGATTGATGCCGAGGCCGGCTTCCTGAAGCGCCCGCTCGATGTCCTTGAGCGTGCTCGGATCGAATGGCTTGACGAGCAGCATCGTTGCATCGGGTGTGGCCACCGTGGCGAGCGCCTTCAGTTCCATCGGTGCATCGCCGTACGCCGCCACCACGACTTTGACATGATCGACCAAGCCGGGTGAGGCTCGTCCGGTGCGGACGCGGCGATATTCCTGTTTCAGGAACTCGACCGCTTTTTCCATGGTCTCTTCGGCATCGAACTCTATTTCATCAAGTGGCATGGCTCATCCTCCGCGAAGTCGTCGGCGGCATTCTAGCGGCTCCGGCCCCAGTGACAAACACCATTGGTCCGATAGGACCGGAGCAGCGGCATCGGAAAGTCGAGTGGCTTTACCTCTTGCTGAATCTTATCCTTGTCTTGCCGAGCGGCTCTGGGAGGACCGCACCTCGCAACGGCTTGTGTTCACCAAACAGGAGTCAGGAAAGGAAAAGCCGAATGTTCAAGCTCTATGTCAAGCGCAAGAGGGCCGTCGTTGCCGCCGTTTCTGCCGTGCTGGTCGCCAGTGCGTTCCAGCCGGTCTCGTGCAATCTCAGCGTCGACCCCCAGGTGCTCAGCAGCGTCGTCGACGCCCTGTCGCAGGCCGGTGGCCCCGGTGACCAACAGTACTTCGGTCCACCTCCGTTCGGCCCCGGCTTCAACGACGGAGGCTTCCCCGGTGGCCGACCTCCAATGGGACCGAGCGCCGGACCGTTCGAAGATCCGAACGGCTTCCATGACCCCGGACATGCCCCCGATGCCGCCGGCGACCCGAACGACCCCGGCCCCGACGCGTAATGGTCCGTGCCTGAGTCTGACATCTGAACGAATCTCTTCGCGCGGTTCGGCGAATCACCCCCGTCGCCGAACCGCGCGAACGGCCAGTCAATCTCTTCCATCACACGCATCACAGAATCACCACATCGCGTCCATCGGTTCGCGGCCCTCGGCGTCATCCTCGGAGACACGGGGCGCACGGATGATCCGTGCGGCTTCATTGGCTTCGGACTCGGCTGTGTCCGCGCAAAGGATGCGATTCCGCGGCGTCACGGGCGATATGACGGGTGTTCCTGCGGTCGTGACGAGCGATGCCGGTCCGATAGCGCGATGTTCCTATCGCGGGGGCGAGTTCGGTTTGCCTCCCACTTGGCCGCACCTTATACTTCGGATGCCGAGCGGCTCTGGTAGGGTCGCACCTCGCATCGGCTTGTGTTCCCCCGTTACAGGCTAAGGAAAGGTGTATCCCTATGTTTAAGCTCTACGTCAAGCGAAAGAAGGCCGTAATGGCCGGTGCCGCTGCGATCCTGTTCGCAAGCGCGTTTCAGCCGGTCGGGTGTAATTTCAACGTGGATCCGGCATTGCTCAACAGTGTGCTGGATGCCCTGACGCAGATCGACTTCCCGAACAACATTCAGATCGGCGGACCGGGCGGCGGCCAGGGTCATCACGACGGATTTGACGGCAATCAAGACGACAACAACGACGACGACTTTGGCAACGACAATGGGAACGACGGCGACGGCGACTTTGGCAACGACAACGACAATGACAATTCCTAGCACGTTCGACTGAGTCACGGCCTCGCGCGGTCCGGCGATCGGTATTTGTCGCCGGACCGCGTGATCGGCCGCTTGACCACTACGATCCCCTATCGCAGAATCACCCCCAGCGAGTCGGCGCGTGCCGACGCGGGAATCCCTCTACGCACCCGAATTCGGGAGATTCGCGATGAGACGAGCCTATCGACAAACGATTTGCACTACGGCATTCGCGATCGCCTTGGTTGTGCCGCTCGCGGCGGTCGGCCAGGACATCGTGACGATCAAGGTCAAGGGCCACGGGATCGGCCGGGATGGCGCCGTCAAAGACGCCCTCCGCAAGGCGGTCGAACAGGGTGGCCAGAACGAGATCGCCAGCCGATCGAAGACCAAGGACTTCGCGCTCGA
>JBHHVX010000160.1:0-7567 GCA_046754505.1 Phycisphaerae bacterium | reverse complement strand
TAATGGAGCCGAAGGGGGTCGAACCCTCGACCTCTTGCATGCCATGCAAGCGCTCTCCCAACTGAGCTACGGCCCCTGCGCCGGGTGCGTTGCCGGTGATTAGAAGCCGTGCGGCGCCGGATGTCAAGGGTTGCCGACGGTGTCGCCGTCCGCGGCGGCCGAGGCTGCGCACCGTCGAAAGGGATCGCATCCCTATGGCTGCTGATGACCTGACGGGCATTTCGGGGCGCGGAAGCCCGCCACGTTGATCGTCTCCATAGTTCGCTACGTTCTGTCGCGGATATGCTCTTGATCGGCGGTGTTGGCGACGGAGCCGATGAATGGGGTGACGCCGCACTGCCACCGCACATAACAACTCCATGGCTCATGCTACTCCCGGAATCCCGGCACTCTTCAGTAAGGGTCCGTGCGGTCGGGCGGGACCGGATCAAGGGCATCCGACCTCCTTCCAGACATTCCCAAAACCCGCCCAAATCCAAGCCGCTCGAGGCAATAAAACCGATAACTGAAAGCTGATGACTGAAAACGGATCACCGCGGAGAGCCGATAAGGCCCTATTCCGGCTCCGCCGCGGTGCGACGCGCCGCCCGAGGTGATTCAATCTCTATTGCGTCAGATAATCGACCAAGCACCCCGCTCCCGGCGATCCAGGCTTCCGGACCGGGGTCCAATCCGCCACTTTCGGGCCTTGCGGGCCATTTGGCACTTGACTTTCCCATCTCATTCGGCAACCATATATGGACGCACGTCCCGACAGGGTGGAGTGGACGTGCCGCGAGATTGGGTTGCTGTCTGACTCATGCCGCGACGACGCCTCGGGCACGGGGGGGGTCGTTCTATATCGCCGTGGCGCGCCATGGGGCGCCGAAGGAGATGTGAAGCGGTTTCGTCAAACAGGTCGCCGCTGCGTGATCAGCGGGGGGTGCGCCGTTCGCCATTCCTGCGAACATCGAGCCGGACGCGCCCGGCGGCCGGACGCCACGGCTATGCGTGGTGCTGCAACAATCCTGAAGGTCCACCGGTGCATGGGATGGGAGAGCACTGGATGGCGTATCGTCTGTTGATACTTGTCGCCGCCATCGCCTGCGGCCTGAGCGCGCAGTCTGTCTTCGCACAACGCGCCGCCGGTCTGCGCGCACCACCATTGTCTGGATCGACCGCGGCCGCCCTTGATTCTATGCTTGCGGACTACGCGATTGAGATCCTGCCCCCGACGCCTCGATCGGGCGGGGCTTTCTCAACGAGTGTGCCCATCAACAATCAATCCTACAGTCTTGATCTCCGACCGCATTCGCTGCGGGCCGACGGCTTCCGCCTCCGGGTCGCGGGGCCCACCGGCCTGACCGAGGTCGTTCCGCCAGCCCCGACGACCTATCGGGGCACCGTGCTCGACACGAAGGGCCTCGAAATCCCCGGAAGTCGCGCCGCCGCCTCGCTCATCGACGGACAACTGTCGGCCGTCATCGACCTCCAGGACGGGCGCCTGTGGTACGTCCAACCCCTCTCGACCCTGCTCCCAAACGCCACCGCCCAGGCCCACGTCGTCTTCCCGAGCAACGCAGTCATCGAACCGCGCCACGTCACCTGTGGCGTGACCGCGATCGAGCCGCCGGGCGCGATGCCGACCGACCCCGCCCCGCGCGGCACCGGCCTTCAGGTCGCAGAGATCGCCATCGACGCCGACTTTCTGCTCTACCGCGACTTCAACGGAAGCTCCGTCACGGCGACCGTGGCGGATGTTGAGAATGTCATGAACGGCGTCGACCTGGTCTACCAGCGCGATGTCGGCGTCACCTACGAAATCACCACCATCGTCGTGCGAACAACGCAGGTCTATACGAGCACCACCGCAGACGCCCTCCTCAGCGAGTTCATTAACAGGTGGAACACCGCCCCCGAGTCCGCCATTGTTCGCGACGTCGCCCACCTGATGACCGGCATCAATCTGAGTGGCCTGACCATCGGGCTTGCCGCCATCCCCGGCGTCTGTGCGGCAACGCCGTACGGTCTCTCTCAGACGCAGTTCTCGAGCAATCTTAACAGCCGAATCGCGCTGACGGCCCACGAACTCGGCCATAACTGGGGGGCGTTTCACTGCTCCGGCGCCGGCTGCAACATCATGTGCCCGGCAATCGGCGGATGCGGCGGGGTCGGCCTTCCGAACTTCTCGCCGGCCACGATCAGCGCCATTTCCAACTATAAAATCGCCATCCTCTTCTGCCTGGATCCGCTGGCGACCCCCGCTCCCCTGCCCTTCATCGAGCCGTTCGCCTCCACCACGCTCGACACGACCCGCTGGTCCTACAACAGCGGCGGCCTGATCACGACCAACGGAATCGGTGAACCCTCCGCGCCGAACGCCCTCAATCTCGACGCCGTCGGGCCGGGCGAGTTTCAGGACGACG
The DNA here is from genome assembly GCA_046754505.1 of Phycisphaerae bacterium. Lineage (GTDB taxonomy): Bacteria > Planctomycetota > Phycisphaerae > UBA1845 > UTPLA1 > JAPULF01. The sequence continues at coordinate 5,162 of JBHHVX010000160.1, read as the reverse complement.
AGATACGATCGAACTTCATCCTCCTCGCCGGCGCCGGGCCGGTCGACATCCAATACCAGACCCAGCACCGTGGGGTCCCCGCCGGCGGACAACTCGTCGTCGAATACTGGTCCGCCAACCAAACATGGGTCACCCTCAACACGATCACGTCGGACGGCGCCAACCAGATCGCATTCGTTCCCCATTTGCATACGCTCACCGCGCCCGACGCCCTGCACGATCAGTTCCGCCTGCGGTTTCGCACGCTCGTCGACCAATCGATCCACGACTGGTATATCGACGACGTCCGGGTCATCCCCACCGGGGCAGATTTCGATCCGCCGACACCAGCCCCGACGATCGTCACGCCCCTTGTCGAGACCGCAGCCTCCGTCGAGATGACCTCGACCCTCGCCGCTGATGCAGCCAGCCCGCCCGTGGAATACTTTTTCCAGGCCGGCGGTCAGCCCGGCTCCACCGACAGCGGATGGCAACCAGGCAGCACATTCATCGACGTCGGCCTGGCACCGGATACGACCTACTCCTACCGGGTCAAGGCCCGCGACAGCGCCACGCCCCCGAACGAGACGTCCCTGTCAACGTCCCTGACCGGCCGCACCCTCGCCGCCATACCGGCTGCCCCGTTGCTGATCAACCCGACCCAGACCACGCTGGACCTCGACGTCGCTCCGAACGGGAACCCCGCCGTCACACGCATGGCGACCCAGTGCATCGCGACCAGCCCGTTCGATCCCGCGTGGGAAGGCCGCTTCGTCGACACCACCGGGAATCCGGCCACGCTGGCCGTGTGGCGCACCGACGCCGAGTGGGGCGTTACGACGGTACAGGGCCTCCTGCCCGGCACGATCTACGCGCTCGCCGTCAAGGCCCGCAATCAGATCGGAATCGAAACCGTCCTGGGACCGACCGCCAGCACCACCACGACGCCCACTGGGGCTGTCGGCGGCGATTGCGATGGGAATGGTGCGTTCGAGCTTGGGCTCGATTCAGCCTGTTTCGTCGACGCCCTTCTGAGCATGGACACGACGCCTCCCGGCGGCATCGCCCGATCAGACATGAACGCCGATGGCCGTACGGACGGCCTGGATATCGCGGATTTCATCGCCTGCGCCCTGAACGGCTGCCCGTAGGCGATCGTGACGACCAAGGAGGCGGCCGAATGAATGAATCTCGTGGGAATTTCAGGCGGCGTGTAGCCGTTTGACATACAGGAATGGTATCAGTCACCCATAGTTCCAACGTAAGGAGTTTCCCAATGGATCGGTTTGTTTCTAATGTCTTCAGCCCAACAAGAATCCGCAGGGCGGCATGGGCATGCTCGGCCGCCGCAGTCTTGGCCCTGTCCACCGTGGCCCACGCCGGCGACGGTGTCGCCACCGCTGCGCCGCGCGACCAACTGCTCACGTCGCTGGCAGGCCAGGCCAACAACGCCATCGGCCTCGTCCAGAGCACCGTCATCACCCTCGACGTGCCCCAGCAGGTCGGCGTCCCGTTCCGCATCGTCGTCCCCATCGAAGGACAGGTCTATACGCTGAATCTCGCCCCACACTCCGTTCGCTCACCCTTGTATCAGGTCCTGGTCCAGATCGCTGACGGATCCCTGGTCCCGACCCAGCCGGGGCCGGTCCGCACGATGCGTGGCTCAATTGAGGAAGTGCAAGGTGCGATCGTCGCGGCGTCTCTCCTCGACACGGGTCTCGATGCCTTGGTCACTTGGCCGGACGGCACGCGCCACGCCATTGAGCCGCTGGCAAAGCATGTTGCCGGGGCTTCCCTCGACCAGTATGTCGTCTATCGCACCGAGGACATTGTGCCGCACGGCGGTGAGTGCGGAACACTCGCCCTCGGCGGCCCCATCAATAATCCCGCTCCCCGGGGCGCCGGCAGCAACTGCCCGACCCTGTGCATCGCGGAACTGGGCGTCGACGCCGACGTCGAATACGTCAATTCGCACGGAGGCGTGACAGGCACCGAAGCCCAAATCAATACAGTGATCAACTTCTTGAATACCGAATACGAAAACCAGGTCGGTATCACCCACCAGATCACAACCATCATCACTCGAGCCTCCGAACCCGATCCCTATAGCTCCTTGGATGCATTCGGACTGCTGAACCAGTTCCGCAACGAATGGCTCTCCAACCAGGGCGCCATCCAGCGAGACGTGGCCCACTTGTTCACCGGAAAGAACATCAACGGAAACATCATCGGTATCGCCTGGACCATCGGCGGCATCTGCACGAACCAGGCCTTCTGTCTGTCACAATCTGATTGTTGTGGCGGCCTCGGCTGCGCCGGTGACCTCAGCGCCCACGAGTTGGGCCACCTCTGGGGCGGGTTCCATTGCAACAGCCAGGTCTTCTCAACCATGAATACGCCATTGCAATGCGCCAACACCTTCAACAACTGCAATCCGAGTTCGATCGCTTCGATCACGGCGCATCGAAGTTCACGGACATGTCTGGCGCCGTTCGGGGACGCCACGCCACCGGCGCCGACCCCGTCGTTCATCCTCCCCGTCACGATAACCGAGACCTCCGCCGCCATGACCAGCACCACCGTGTTCGACGTCGACAGCCCGCCCGTCCAATACTTCTTCCAGAGTAACGGGAACTTCGGCGCCACCGACAGCGGCTGGCAACTGAGCACCACCTATACCGACATCGGCCTGACACCCAATACCGGATACATCTATTGGGTCAAGGCCCGCGACAGTTCGCCCAACCTGAATGAAACGCCGCTCTCGGTCCCGGCGATTGTGCGAACCCTCGCCGCCGTGCCCGGGGCGCCGATCCTGACCAACCCGACCACCTCGTCCATCGACGCCAACGTCGATCCGGCCACCAATCCCTCGTTCACCGTGTTCGCGGTCCAGGTCAGCGCCACCAGCCCCGCCGATCCCACCTGGGACGGCCAGTTCGTCGATGCCACCGGCAACCCCTCCGCAGCCGCGGTCTGGCAGACCGACGCCCTTTGGGGAACAAAGACCCTCCTGGGACTCCAGGCTGGCACCACCTACACCCTGCAGGTCAAGGCCCGAAACACCAGTGGCGTCGAGACCGCCTTCGGACCCACCGCCAGCCTCGCAACCTCTGCCGCTGCCGGCGGCGCCTGCTGCCTCGCCGACGGGTCCTGCAGCGTGCAGACCTCGGCCGCCTGCGCCACCGCAGGGGGAACCTTCCAAGGCAACGGCAGCGCCTGTACCGCGGGACTCTGCCCGCAGCCCTGTGCCCTGCTGGGTGACATCAACGGCGACGGACTGGTCCTCGGCGATGACATTGCCGGGTTCGTCCGGGTCAAACTGGGTTCGCCCGATCCGGCAGATGCCGGCACCTGTGCCGACTTTGGCTCCGGGACGTTGGCCGGCGACATCGCCGCCTTTGTCACGACACTGCTGAACTAGGAAGGACCGGCTCGCGGCTCCGGCGGCGAAAACGCCGCCGGAGCCGTGCCGGCCACCATGACAACGCTGGATCACTTGAAAACGGATACTCGGCCCTCGGTGTCGGTCGGGCAACACAGTCCCCGCTACCGCGGACGAAGTTTCCCGGAAAACCCGGCGCTGTCGAACATCAACTCAACGCTGTACTACAGCGGCTCCCCACTCGAGAGCCGCTGCTTTTTGTTGACAGCACACGGCAACACCAACCAACGCATTCATGTTTCCGGCACACCTCAACCGATTGAGGCGGCCGCTCAAGTGCGTCCCACACAAATCACAGGCGGCATGTCGCCGTTTGATAAGACGCATTGCGTCATCAGTCATTCACTACAACCGAAGGAGCCAACGCATGTATCGGACAGGATTAAGCGGTTCTAACCGGCGCGCGTTCCGAAGTGAGGTTTCGGCGTGGGTCGTGGCCGCCTTTGTCGCGGCCGTACCCGTCGCCCGCGCCGGTGACGGCATCGCCACCGCTGCGCCGCGCGGCCAACTACTCACATCGTTGGCTGGCCAGGCCAACAATGCCATCGGTCTCGTCCAGAGCACCGTTATTACCCTCGACGTACCCCAGCAGGTCGGCGTGCCCTTCCGTATTGTCGTCCCTATCGAAGGGCAGGTCTATACGATGGACCTAGCCCCACACTCCGTCCGTTCACCCAAGTACCAGGTCCTAATCCAGATCGCGGACGGCTCGCTCGTGTCAATCGAGCCGGGGCCGGTGCGGACGATGCGGGGCTCAATTGAGGAAGTGCAGGGCGCGATCGTCGCGGCGTCTCTTCTCGATGCGGGTCTCGATGCCTTGGTCACTTGGCCGGACGGCACGCGCCACGCCATCGAGCCGCTGGCAAAGCATGTCGCCGGGGCCGCCCTCGACCAATATGTCGTCTATCGCGCCGAGGACATCGTGCCGCACGGCGGCGCGTGTGGAACGCTCGCCATCGGCGGCCCTGCCGATAATCCCGCTCCCCGGGGCGCCGGCAGTAACTGCGGTCAGACCATGTGTGTCGCTGAGTTGGGTATCGACACCGACGTCGAATATGTCAACGCTCATGGAGGCGCAGCCGGGGCGACATCCGCGATCAACTCGGTGGTCAACTTCTTAAACACCGAATACGAAAGCCAGGTCGGTATCACCCACCAGATCACCACTATCATCACGCGGACCTCTGAACCCGACCCTTACAGCTCGACCGATCCGGGCACTCTGTTGAACCAGTTCCGCGGCGAATGGCTCTCCAACCAGGGCGCCATCCAGCGCGATGTGGCCCACCTGTTCACTGGAAAGAGCTTGAACGGCAACGTGATCGGCGTCGCCTTCCTCGGCACGGTCTGCACCAATTTTGGCTTCGGCCTCTCTCAGTCCGACTGCTGCGGCGGCCTCACCTGTGCCGCCGACCTCACCGCTCACGAGTTGGGCCACAGCTGGAACGCGTCCCACTGCAACACGACTTCTTTCTCAACCATGAACTCGTTCATTCAGTGTGCCAACACGTTCAATAACTGCAATCCGAGTTCGATCGCGGCGATCACCGCGTATCGCAGTTCACGGACATGTCTGGCACCCGCCGGCGACGCCACGCCGCCGGCACCGACCCCGTCGTTCATCCTCCCCGTCACGGTAACCGAGACCTCCGCCGCCATAACCAGCACCACCGTGTTCGACGCCGACAGCCCGCCCGTCCAATACTTCTTCCAGAGTAACGGGAACTTCGGCGCCACC
>JBHHVX010000159.1:0-7583 GCA_046754505.1 Phycisphaerae bacterium | reverse complement strand
GACGCCGACGGTGACGGCGTGGGTGATGTCTGCCAGCCGCCGCCGGGGGGGCAGGTGACGCCCGGCTGCGGCATCGGCCTGTGCGGGATGGGCACCGGCCTCACCGCGCCGTTGCTGCTGGCTGGATTGGGGTTGGCGCGGACCCGGCGTCGCCGCCGGCGAGCCGACGGCTGAGCCGCGAGGCCGCTGCGCCGCTGATCACTTCTGCGGAAGCACTGCGCAACCTTGTGGCTTGCGCCAGGCGGTGTGGGCCGGTTGTGCCCGGTGCGCGGGCTTGTCAGGCACCGCGGGACACCTACAATGCTCGCCGTCCATCGATATCGTCGACCCCCGGGCGGGGTCGGCCTTCCGTAGTTGGCACAACCGAAAGGATTGGCGGCATGATCAAGTTCGGCCCGGGAAATCTGCGAATCCCGAAGTTTGAAAAGCCCGTCTATGTCGTCGCCGGCGGCATGACGGATTTCCGCAAGCGCTATCCGGAAAAGAACACGTCTCAGCTCTGCATGGAAGCGATGCGGATGGCCGTGGAGGAGAACGACCTGAAGGTCTCGCCGGAGGCGTTCCGGGGGATGGTGAACTGGGGGGTCTATTCGCAGTTCGCCGACCATTTTGGAGACCAGCTCCTGGCGGCGGCCAAGATCCACGACTATCTCGGCTTCGATCCACTCGGAAACATCGAGGTCAAGACCGGCGGGGCGACGGGCGGCTCATCGGTCCTGGCGGCGGCCCAGGCCGTGGCGTCGGGCTACGCCAACTGCGTGCCGGTGGTCGGCTGGGAGCGGATGGACGAGGTATCGACAAAGGTCGGCAACGCCTACATCGCCAGCGCGGCGTGCAAAGACTTCGAGAGCGAGCTGGGCTGGATGTACGCCAGCTACTACGCCCTGATGGCCCAGCGCTATCAATATGAAAACAACGTGCCGCGAGAGACGCTGGCGCGGATCGCCTGCAAGAATCACGACTATGCGCGATATTCTCCCTACAGCCAGAACCCCGGCAAGTACACCGTTGAGGACGTCCTCAAGAACGATCTCGTCTCCGATCCGCTGTCGTTTCTGGAATGCTGCGTCATGAGCGTCGGGGCGGCGGTGCTGATCCTGGCCGACGAAGAGACGGCCCTGAAGATGACCGATCACCCGGTGCGGCTGACGGCCATCTGCGGCGGCTCGCACACGCTGCGGACCGCGGACCGGCGGAACGTGCCCATGCTGCTCCTGCCGAACGAAACCGAGGAAACCTACAAGGATTACTTCGATGACAGGCGACAGGAGTGGCCGGGATTCAGTTCGTTCCTGGCGGCTCGGATGGCGGCCTATCTGGCCTACCACATGGCGGGAATCCGGGACCCGATCGAGGATTTCGACCTGCTCGAGACCCACGATGCGTTCACCATCAGCGACATCCAGACGTATGAGGACATCGGGCTGCGGCCCTATGGCCGGGGCCGCGAGTTCATCGAGTCGGGCGACGCCTACTATGAGGGCCGCTTGCCGACGAACGTCTCGGGCGGACTGATCGGTACGATGCACGCGGTCGGCGCGACGGGCATCTGGCAGATCATCGAGTTGTTGTGGCAGCTTCAGGGCAAATGGGGCAAGTTCCACGCCGACCCGGAGCGGTGGACGCGCTATGGCAAGAAAAAGCCGGCCGATTTCCGCAGCCTGCAGGTCGCCGGCGCCCGCCGGGCCTGCGCGATCTCGCACGCCGGCACGGGCAGCCATGTGACGTGCGCCATTTTGGAAAAAGAATAGAAGCGCCGCGGGTTGCGGCCCGCATGGCCCCGCGACGGCAGAGTCGCGGCTTGCGAAGAGGTCAAGAACGATGGCAATCGAACTGAACGGCACAACGGCCGAAGTCCTGAATGAAGACCCGCTGGTGATCAAGAACCAGAAGACGCACTACCACATCCACAGCTACGGCGGATGGGGAAAGTTCTTCCACGGCCTTCGGGACAAGAAAATCCTGGCAACGCGGTGCACCAACCCGGCCTGCGGGGAGAAGCGGCTCTGGTTGCCGCCTCGGTGTGAGTGTCCGGACTGCTGGCACGCAATGGAGTGGGTCGAGGCGCCGACGACCGGCAAGGTCTACACCCACAGCACCGTGTTGTATCCCGGGGCGCCGTTTCGCGCGAACACGCCGTGCCCGTTGATCAGCGTCGAAATCGAGGGCGTATGCACGAAACTGATGGGCTATTTGAAAGAGGGCAAGCCGAAGATCGGCATGCCGATCAAGGCCGTGTTCAATACGGAAAAACCGACGAACACGATTCTCGATCTGGCCTGGGTGCCGGCGTAGCAGAATCGAGACCGGGCGCCGTTGCGGGAAACGCGGGCTATCCGCCGCCGGGAACGTCAAAAGGTTGCAGGGAAACGATCTCAAGGAGACCGAGCATGACGCGGATGCAGTTTGCATGGACTTTGGTGGTGGCGGGGATGGCGGGCTTGGTCGGTGGCGCGGTAGCGCCCTGGATCATGGGTGCGGAGCCGGCGTCGGCCCAGGACCGGGATTTCGTCATGGCGCCGGACAAGCAGAAAGGCAAGATCATCAAGGCGAAGGAGTTTCGGCTGATCGGCGACGACGGCAAGACGCTCGCGAAGCTGAAGGCGACCGACGACCGCGAGATGGGATCGAAGGTCACCCTGTCGATGTATGACGGATCGGGGAAGGAGCGCGTGGCCCTGTTCGCCGCCGACCGGGCGTCGGGGCTGGAATTGCGCGACGCAGGCGAGACGAACCGCATCGTCCTGTCGGAAAGCTCCGTCGGGGCGCAGGCCAGCCGGTGCCAGCTCAACATCAACGACGGCAAGGGCAAGCCGCGCGTCAAGTTCGACCTGTCGGTGTTTGGTGCGATGACGGCGCTGGTCACCAATGCGTCCGGTGCCGGGATGGAACTCGTCGCGAGCGTCTTCAAGGATGCGCCGTTCTTCCGCCTCGTCGGCCGAGGCGGGAGCCAGGTCTGGCTGGCGACCGAAAACTGAGTCCGCCGTCAGAATTCGGCGTGCTCGTAGACCCGGATGCCGATCCGCATGGCGAGTGAACCTGCGCCCAGCCCGAGAGCGATCTGCGCGAGGTAGAGCAGCAACCCCACCGTGTCGAGGCGGTCGATCCGCCCCGCCGCGACCATCCGGTAGCACATCGCGCCCATGAGTGCCACGCTCAGCGCGACGATGCCGATCGAAGCGATCAGATTCACGGTTCCGCCCAGACCGGACGCGATCCGCCCGGTGTTGGATTCGGTGTAGCTGGGGATGCGTGCCCCGATTCCGACGGCGAGGCCGCACAACCCAATGCACACCGACAGGGTTCCCCCGGCCTGGATCAACGCGAGCGTGACGGGCAGGTCCAGAGCGCGGATCGAGAGCCACGTGACACTCAGGGCGGCAAACGCGGTGACCGTGAGGGCGAAGTCGAACTTGGCCCACATCACGCGGGCACGCGACAGCGGCCACAATCCGACCAGCCACATCTGGCGGCCCTCGATGGAGATCATGGGAAACACAAAGCGGCTGGTGAACGTGGAGAGGATGAGCGTCACGGCGCCATAGTTGAGGAAGCAGATGAATGCCTTCCACTGTTGGCTGAATCCCTCCGGCCGTGTTCGCGGCAGATAAGCGAGATACAACGACAGCAGTCCGAACAGGATGATGAGCTGTGCCCACTGGATAGGATCACGCAGAAAGGTCCGGACGTCCTTGAGAATCAGCGCCCGAACCTTGGCGGGGCGATAGAAGAACAGGCAGGAGGTCAGCCATCGAGCGGTCGGGCCGCCGACGGCGGTGGCTCGGAGGGGGACGGCGTGGGCGCGGCCGAAGGCGGTAACCAGATACCGTCCGACGAGGTTGATGGCGGCCCAACTGAAGAACAGGGCGGTGGCGAGGGTCACGGCGAGATAGAAGGCGGCATCGGCAGGCCGGTCTTCGATCGCAAACGTGACGGCGTGGGTGACCCAGGTGGAAGGCAGACCGGCGGCCTTGAGGACCTCGATCTCCGCCGTAAACCCGCGCAGCCACTCGGCGGCGGTTCCGGACCGGCTCACCCACAGGTGGCCCCACCAGAGCGTCACGCCGACGAGCGTGGCGCCCGCTCCCCAGAACATCATCCGTTTGGCCGACCGCGGCAGCCACATGGCGACGGCCCACGCGGCGAGCATGCCAAGGGCGGCCGGAATGGGCACAAATCCGAGAAACGCCAGAACGAAGGTGACATAGAAACGCCAGGATTGTCCCTGGACCTGTCCGATGGCAAACATCAGCGGCATGCCCAACAGCAGGAGCGACCAGCTCGCGAAGAACATGGCTTCGAGAAACATGACCGCGACGACGTGCCGGGGGCGATTCGGAGCCGCAAGCAGAAAGGCCGGCTCCGCCCGATTGAACAGGGCTCCATATATCAATACTGCCGTAGAAAAAGACAGCAGGAGCGTCATCGCCACAAAGAAGATGTTGAAGACGTAGGGGATGGCGACGATGGACGGGTGTTCCCAGCGGCGCATGTGGCGGAAGATCGTGTCGAACAGGAAGTAAAGAGATCCCCAGATCGTCGCGATGAACACAACCATCAGCACGAGCGAGAGCGGCGACTGGTCCACAAGCTGACGCACCCGGTTGCGCAGCAACGTCAGCTTCAGGCGCAACAACAGGCCGAAGCCGGGTGCAACGCGCCGGTCCAAGGCGGAGTCGAGCGTCATGGCGGTCCGTCCGCGGGGAGGGCTTCCTTGCCGGGCGACGGCTCGGAATCCGTCAGGTTGAGGAAGATGTCTTCCAGACGATGTTCCCGGGCGGCGCGGGTTCTCAGTTCATCGAGCGTGCCGCACGCGACGATCCGGCCGTGGTGGAGAATGGCGATGCGATCCGCGATCGCCTCGGCGATGTCCAGCGTGTGCGTGGACATGAAGACGGTCCGCCCGCGATCGGCTCGCTCGCGAAAAAGATCCTTGACGATGCGCATGGCGGCCGGATCCAGTCCGATCATCGGCTCGTCGACAATAAGCACCTGAGGCTCGTGCAGGAGCGCCGCGGCGAGCACGACCTTTTGTTTCATCCCGTGGGAATAGCCCTCGGCAAGCTGATCGGCGAAACCGTCGATCCCCAGTCGCTCCATCAATCGCCGGCTCCGGCGCGCGACCGTCTCGCGATCCAGCGAATACATCTCGCCAACGAATCGCAGGAACTCGCGAGCGCTCAGCTTTTCGTAAAGAAACGGCTGATCGGGGACATAGGCGATCTCGGCCTTGGCCGCCAGGGCCTCGGTCGCCAACGGATAACCTCCCACGTCGATCGTGCCGGTGTCCGGCACAAGCAGACCGGCGAGCATCTTGATCGTCGTCGTCTTGCCGGCTCCGTTCGGACCAAGGAATGCGAAGACCTCGCCCGGTTGCACGTCCAGCGACATGTCATCCACCGCCCGCAGCCGGCCGTAAGACTTGGTCACATGGTCGAGCCGGATGGCCGGGAGCGGGTTTTCGACGGAAGGTTGGGACATCATTCGTTGTCGGTCATTACCGGGCGCCATCTGTGAACAAACGTCCATCCGAGGTCGGGACCCGTGCGCGGGGGCATCATATCCCGCGCGGGCCGGGTCTTCCATATCCGTTGCTTCCTTGAGACATCGAAACCGGCGAACGGGCCTCTTGCCGGTCGGATACCGGACGGGGCCGGGAGGCCGTGCATTGGGCTGCGTCGAGAATCCCTTCTCGACACATCTCTTGAGAGGATCCCCATGCTGTGTAGCGCCCGGTGAGCCGGGTTCGGCGCAGGGAAAAAGACATGGAAAGTGATTCCCAGGGGGTGGGAACCGAGAAGGGATTCTCGGTCCAGCACCCGCTTCGCACGCCGACGCCCCGGCAGCCACGTAATGCCTTTACACGCGTCAGTTGTCGGACGGACCGCCCTTTGGAATCCGCCCGGTCAGATGCTGCGATGGAGTCGGGCTTGTGGCGCCCTTGAGCGATTTGAGGTATTGAATCAGGTCCGCGATCTGCTGAAACGACATGAGCTTGCCGTAGTTGGTGGCCATCCTCGACTTCGTGGAGACGATGACCTTGGCGACCTGCTCGCGAGGGAATGTTTCGAAACGTTCCGGCCCGACCAGCAGGGTCACCTCGGTCGCACCGTTCTTTCGCAGCACGCCCGGGATGCCCTCGCCCAGTTCGACATCGGAGTCTGCCTCCGCAGGCGCCGTGTCTCCTGCGGCGCTGACAGCTTCCGCCGAGTCGGAGCGACCGCCCGCCCGCTGCTCCTGGAGTTGCGAGATCTGCTCGCGGAGTTCACCCATTTGGGCATTCGCTCGGGCCATCTGGGCCTCGACGCCCTGCGGGGCCGCGCTGGTCTCGACCGGCTCGGCGTCGAAGTCGAAATCCTCTTCTTCGGAGGAGTCATCGGATTCGAGCGGCGCGTCGGACTTGCGGACAACGCCGGGCTTGAGATAGACAATGGCATCCCGCCAGTTGGCGCCGACCTCGGCGTTGGGATCGGTGATCGACTGAGCCAGCCAGGCCCAGTCTCGATAAGCGCCGATCGCCGTGAAGTCGGGGGCGACGGAAATCGCCTTGTGGTCTCCCGTGGTGTGGCAACTGCCGCAGCCCATGTCCTGAAACACCCATTGGCCACGCCGGGGGCTGCCGTGAATGAACGGATCCGGCGCCGGTTTGGTTGCCAGCATCTGCTTGTTGATATTAATAGACCAGGCATCCGCCTCACCGCCCTGACTCTGAAGGTAGGCCACGACGGCCTTGATCTCGGCCTCACTCAGGCTGATCGGCGGCTGGTAGACCTTGGGCATGTCATCGGAATAACCCTCCACGATGTGGGCCGAGGGGTCCATGACAGACTGTACGATGTACTCGGTGGCCGAGCTGAGACCGAACTTTGCCGCCCGGGCGGCCGCCCGAAAACCGAGGTCCTGGTGGTTGGGGCCACGCAAATGAGTGCCACGCTCGCCAATCATGTGACAGCGGTGGCACTGTGCTTTTCCCCAGTAGAGTGCCTCCCCCGTCTTCACAATGGGCGGGATGACCTTCCTGGCCGCGGCCCGCTTCTTCTCTTCCTCGGTCAACTCAAACGTGTCGGTCGTCGTGATCTTGCCCGTCATTCCGCCGTGGATGGTGCAGTACAATGTGAACAGCCCTTCCCGGTCGACGGTCACGATCACGGACTGGCCTGCGGGAATCGTCGTCGCCGGAACGAGGACGTCATTGCGGTTGGCCGTGCGGACGAGATAGACGTCGTGATTGAACTTGTCCTGGTTGATGAACTTGATGCTGTCGCCGGCTTTCACTTTGAGGCGGTTCGGTTTGAACTCGATGTTCGTCAGCAGGACGGTGTGATCGGGCGATCCCTTCGCGGCGGCCGGGGGCGCGTCGGGCGCCCGCGCATCGGCCCGCTGAGCCATGTGCACTCCGCCAACAGCCCCCAGCAACAACAGTACGACTGCCGAGCAAAGGAAGAGACGCCGTCTTGTAATCTTCTTGCGCATCATGCCGGACTCCGTTCGAGCGTCTGAGCCTGCGCGGCCGCAGGGACTCACCGATTCCACAAGAAAGCTCGCTGGAACGAGAATCCCTTCTCGCTGGAACGAGAATCCCT
>JBHHVX010000158.1:0-7601 GCA_046754505.1 Phycisphaerae bacterium | reverse complement strand
CCGGGCGATGACCGGCTTCGAGCAGTTCGTGATCGACTCGATGTAGGCCTTGAAGCAGGACATGTACTTCCAGTAGTCGCGCGGGCGCTTCATGTACTCCTTCTGATACTCCTTGACGTCACCGCCCGTGCAGAAGGCGTGATGGCCGGCCGCCGTGAAGACGACGGCGGCGACGGAATCGTCCCAGGCTGCTGCCTGAAATGCGGTCGCCAAGTCCCGGAGGGCGGGCGTGCTATAGGCGTTGTAGTTGTGCGGCCGGTCCAGGGTGATGCGGGCCACCCAGTCATGCTTCTCGTAACCGACCTCGCGAAATGCGAACGATTCCGGGTCCTGCGTGGGGAACAGACTCATGAGCGTCTCTCCGGCGGCCATCTCGACCGCGGCTGCGGCCTCGCGATGTACGCCTAAAAACCGAACAAGTGTTCGGTTGCTTTGGTGGCCAACTCCGGACGGTTCCTCGGGCCGGGCCGCCACCTTGCCACCTGATCCACTCATCTGATTATGGCGTATTCCGGCTGGCAGTCAAGGTTTTTTTTCGGGATTGTCCTTGACACGGGCCGGGCGGTCGATCATAGTTATATCGACGATGCCGTTCGGAACAATGGAAGTTCGGTGTAATGATCTCAAGGAAAGCAGAACACCTGTTCGACACAGGCGGACTCGGGGTGCCGCGTAACGGAAGTTCCGATATCCGCGTGACTTACAACGATCGGCTGAACCATATCCTCCACGCCGCCACCGACGTCATTGCCCGTGCCGGCTATGAGAAGGCTTCGATGCGGGCTGTGGCCAAGGCTTCAGGCGTCAGTCTGGCCGGTCTGTACCATTACTTCGACAGCAAGGAAAAGATGCTTTTCCTGATCCAGTTTCGCGCTTTCGGCTCCTTGTTGAACAACCTCCGCGAAAAGCTGCATGGAGTCGACGAGCCGATCGAGCAGCTCCGCGTCATGATCTGTGCCCACATCGGCTATTTTGCGGAGCACATGGCCGAGTTGAAGGTGTGCTCGCACGAACTCGATTCGCTGACCGGAACCTCCTACGACGAGACGCGGCGGATTCGTCGCGCGTACTATGAACTGACGCGCTCGATCGTCGAGCGGACTGCACAGGAGCACAGTCGAGGCCACGCCCCGGACGCGCACATCGCCACGATGTCGCTGTTCGGGATGCTGAACTGGTTGTATCGCTGGTACAACCCCAAGCGCGACCGATCGCCCAACGCACTGGCCAGTCAGATCGCCCGGCAGTTTCTCCACGGGTTGGTCGGGGCCGACGAGACGCTCCCGGCCGGCCGTTCGCGATCGTCCGCTGCTCCGGAATCTGCGGAGGCCAGGCCCAAGGGCTGAGATGGATCCTCACAGAAACACACCCAATAGGAGCTGTTCACGTGTACCTTCCTGACGTAACCCTGCACGAGGCGCATACCCTCGCCGACGCGGCCGCGCTGACCGTGCAATATGCCCCGGATGTCCGGGTCCTTGCCGGCGGCACCGACGTGCTGGTCGACCTGAAGACCGGGCGTGTGCGTGCTCAACATCTCGTGTCCATCCGGCGGATCGACTCGCTTCATGGTGTGGAGATGGACAACGGCGTGCTTCGGATCGGGGCGCTGACGACCATTACGCAATTGATCCGGTCGCCGCTGGTCGTGGAGCGATTCGCCGCGATGCTCGATGCCGCGAGCCGGATGGCCGCGGCGCAGGTGCGCAGCATGGCCACGGTCGGTGGCAATCTGGCCAGCGCCGTGCCGTGCGCCGACTTGCCCCCCATCCTGATGGTGATGAACGCGTCGGTTCGCTTGTGGTCGCCCAACGGCGAACGCGATGTGCCGGTCGATGCCTTCTTTGTCGGTCCCCGCCGGACCGTTTGCCGCGACGACGAGATTCTGACGTCCGTTCTCGTGCCGACGCCGCCACCGGGCTTCGGCGCCGCCTACGCCCGATTCGCGCTTCGAGACGGGAACGCGATTGCGGTTGCGAGCGTTGCGGCCGGCTTGGTGGTGGACGCTGCCGGTCAGAGGTCAGACGGCCGCAATCCACTAGGCGCATTGCCCGTCATCCGGGAGGCCCGTATTGCGTTGGGAGCGGTCTCGCCCATTCCGAAACTCGTGGAGGCCGCGGGTACGCGGCTGGTCGGCACGCGGCTGGATGAGGATGTAGTGGAGGAGGCCGCTCGGCTTGCCCGTGAAGCCGCGGACCCGATTTGCGACGTGCGCGGCTCTGCCGAGTTTCGACGCGAAGTCGTCGAGGTGCTGACCCAGCGGGCGCTGGCGACTGCGATGCGACGCGCTACGGAGGCTTCCGAATGATCATCTCACGCACATTGACGATCAACGGTCAGGTCTGTCCGGTCGCCATCGCTCCCGGTGACACGCTGCTCGATTGCCTTCGCGACACGCTCCATCTGACCGGGACCAAGAAGGGCTGCAACGTCGGGGACTGCGGGGCGTGCACCGTGCTGATCGACGGCGAGCCGATGAACAGTTGCCTGTTGCTGGCCGCCGAGATGGAAGGCCGGTCCATTACCACCATCGAAGGGCTTGCTGATGGAGACGGGCTTACGCCGATCCAGAGAGCGTTCGTTCATGAAGGCTCGATTCAGTGCGGCTATTGTACGCCCGGCATGGCGCTTGCCGCCACGGCGCTGCTCGAGCGGAACCCCGACCCGACGGACGCGGAGATCAAAGACGCCCTCGCCGGCAATCTCTGCCGCTGCACCGGCTACACGGGGATTCTGCGGGCCGTCAAGCGGTGTCAGAACTATCGCGACGACGGGACGTGCGAGCGCGGCCGTGACCTGAATCGACGCGAGCAATTCAACAGCGTCGGGGTCTCGATGCCGCGCGTCGACGCCGCCGACAAGGTGACGGGGCGGGCGATGTATACCGCCGATATCCATCTGCCCAACATGATCCACGGCAAGATTCTCGGCTCGACCGTGGCACACGGCCGCATCAAGCGGATCGACACGTCCAAGGCCGAGGCGCTGCCCGGCGTGCTGGCCGTCCTTACCGGCAAGGACGTTCCCGAGACGCAGTATGGCGTCTCTCCCGCGCGCTATGACGAAGACGTGTTGGCTCGGGACAAGGTCCGCCACGTCGGCGACGAGGTGGCAGTCGTCGCGGCGATCGACGAGAAGACGGCGGAAAAGGCGATCTCGCTGATCGAGGTGGAATACGAAGAATTGCCGGCCGTCTTCGATCCGATGGAGGCGACGGCCGAGGGCGCTCCCCAACTTCACGAGCGCTACAAGAGAAACATCAATACGCACGTCGAGCAGAACTTCGGCGACATCGACAAGGCCTTTGCCGAGTCGCACCACGTCCGCGAGGAGACGTTCACGGGCAACCACATCTATCAGTCGCCGCTCGAACCCCACGCGTCCATCGCCCTGTGGGAATACGACGGCACGCTGGTGCTCTACACGTCGACGCAGGTGCCGCACTACGTGCAGTACATGATGGCCCACGTGCTTCACATGCCGCTGGGCAAGATCCGCGTGATCCGCCCGGTCGTGGGTGGAGGCTTCGGAGGCAAGGCGGAGACGACTCCGCTGGACCTGTGCGCGGCCCTGCTCAGCCGGCGGATCGGGCGTCCGGTCAAGATGGTCTATTCCCGCGAAGAGATGTTTCATCACGGACGGGGTCGCCACAAACAGCACATGCAGTTCAAACTGGGCGTCGACCGCGACGGCCGTATCACGGCCTTCAAGAGCGAGATATATCTTGACGGCGGGGCCTATTCGTCGTTCGGCGTCGCGACGGCTTACTATGCCGGCAGCATGATTCCGACCTTGTATCCCATTCCAAACTACAAGTACGACGGCTACCGCGTGATGACGAACAAGCCCGCGTGCGGAGCGATGCGCGGTCACGGTGTGCCCCAGCCGCGATTCGCCTTTGAGTGTCTGTTGACGATGGTGGCGGAGGACCTGGGCATCGACCCGATCGAAATCCGCCGCCGCAATGCGATGACACCCAACACTCGGACGGTCAATGACTTGGATGTTGGCAGTTGCGAGTTCCTTGCGACGCTCGAGGCGGTGTGCGAGAAATCCGGCTGGAATGAGAAATACAAGAGTGGCGGCGCTACGACGCTCAAGGCACCGCGCGGGCTGAGGCCCGCGGCTCTTCATGTTGGCGGCGAGCGTCGTCCCACCGGCTCGGCCCTCCGGCGCGGGATCGGCATCGGCTGCGGCGGTTTTGTGTCCGGCGCCGGCTATTGCATCTATCGCGGACAGGTCCAGCTTTCGCACGAGAAGCCGCGCGAGCCTTTCCAGAAGAAGTCGATCTTTCCTCATGCCAACGCGATCGTGAAGATCAGCGAAGACGGTATGGCGGCGGTGTTGATGATCGGCGCCGCGGAGATCGGTCAGGGCAGCGACACCATCCTCGTGCAGATGTGCGCCGAGGGTCTCGGCATCCCGCCCGAGAGGATCCGAATGCGGAGCAAAGACAGCGACATTGCCCCGATCGACCTTGGAGCCTATTCCTCGCGTGTCACGCTGATGGCGGGCCACGCGGTTTCGCGGGCCGGCCGAGCCGTGGTCGATAAGATGCGACCCTACGCGGCGGCGCTGCTGGGCTGCAGTGAATCAGACGTCGTTGCCCGGTGCGGAAAGATGTTTGCCGAACGCCAGGGAAGAGCCGTGGGCTTCAACCCGCGCGGTCCCGCGAACGCGGGAACTGCCGATCACACGCAAGACGTCCCTTGGGAAGAAGTCGCCCGAAAGTACTTCAATGACAACGGCCCGCTGGTCGGCACCGGTTGCTACAAGCCTCCGGACGGCCTTGGGGGTGACTATAAGGGTGCCACCGTCGGCACCAGCCCGGCGTATTCCTTCGGCAGCGCGGTGTGCGAGGTTTTGGTTGACATGGAGACGGGGAAAGTTCGCATTGAGCGGTTTACCGACTATCACGACTGCGGCACGCCGATCAATCCGCAGGCCGTTCACGGTCAGGTCGAGGGGGCGGTCGTTATGGGAGCGGGAGAGACGATCCTCGAGGACGTCCAGTTCGACGAGAAGGGCCGCATCCTCAATCCAAACCTGCACGGCTACCTGACCATGACCATCAAGGATGCCCCCGAAATCTTCAGCGGCCTTGTCGATTCATACGAACCGCGCGGTCCCTTCGGTGCCAAGGAGATCGGCGAAGGGAGCACACTGCCGGTCCTCGGCGCGGTGGCCCACGCCGTCGCTAACGCTACCGGTGTCTGGATCACCGACTTGCCCATCACACCGGAGAAGATTCGCCAGGCCTTGCACAAGAAGCAGGCCGTGGAGGAATCGGCGGCGTTGTAGTACACTGGTCGGCGGCGAATGATCGTGTTCCCCCCGCGTCGAAACGACGTGGGCCACTCGCCCTCCTTACGCGGAAGTCGATGATGTTTGGCGATGGGGCGTTGACATTTCGGGAGTTTGCCATGCGGGAACCGCTGCCGTTGGCCACGATTCACGGAGCCGTGCTGGAATTCCTCCGCGGTCGGGACGACGCCGCCCTGTACGGCGCCCAAGCGGTCAATGCCTACGTGGATGAGGCCCGCATGACCCAGGACGTGGACCTGTTGTCCCCGCGGGCCGCGGACCTGGCGGAGGAGGTCCGCAGCTTCTTGCACCAGCGATTTCAGATCGCCGTGCGTATTCGCCGCATCCGGGAGGGAATCGGTTACAGAATCTACCAGGTCCGTAAACCGAAGAACCGGCACCTGGTTGATGTACGCAATGTACCCTCCCTGCCGGCGACGCAGCGCGTGGACGACATTCTGGTCCTCACGCCGACCGAGTTGATCGCCAGCAAGGTGCTTGCCTTGGCTCAGCGCCGGGGGCGGCCCAAGTCTGGCACGGACTGGCGGGATATGGCGATGCTGCTGCTGACCTTTCCCGAACTCAAGAAGGATGCCGGCCCGGTCCGCGACCGGCTTGAGGCTGACGTCTCCATGGGGGCCGACCCGACGGTGCTGGACACGTGGAAGGACCTTGTCGCCCAAGAAATCGTGCCGGAAGATGAGGATGACGCTTATTGACCGTCACCAACTGGCCCCCCGCCACGGCTGATGAACTGGGGCCGCTCGCCACTGTGTAGCAAGAAGAAAGACGGGCCGCCCGTAACACGATGACAGTTCAGGGCGCCGTCGCCAACGCCACGGGTGCGGATCGCGGACTTGCCGATCACGCCGGAGAAGATCCTCACTGCGATTCGGAAGAAACAGGCGTTGGAAGAGTCGATCCCGGTGTAACGCATGAGGCAGCGATGGTTGAGTGGCCGGACTGGCGGTCGTGGGAGTTGGAGTTGTCTGCTCATCTGGTCAAGCGGATGACGGACCGGCGATTCAGCGAGCCTGAGCTTCGCTTGATGTTGGAAGACGCTTCAGGGTATCATGAGGACCATGAGCCGGGCCGTTGGGTTGTGGAGACAGGACACGCCGGACGTCCGTGGGAGGTCATCGTCGAACCGGTCCCACCTGAGAAGGTTCTGGTGGTTGTGACCGCATGTCCGGTCGCATAATACTGAGCAAAGCGATGAAACATCGAAATCTGGAAGTCACCTTCCGCAACGGAAAGCTCTTGGCCGCATACCTGTACCTTCCGAGACATCCGGGAGACATGAGCGCGCGCACGGTGAAGCGAGGAGAAGGCCTTCTGATCGACTTCACGGCGGACGGCCGTGCGATCGGGATTGAAATAACCGCGCCGAGCAGGTTATCGCTGGAGATGTTGAATCGAGCGTTGGCCACGGTGAATCAGGCCCCCGCCACGGCGGATGAGCTGGGACCGCTGGCCGCTGCGTAGCAAGGACGGGCTGCGGTTAGCATTATGATAGTTCACGGTGCCGTCGACAATGCCGCCGGCGTGTGGATCAAAGACCTACCGATTACGCCGGAAAGGATCCTGAAGGCGGTTCGGGAGAAGCGGGCGACGGACAGCCCGGTCTCTCTGCAGCCTCATGCGGCGCAGAGGGTTGAGAAAAAAACAGTTCCCACTGAATCCTCCCTTGACGACCCAGGTAGAACGTGATATGACTATAGGGAAATAGGAGAACGCCCCCCGTGTTATCCCGAACCGGCGAATACGCACTCCGCGCCATGATCCATCTGGCTCAGCATCCCGACGACTGGCCGATTCCCGGCAAGCGGATCGCGGCGGCGACGGACATTCCCGCGAAGTATCTCGCCAAAGTACTCGGGGACCTGGTCCGTGTGGGTATCCTGTCTTCCACCCGAGGCAAGTGCGGGGGGTTTCGCGTGAGCCGTTCGCCGAAGAAGGTCCGCCTGATGGACGTCCTGACCCCGTTCGAGCATTTTGCGGTTCAGCGGTGTCCGTTCGGCAATCGCCAGTGCAGCGACGAACACCCATGCCTGGCTCACGATCAGTGGAAGAAGGTCATTGCAGCGGAGCAGGACTTCTTGTCCAAGACCTCTGTTTATGACGTGTCGATGCGGAAGCGGCGAAGGGTCGTCAAGAAACGGAGGCGACCGAAACGATAATCTTCTGTACGGTCACGATGTGTCATGCGGAATACGCGGGAAGCGCAAGATGTTGAGATCGCTCAAGGTTGAAGTTCCGGACGACGAATACTGGAAACGGCAGATCAAGTGCCAGTA
>JBHHVX010000157.1:0-7623 GCA_046754505.1 Phycisphaerae bacterium | reverse complement strand
CGAGAAGGGATTCTCGTTCCAGCGGGTCAATCCCGGTCGCGATGCTCGGCCATCGTCGCGCGGGCCTGGTCGGCGTAGGCGGAGTCCGGCGCCAGCTCGCACACGATCTCCCACGTCGCGCGGGCGCGGTCGATCAGCCCCATGTTCTGGAGGGCCAGCGCCAGGTTCGCCTGAAAATTGACATGTTGAGGGTTTCCCTCGGCGGCCTGCTCGAATTGCTCGATGGCCAGTTCAAACTGCTGCCTCTGCGCAAACAGCAGACCCAGTTGATAGTGCAGGTCCAGATATTCCGGGTGCAGATCCATCGCCGCCTCGAACGTCGCCACGGCCTCATCCGTCAATCCCGCCTCGTTCAGCGCCAACCCGAGTTTGATCAGCGCCTTCATGTACGACGGATTGATCTCGACGGCTTTCCGGAAGCACCGGATGGCGTCGTCGAGTTGGCCCCGGTTGCGCAGCAGGAGCCCGAGTCGATAGTGAAGGTCGGCGTGGTTCGGCCGCCGGCGGAGCGCGCGCTGATGCCGTTCGATCTGTTCCGAAATGAGATCGGTGGGTTCAGGCGGGCCGACCGTCTCGCGATCCTCGTCCGCATCGTCGTGGATCGACAGGTCCAGGTAGCGATCGGCTTGTTCGCTCGCGGAGGCCTTCAGGTGCATCCGGGCCACTTCACTGAATAACAACGTGCTGTTCGGCTCGATGTCCCGCGCCATCTCGAACGCCGCCGCCGCCTCGTCGCCGCGACCGGCCGATCGCTGCGCCACGCCCATGCCGACATACGCACTCAGCAGCCGGTCGTTCAGCTCCAGCGCCAGCGCGAACGATCTCGCCGCGTCTTGATACCGGCCCCCGCGCAGGTGCTGCGTTCCGAGCCGGACATAGACCTCCAGAAAATCGGGGGACAGCTCGACCGCCCGCTCATACTGCGTCGTCGCCGCCACATCGTTGCCGATCCGGGCGTACAGATCGCCGAGGCGCAGCCGCGTATCGGCCGTCTCCGGCTCTCGCTCGACCATCGTGTGACAGTGCTCGATCGCCTCGCGAAACAGACCCGCTTCTTCATAGGCGGCGATGGCGTCGTTGCGCGCGGTCCAGTTGTCCGGCTCCATGGCGATGACGTGCTCGAAGTGCTCGATCGCCGCTTGTGCGTCACCCGTCTTCAGCAGCAGGTTGGCCAGCGTCATGTGCAGGTCGACATGCTGCGGGTCCAGCCGGCACAACTCCATGTAGTGATGCACCGCCAGATCCAGCTCGTCCTGCTTCAGAAACAGCGCCGCCAGGCGCTCGTGCGCGTTCCGCAGCGTCGGGCACAGTCGGACCGAATCCTGATAATACCGGATGGCCGCCTCTTCACGCCCGCCCCGCTCGTGGCAGTAGCCCAGGCAAAACAGAATCGCCGGGCTGTTCGGGTCGCGCCGCTGGGCATAGCGCAATTGCTCTACCGCCGCGTCGATGTCGCCCAGGTCGTCCAGGGCACACGCCAGGCCCACCCGCGCCGCGGTCACCGTCGCGTCCGCCGACAGGATGTCTTGAAATACCCGCCGAGCCGCCGCCGGATCGTCACGCCGCAGATACAATCCACCCATGCGGAGGCGGACGTTCAGGTTGTCCGGCTCCCGCTCCGCCGCGGCCGCCAACTCCTCGAGCGTCTCGTCGCACGGCAGGCCGAGCACCTTGTCAAAGGCCCCGCCCAGCCGTCCGAGCATCCCTCGACCCAGGATTTCGAGTAAATAAGACACGCCTCGCCCCCCCCTCAGGCTTCCACCAGTTCGTGCAGCGCCTGACGCGCCTGCTCGTAATCGGCGTTTCGCTTGATGGCCCGAATGAACTCGACCGACGCTCGATCGCGGTCGCCCCCCGCCCGATACAACTCGCCCAGCAGAAAGTGGACGTCGGGATAGTCGCCGCCCGCTCGGACCGCCTCCCCCAGCCGATCGATCGCGTCCGATCGCCGATCCGTCCCGGCGTAGAGCCGCCCGAGCTGGATCAGCGCCTGCACGTAGCGGGGATTGACCCGGACCGCTCGCTCCGCCGCGCGGATCGCATCGCGCGTTCGTCCCATGCGGGCATAGACCCGCGAGCAGTGATGAAACAGATCCGCATACTCGGGGTGCCGCTCCAGGGCCAGTTCCAGCGTCGCCGCGAGCATCGCAAACACGCGATTGTCTACGTCGGTCTCCGGCAGGCTCAGGAACGCCTCCACGAAATCCGGCTCCCGAACGATCAGCTCCCCAAGGGCCTCGATCGACGACCGGCCCGCGGTCTCGTCCGGTGCCGGCCGGGGTTCGACGTGCGTCGTCACGCCGGCCTGCTCCGCCGCCGACGCCGCCATCGCCAGAAGCAGCGCGGTGTGGGCGTCGTTCGGACGAAGCCGCTGCGCGATTGCCAAGTGTTCCACCGCCTCCGCCGGTCGCCCCAGCGCCCCCAGCGTCAGGGCCAGATGTTGTCGTGCGTCTGTATCCCACGGCGCCAGCACCACCGCCCGGCCGAACGACTCGGCCGCCGCCGTGTAGTCGTCCGTCGACGCCAGCAGGACCCCGAGTTGAAAGCGCAGGTCTGCCCGGCGCGGCTCCGCGTCGCAGGCCCGGCCCAGCGTCTCGAGGGCACGCTCGATCTGGCCGTCGCGTGCGAGTGCGTGAGCCACGCGAATCGGCAGCGAACCGGAAGCGATGCCTGCGCCGTTCGATCGTTCGAGTTCGTCCGCGACGCGGTCAAACCGCCGCTGCGCCGCAAAGCATGCCGTCAGATGCCGAGACAGGTCCGCTGCGTCCGGATTGATCCGCCTCGCCGCGGTCAGGTGTTCCACCGCGGCCGCGTACCGGCCGGCCCGCATCTCCGCGATGCCGTGTTTCAGATGGGCCTGCCCCAGGTAGAACTCCGCGAGCGTGCCCGGCAGGCTCCGGCGATCCACGATTTGCGACAGCAGTTCGATCGCTCCCGAGAATCGCCCCGCCTCGAACGCCGCCAGACCCTGCTGGTAGAGCCGCGCTGCCATCCACGGACCGCTCGCGCCAACGCTTGACTTTCGACCCATGCACCCGCTCCATGATCGTCCGGAAAAAACCGGCGCAACTCCGCCGGCGTCCTACACCCTTATCGTCTCGCGCCCCGCCCCGAATCACGTTCGAGCCGCCCGCGATCCGGCCCTCTGCTCCCTGCTTTCACGTGTCGTCGGCGTTTCGGCTCTCAGTCTTCGGCTTTCGGCTTTCGGCTTTCGATCAAGCCGAGGACCTTGCCCGGACGTTATTGGCCGATAGGATGGGAGGCGAAGGACGCGAACCCCGCAAGAGGAGTCACGGATGGCCGGCAGCACGAGGACCGCCCCCAGGACCAGCCGAATAGAGAATGAACAGTTGCCGCTGTTCTCCGCGGTGCCCGCCGGCATGCCGGGCGCCGGGCCTGCGGCAGCAACGAGGGCGACCCCGATGGCTCGATCGAAGACGAACAAGCAGGCCCGCCGTTCGACCGGCGACACCGCCCGGCCCGTCGCGACTCGACGCGCCCGGAAGCGTACCTACGCCAACGCCGAGTCCATGTCCCGCGCCCAACGGGAGATTTCCGTCTCCGAGTTCTTCGCCAAGAATCGCCATCTGCTCGGCTTTGACAACAAGCGCAAGGCCCTGCTCACAACGGTGAAAGAGGCCGTCGACAACAGCCTCGATGCCTGCGAGGAGGCCGGCATCCTTCCCGACATCCACGTGCGAATCGCCCAGATCGACGCCGACCGCTTCTGCGTTACCGTTCGCGACAACGGCCCCGGCATCGTCAAGACTCAGATCCCCAACATTTTCGGAAAACTGCTCTACGGCTCGAAGTTTCACCGCCTCAAGATGAGCCGCGGCCAGCAGGGGATCGGCATCTCCGCCGCCGGCATGTACGGCCTGCTCACGACGGGCAAGAGCGTCCGCATCACCTCCCGCACCGGCCGCCGCGCCCAAGCCCACTACTACGAGCTTCAGATCAACACCAAGACGAACTCGCCCCAGATCGTCAAGGAAAAGCCCGTCAGTGTCGAATGGGACCACGGCACCGAGGTGTCGATCGAACTCGTTGCGTCCTATCAGAAGGGTCGCGCCTCGGTCGACGAGTACGTCGATCTGACCGCCATTGCCAACCCGCACGCCGGCTTCGCCTTGGTGGATCCGGCGGGCGGCGTCGCCGAGTATCCGCGCGCGACCGACACGGTCCCCGAGCAGCCCACCGAGATCAAGCCCCACCCCTACGGCATTGAGCTGGGCGTCCTGATCAAGATGTTGAAAGACGCTCGTGGCAAAACGATGGCCCAGTTTCTGACGTCCGAGTTCAGCCGCGTCAGCTCCGCCGTCGCCCAGACCATCTGCAAAAAGGCCCGTGTCGGCACCCGCGCCCGCGCCGCCCGGATCGGCACCCACGAGGCCGAAACGCTCTACAAGGCCCTGCAGGACACGCCCCTTCGCGCCCCGGCCACCAACTGTCTCTCACCCATCGGTCCCCAACAGATTCTCGCGGGCCTGCTCAAGGGTGTGAAGGCCGAGTTCTTCACCGCCACCACCCGAAGCCCGGCCGTCTATCGCGGCAACCCGTTTCAGATCGAGGTCGGACTGGCCTATGGCGGCGAACTCGGCCCCGATCTCGCCGACCGGAACAACGACAACCACAAGAACGAATCCAAGGTCCGCCGCGGCAAGGTCGTCAAGGAGCGTCGCGGCCCGACCGCCGCCAAGCTGATGCGTTTTGCCAACCGCGTGCCGCTGTTGTTTCAGATCTCCGGCTGCTGCATCACGAAGAGCATCATAGATATCGACTGGCGTCGCTATGGCCTGTCGCAACCGTCCGGCAGTCTGCCCTACGGCCCCCTCGCCGTCTTCGTCCACATGGCCAGCGTCTGGGTGCCCTTCACCAGCGAGGGCAAGGAGGCCATCGCCGACTACGACGAGATCCGCAAGGAAATCCGCCTGGCCGTCCAGGACTGCGGCCGGAAGCTCCAGGCCTGGCTGAACAAGAGAAAACGACAGAAGTATGAAACCGATCGCCGCAGCATCTTCGAGCGCTACATCGGCGAACTCGTCAACGCCTGCGCCGCCATCACCCGCGTCAACCGCAAGGGACTCACCGACGACCTCATGGCTGTCGCGAAACACGTCACCGCCCGCGCCGACGAACAACTCACCCTCGAAGGCAGGACAAGAAAGACCGCCCGCCAATCCGCCGACGAATACGGCGAAAACACCATTGTCCTCAACCCCGCGGAAGCCCCCGATATCCCACTTTTCAAGAGAACGAAGTAGGGTCCGCTGTGCGGACCGGCTCCGAACATAAAGCCCACCGGCATCGCGGTCCGCACA
Source organism: Phycisphaerae bacterium (assembly GCA_046754505.1). Classification (GTDB taxonomy): domain Bacteria; phylum Planctomycetota; class Phycisphaerae; order UBA1845; family UTPLA1; genus JAPULF01. Next base: position 2,302 of record JBHHVX010000157.1, on the reverse strand, counting down.
GCGGCTCCTACGCATCTTTCGGCTCTTGTTCCCGCGTTGTCGTCGCCGGATCAAAATGTCGAAGCCCCCCCCCGTCGATCTGAAGCAGCAACCCCTCCGCCGGGGCGACATCGACGATCCGGCCGACGAACGAACGGCCGCCGTCGCGGAGCGTCGCCCGCGCGCCGATATCCGCGCTCCGCTCGCGCCACGCCTCCGCAAGCCCCGCGTCGTCCATGGCCTTCTGTGCCGCAAGAAGATCGTCCAGCCGGCGGAGCATCGCGCGGGCGACGGCCGTCCGGTCGATGGCGTGGCCCGACTCGATCTCCAGCGATGTCGCCCGGTCCCGAAGCGCCGGCGGAAAGTGGGCCGCGTGTTGAAGACAATTGACGCCGATGCCCACCGCCACCGCCCGAGTACCGGCCGCCGCCGTTCGAACCTCGATCAGAATCCCCGCGAGCTTGCGGTCCCGGACGTAGAGGTCGTTCGGCCAGCGGATCACCGGCTCGACGTCCGTTGTCTCGGCGATGGCGTCGGCGGCGGCGACCGCCGCCGCCAGCACGATCCGTGATGCCGGCAGGCGATCGCTCGTCTCGTGCAGCAACACCGTAAACGTCAGCCCCGCCCCCCGCGGTGTCTCCCAGCGCCGCCCGAGCCGGCCTCGGCCCGCGGACTGATACTCCGCGAAGACCGCCGCGCCGTCGAATCGAGCGGCGTCTGGCGCCAGCGTGTCCAGGGCATAGCTGTTCGTGCTGTCCAATGCGTCGAAGACCCGGACGTGTCGCCCCACCCGCGCCGTCGCCAGATCACGCGACAGCGCGCCCGCTTCGAGCCGATGAGATCGCCGCGCCGTCATACCACCGCGTCGATCGCCAGGTCCAGCACCGGCGCCGAATGCGTGATCGCCCCCACCGCGATCCGCTCGACGCCCGTCTCCGCAATCGTCCGCACGTCTTGCAGCGTCGTCTCGCCGCTCGACTCCAGCTCGACCTTGCCGCGCAGGCCGGCGTCGTCTCGACGGGCCACGGCCGTCCGCAGATCGGGCACCGAAAAGTTGTCCAACAGAATCAGGTTGATGCCCACCACCTTGAGCAGCTCGTCAAACTGGTCCAACCCATCACACTCGACCTCGACGAACGCCGGCCGGACCGGCAGGGCCTCGATGCGGTTCAGCATTTCGAAGACCGTGTGCGCCAACCGCCCGATCGGGATGCCCGCGACGTGGTTGTCCTTGATCAGCACCGCGTCGTACAGCCCGCTGCGATGGTTGTGCCCTCCTCCGCACCGCACGGCATAGCGCTCGAGGTCGCGCAAGCCGGGCGTCGTCTTTCGAGTGTCGTAGATTTTCGTATGCGTTCCCACGACGGCCGCCACGAACCGGCTCGTCAGTGTCGCCACGCCCGAAAGGTGCTGGAGAAAATTGAGAATTACTCGCTCCGCCGCCAGCATCTGAGACGTCCGGCCGCTGAACCGCGCGATGACGCCGCCCGGCCCGACGTCGTGCGTTTCTTCCGCAGGGTGGATCCACTCGAGACGGATCGCCGGCGCCAGCGACTCCAGCAAGGCGGGCAGGATCTCCTTGCCGCAGAACCGCCCGCCGTGCCGCGCCACGAGCTGCCACGCTCCCTCGGCGTTCAACGCCGTCTCCGGCAGCAGACACGAGGTCAGATCGCCCGACGTGCCCAGATCCTCCTCCCGCGCCAGCCGCAGGAGCGTGTCCAACTGTTCCTGTTCGATCGGTAGGGTCGTTTCCATCATCGCGCTCCTGACACAGCCAACAACACCGCTCGCTCACACACCGGATTTCACCACGCTTTCAACCGTTTGCCAATGGGCACTTGGGCGTGGCGAGGCAAGGAGGCCGGCAGACAGCTTTCCGACAAAACGCCTTGTCACGGCAGCCGCCACTCGGTGCACTGACCCTGCGGCCATGACGATCCAGCCGCATTCGAGTCGCGTGGTTTAGCCCGGCCGGCCGCCGTGTTCCGGATAATCGCGCGATCGCGAAGGCATCCCCGCACACCCCGTCCAGCCCGATCGAGGCGTGAACCCCACCGGCATCGTGATCCTCACAGCGGACGCTACGCGACTGGGCGAACGATCGTGGTCAGGGCCACGCGGCCCGAATCGGTCAGTCCGTGGCTTTTCTCAAATGGTCCTGAATAACGGCCCAGTTGACCGCGTCGATCCTCGGAAAGACTCCCTCGCCGCCCATGTTGGTGGTGCAGAGGACGGCGAAGTCGCGCTCGGGCGCGATCCAGACGAGGGCATACCAGGAGTTGTTGGAGCCTGCATGGTGCAGACATCGGCCCGTGTCGCCGCG
>JBHHVX010000156.1:0-7664 GCA_046754505.1 Phycisphaerae bacterium | reverse complement strand
AAAACGGTGGCTGTCCCGAATTATCCGTCCCGAATTATCCCCATCCTCCCATACCTGGCGATGCCGCACCGGCCGGAGACAGGCCAAAGAAGCAGTTGAAAAGGTAGCCTGACCCCATTCTACTCCGAAACCGCCATCCGGGAAAACGCCGGCAAGAGCGTCACGGCGCTATCCTTCTGCGCACGAGCCGATCCGACAACGCCACGACGGCCCCAAAAACAGCGGCAGTGCCATTCGTGGCTGTCCCTGATTATCCATCAGAGTGTCCCTAATTATCCGAGGGCCGTTTATTCCGTTCACTGTGCGGCTCGAACCTCATCGTCAGACACATGACGGCCAATACAGATATCACGGTCGAGAAAGTCATGACCGTAACTTGCAGCACCTTCGGCACCTCGGAATACGCGCAGGACAAGAGGAAATACAACACGAGCGAAACGCCCATTGCGAGAACCGGGCACAGCGCTATACGTATTACCCAGCGTCGGCCATTCGCGCTCGTGATGCGCATACCACAGCGTTTGCATTGCCCAGTCGCCCAAGCGTCCAAGCCGAGCCACGGAAGTGGGCGTAAGCATGTTGGACAAACAGGTCGTGCGAACATATCCTCCTCATGAGGACGATTACCCGGCGAGCGAGGCCGATCTAGGAGTCTGTCCGAGAAACCAACTGGGTCGACGAGGCGTGGGTCTCGGAATCGGCCAAGCCTCCGCGTCGCCTCGCGGGGGTTTGAAAAACCGGAAATTCAGGAGGTCGCCAGCATCGCACCTTGCCTGCCGATCGTGACGCAACGGGCGAAGTCGGCAATCCCCGGCCGATTCCTCAAACCCCCGCGGGCTGCCAAACTTGAAACAGCTTCAATAGGTTGTGTGTCATGCAGATCAACCGCCATTCGCCACGCATCTTGGCCATCCCGCGCAGCAGGAACTGGCGAAACCCGCGGGCCTGCTTGATCTGGCCGAAGACCGGTTCGATCATCCCCTTGCGTTTGGCATACGTCTCACGCCCCCGTCCTCGAACAGTCTCTTCTGCCACTGGTAGAAGACGGTCGGCTGAAGACCGTGTTTGTCGCACACCTCCGAGATCGGCCCCTTCTCGATCAGGTGCTCCCGCAGGATCGCCATCTTTTCCGTGCCGCTGAAGTTCCGACGCTGCTTCCGCATGGGATATGCCTCCGTCTCATGTCACCCATAATAGGTGTAACCCAAACGTCCGGATTCTCCAATTCCGACTGAAGCAGCACATTCGGGCATCGCCGCGCAGTGGCCCGGCATCATAATCACTAGTCCAACTCGGACAAGCACTTAGCGTCACGCTGCGTGCCCCGGCGCGGTCCGACTCGTTGCCCTGATGCATCGGCCCGCTGCATGCGTTACATGTTCTCCAGCTTGTCCGAAGGCCCGTGCCGGCGTCAACTACTTATACCAAAAGGAGTTACGGAATACCATCTGCCGCAGCTCGTGTGCCGGTCGCTGGAACGGGCGTTGCTCAACAGAAGCGTGAGCCGAGTGGGACGCCGGCATCGGACGGCGGGATCGAATTGGGGGGGAGGGGTTTCGAGATGATCGACATTGCCGCGACGGTCGTTACGAATTATCTGACACAACGGGCGAAGGTCCTTATCTTGACCTTGTTCACTTACGCCGCCCTCTGCTAGCGGATGGGGCTATCGCTGGAAGGGCATCGGCGCACGTCTGCACACACGCGTCACACAGCCCGATGATCTGGAACCGGTGTGACAGCACATGGAAGTTCTTCCGTGCGGCCAGCACCGTCCGAAGACTCACGACATCCGACGCATCGAATTCAATGATACGGCCGCAGCGCCGGCAGACCATGTGGTCGTGTGGGTCCTGGCCGTAGGTGTGTTCGTAGTGCACCTGCTTGTTGCTGAAATGCACTTCCTTGACGATGCCGCACTCGACGAGCAGCTTGAGGGTGCGATAGACGGTTGCCTTGGCCACCTTGGTGGAGGTCTGGCGCATGTCGAGGAGGAGTTGCTCCGCTTCGAAGTGCTCCGCATTTCGCATGACCGCCTGAAGGATCAGGCGACGTTCAGCGGTATATTTGAGGCCGCGGTCGCGGAGAAACTCGCGGAACACATTTTCCGCCGTACGGATCAGTTCTTCTCCGACGCGCTGTGGCATCGTGCGGCTCCGCTGACCGCGCGGGGGCTGAACCAGACGCCGCGTGGCACTCAACTCAACGATACATCGCACATGTTAGCACAACCGTGCATCGATCGAGCCATCGACCCTCCGCAGATCGAGTGGCTTCAGCGAGCTTCCCCGAGGGGAGCGTCAACCTGCGTTTCTCGCCGGGGCGTGTCGAAAGAGGCTGCGATCTGTCCGCAAAAACCTGCTGCGAGAGCAAGTTCTTCGGCACGGGAGTCGCCGCCGGAGGTCGTGTTTCGCAGGGAGGCCGGCTGGCATACACTGCGTCGTTTCATTTGACCGACCCACGCGGGAGACATGACCGGACATGGCGATCAGGGTTCCAAGCACCTCACGGGCCGCGACGACACGCAGAGGCTCGTCGGTGACGCACTTCCTTCGGGTTCTTCGGTATTCGCGGGCCTACCTGCGCTACCTGTACCCGGCGATCGTCTGCATCATCGTGGTGGCCGTGACCTATTCGGTCAACATCGTCGCCCTGCTGCCCGTCGTCGAGGCGATTACCGGTTCGGACGGTCTGCCGACCTGGATTCACGAAACGGTCGTCGAGCGTCGGCTGGGGCTGGAACTCGACAGCAAGGGCCGCATCGTGGCGGCCCGACATGAGCCGGCGGCGAGTGCCGCAGTTGAACCCGGGCAGAATCTTGTCGGACTGAACGGTGAGCGGCTCAAGCGAGCCGCGCTTCTGCGACGACTGGCGTATTGGCGGGATGACGCCGCGGTGGCTCTCGACCTGATGCGGCTCGGCTCCGATGTCGTGCGGACTGTCCACATCCGGCCTGAACCGGTCCCCCTTCAATACCGCCTCGCGCGGCGAGCAGCGCAATGGCTTCCGCAGGGGCGGACACCGTCTGCCCGGCTGAACACGCTGGCGATGATCGTGGTGGCGGTTCTGGTCATCGCGATGGTCGGCGCGGTGTGCCGTTTCGCGGGTGAGTACCTGATTGCGCTCGTGGCGGGACGGACGGTGATCGCGATCCGGCGTCGGATGTACCGCAAGGTGCTTCGGCTGCCCGTGTCCTATTTCGCGACGCGCGGAATCTCCGATACGATCAGCCGGTTCGTGCAGGACAGTCAGGATATTTACCGTGGTCTCAATTTCGTGTTTGCGAAGACGGTGCGAGAGCCGCTGAAGGCGCTGTTTTCCTTCGTGGCGGCGTTGATCATCGACTGGCGCATCACGCTGATCACGGTGGTTGCGGCTCCGTTCGCCGCCTATCTGATCCGACGGATGGGGAAGATGATCCGCAAGGCGAACAAGCGGATGTTGGAGGGATACGGACGGATGCTGGGGGCGCTGGAAGGATCCCTCACGGGCATTCGCGTCGTCAAGGGCTTCGGGATGGAGAACCACGAGCGTCGAAACCTCTACGCTGTGGATCAGCAGATTCTCAAACAGCAGCTCAAGATCGCGCGGATCGAGGCCCTCGCCAGTCCCATCTTCGAGACGATTGGGCGAATCGTCGCCAGCCTGGCGATTCTGTATTTCGCGAATCAGATGTTTCACGAGCAGATGCGGTTTTCCAAGTTTGCGACACTGGCGGGTCTGATGGCGGCCATGTTCGATCCGATTCGCAAGATGTCGAACATGTACAATCGCATTCAGCGCGCCAACGCGGCGGCCGAGCGTGTCTTTGAGATTCTTGAGGCCCCGGAGGAAGAAACGGATGCCCGGAAGAAAACCGCGTTGCCGCCGCTCGAGAAATCGATCGAGTTTCGCGACGTGCGGTTTACCTACCCCGGTGCCGATGCTCCGGCCATTGATGGCGTCAACCTGACCATCCGTCATGGTGAACGCATCGCGTTCGTCGGTCCGAACGGCTCGGGCAAGACGACTCTCTTGTCGATGTTGTTACGTTTTTTTGAGCCGGACTCGGGCGCCATCCTGTTCGACGGGCGCGACGTGCGGCAGCATACCCTCGCCTCGCTGCGCGGGCAGATGAGCCTGATCACACAGGACACCGTGATCTTTGCCGGCACCATCGGGAACAATATCGCTTATGGCAATGATGAACTGCTGCGCCGGCTCGTGCTTCACCAGCGCCATCCCGAGCGACACGCCACCGACACGTCGCGACAGCAGCGCATCGTCGAGGCGGCCCGCGCGGCGTTTGCGGACGAGTTCATCCGGCAGAAGCCGAAGGGATATGACACGTACGTCGGCGAACACGGCGCGACCCTCTCCGGTGGCCAGAAACAGCGGATCGCTATCGCGCGGGCGTTCTTGCGCAACGCACCCATCTTCATCTTTGACGAAGCCACGAGTCAGGTGGATGCGGAAAGTGAGCACAAAATCCATGATGCGCTGGGCCGGCTTCTGGCCGGCCGGACGGCGTTCATTATCGCGCACCGCTTCTCAACGATTCTGCAGGCCGACCGGATCGCGGTCATGGAGGCCGGCCGCATCGTGGATGTGGGCCGCCACGATGAACTCGTGCAGCGCTGCGACGTGTACCGATCGCTCTTTGGCGGACGCGGCGCAGCCGACGCCGATAAGGCTGAGGCCTCCGAGAGCTTGGGCGCGTGAGCGCCCCGTAGGGTCCGCTTTGCGGATCACGGTCGCGTCAGCCTTCCGTGGTTGACGTGGTCCGGTCTTGCGGTCCACACAGCGGATCCTACACAAACTGTAGTTATGAGAACATACGCGCGTCTCGTCCGATAGATGGCACGATGAGACGGCGCCCGAATTCCATATGTAACACCCTGAATTTCCAGCGTTCGTTGGACGATACTGCGAGCGTCCTGTGATGGATCGAGGCATCGACCAAGCCCCAGCGGGGGCAGAACGCGGTTGGGACAGTGCCAGAGATACCCGTCATTTCCGTGGACGATGATCCGACCGTGCTGCGCCTCGTCCGAGCGCAGGTGGGCAGGGCCGGCTACACCGTCACTTCCTGTCACGATGGCCAGGCGGCCTTTGAGGCGGTTGTCGATAAACAGCCCGTCATCCTGCTGGCGGACTGGGACATGCCGGGATGGTCCGGCCTGGATCTCACGCGCAACATTCGAAACGCGCTTCCCCGAAGCGCGGCCTACATCATCCTACTGACGGGCCGGTCCGACGCAGATCAGATGGTCATCGGCCTGGATGCGGGGGCCGACGATTACGTCACCAAGCCGGCGCTGCGTGCCGAGCTGCTGGCGCGCATCCGGGCCGGCGAGCGGATGATTCGTGCGCTGGCGAGCGAGGCGGAGCGGGCAGCCGTGCTGGACGCCATTATCCGGCACAATCCCGCTGGCATGATTCTGCGAGACGCGAAGACGGGAAACATCGTCAGTATGAACGAGACCGCGTGCGCGATCGCCGGCGTCGAGGAGAGAGAGGCCGTCGGCAGGCCGTGTTGCCAGTTCGATACGCCGGATCCGACCGGCGCCTATCCCGCTCTCGAGGGTGCGCATCAGACGGATCGTCGAGACAGCATTCTCTACACGTCGACCGGTCGGCGCGTCCCGGTCCTGCGGAGCGTGGTCCCGATCACGGTCGAGGGCCGGTGTCAAATGCTCGAGTCGTTCATCGACATTCGCACGATGAAGGAGGAGCAACGCGTCCTCGCGCGTCAGGCGATGGAGTCGCGCCTGGTGCACCGTGCCGCGGCCATGGCCGCTGAGACCCGTTCCGTCGAAGAGGCCATGAAGGCCGTCATCGATATGATCTGTGAGACGATCGGCTGGCCGGTGGGGCATGTCTATCTGCCCGATCCCGAGGGGAGCGGAGACCTGATCCCGTCTTCGATCTGGCACCTGTCAGAGCCGGCCGACGCCTTCGTCAAGGCCACGATGAACATGCGGTTTGCGCCCGGCGTGGGCCTGCCCGGGCGCATCCTTGAGTCCGGAGGGCCCGAGTGCGTCCGTAGCGTGGATGATGCGGTTCGGTTCCCAAGGTCACGATTGTTTGACGACCTCGGTGTCGAGGGCGCCTTCGGCTTCCCGGTGAAGGTTCGGGGCGAAGTGGTCGCCGTGCCCGAATTCTTCTCCCGGCAGGCCATCGTTCCGGATCCGGACCTGTTGGCGATCATGCGGACCGTCGGTGAGCAGATCGGCCGGGTCTTCGAGCGCAAGCGGGCGGAGGCGTACCTCAGGCTTCAGGGCGGCGCGTTGGAGACCGCCGCGAACGCCATTTTCATTACAAATCGGAACGGTGACATCATCTGGGCCAACGCCGCCGTTACCGAACTGACCGGCTACGATCGCGACGCGCTCCTCGGCGCCAACATGAGCATGTTCGACAGCGGAAGACGCAACGCTGAATCCTATGAGGACATCTGGCGAACCGTTCGGTCCGGTCGGGTTTGGCACGGCGAACGGGTCGGTCGGCGTCAAGACGGCAGCTTGTGCGACGAAGACGTGACGATCACGCCCATTCGCAACGAGGGGGCGGAGATCACACACTTTATCGTCATCAAGCAGGACATCTCCGGCAAGAGGCGCATGGAGCGGGTTCTCCGGGAATCCGAGGCCCGCCACCGGGCGATCATGGAGAATGCCAAGGATGCGGTAATCACGTCGGACAGCGACGGCGTGATCCTGTTCTGGAATCCGGCCGCTGAGAGTATCTTCGGCTACACGGCCGAGGAGGTGGTCGGCAGGAGCATGTTCGACTACATCGTTCCAGCGAGGTACCACGAGGCCAAGCGCAAGGCCTTTGCCGCGTTTGCAAAGACGGGTCAGGGGGACGCCATCGGCAAGACGCTGGAATTGAGCGCTCTGCGCAAAGATGGCACCGAGTTCCCTGTCGAAGTGTCGTTTTCCGCGTACCGCGAGAATGATCGATTCATCGGCGTGGCATTGGCGCGGGATATCACGGAACGCAAGCGCGCGGAGGAGGAAACAGCAGCGAGACGACAGGTGGAGGAGGAACGCGACCAACTCCGAGCGGCCTTGAGCGCCCACGGTCGAGTCATCGGTGTCGTAGGGCACGAGCTACGCACGCCACTGGCAGGCGTGCGAGCCATGGCAGAGTTCCTGATCTCAGCCGGCTCCCGCGAGATCGAAGAGTTCGATGTCTTTCTCAGAAACATCCACAGCGAGATCGTTCGGATGTCTGGGACCGTGAACGACCTCCTGGAGGTGGCTCGGCTGAACAGCGGAGTCGTCAACTGGAACTGGGATTATGTCTCGTTGGCGGAGGCTTGTGATGCGGCCATGGCGCCCATTCGCTGCCTGATCGACCACGCGAAGGTGAAGTTGATCAGAAAGGTTGATCCACCCGGCCTATGGATGAATGGCGACGCCGACGCCATCCGGCGGTTGGCGCTCAATCTACTCAACAATGCAGCCAAACATACGACCGAGGGTTCGATTCGCCTGACCGCGACGCAGCGCGAGGAGGACGGCCGAAACTGGGTGATCCTTGAGGTCCGTGATACGGGCGAGGGAATCTCCGAAGAGATCGCCGAGCGACTGGGGACGCCGTTCGCCCTGAATGCGGGTGTTACCGGAGGCGACTGCGTGAAAGGCAGTGGGCTGGGGCTGGCGATCTGCAAAGGCATT
>JBHHVX010000155.1:0-7722 GCA_046754505.1 Phycisphaerae bacterium | reverse complement strand
GGCGCTGCTCCCATCGGGCGAACAGTCCCGAACCCGGCCGATATCGAACCAACGCCGCGTTGGCCGCGACCACATCGCTCAGGACCGACTCCGGCACAACCAGCACGACATCGAAGGCCTGATCGATCAATCCCGCTTGCAAGCGATGCATCGCACCCGCAACACGGTCGATGGTTGCCGCATCCGCCACGAGGCAAAGGATAATTCGTTCGGTCGAAGTTTCGGAAAGGGGCGTCACGACACCCATAGTATACGATACGTTTTGAGCGCCTGCCCGGATGCTCCCGACGCGGCCGGAATGGCCCGGAACCCTATCGACGCAGCAGGGTGATGAAGAAACGCCGAGACGCGGTCCATGCCCGCACTACAGTTGGACCGCCTGACCGTACGTCTCCGGCCGGCGGTCGCGGAAGAACTGCCACGTGTTGCGGACCTCGCGGATCATGTCGAGGTCGAGGTCGGCGACGACGATGTCGTCTTCGATCCGCTTGCCTTCCGCGAGAAAGCGCCCCCGAGGATCGCAGAAATAGCTCGTGCCATAAAACTCGCCAATCCGCCACGGAGCCTCCGTCCCGGGCCGATTGATCGCCCCGATGAAGTACTGGTTGGCGACGGCGTGGGCGGGCTGCTCGATCTTCCACAGATACTCGCTCAGCCCCGCCACCGTGGCCGACGGGTTGAAGACGATCTCCGCCCCGCCTAGGCCGAGGCAGCGCGCCCCTTCCGGAAAATGCCGGTCGTAACAGATATAGACGCCGATCTTCCCGATCGCCGTCTCAAAGACCGGATAGCCGAGATTGCCGGGGCGGAAGAAGAACTTCTCCCAGAAGCCGGGGGCGACGTGGGGGATGTGCATCTTGCGATACTTGCCGAGGTACGTCCCGTCCGCGTCGATCACTGCGGCCGCGTTGTAATAGACGCCCGGCAGGTCCTCCTCATACATCGGTACGATCAGCACCACGCCGTGGCGTTTCGCCAGATCACACATGAGCCGCGTCGTCGGTCCGTCCGGGATCGACTCCGTCAGGTCGTACCACTTGGTGTCCTGATCGCAGCAGAAATAGGGACCGTAAAACAGCTCCTGAAGGCAGATCACCCGCGCGCCCTGCTCGCCCGCCTGCGCGATCAGCCCCACGTGCTTCTCGATCATCGATTTCTTGATTGTCTCAATCGGGGCGTCGCCCGGTTCGGACAGTGTGGCCTGAATCAGCGCCCCTCGAACGATGCGCGACATAAGAACTCTCCTTGATTCGCCAATGAGCGGCGCCATTCTATCGGGACCGGGGTGCCTGGCAAGGAGGACCGCACCGCCCTGGCTGTTGCGTCGTGTGGACCGCATCGACGCGAGCAATTACCATAACGCCCATTGGATATTCAACGGAACGCGGGGCCGGGAAGCCACCGGTGCCGCTCAGCCGGAACCCTCGCCGACCAGGAGCATCAGCCATGACCGCAACCGAAACCGTCAAGCTTTTCGTCAGTGGCGAATGGGTCGCCTCCGACGCGACGCGATTCACCGACGTCCACAACCCCTCCACCGGCGAGGTGATCGCCCAAACACCCCTCTGCGGCCCGGACGAAACTCGCCGCGCCATCGAGGCCGCCCACGCTGCCTTTCCCGCCTGGCGCGACACGCCCGTGGTCGAGCGGGCACGCGTCATGTTCCGGCTCGTGTCGCTCCTCGAGCGCCACGCCGAAGACCTTGCCCGCACCCTCTCCCGGGAACACGGCAAAACCCACTCCGAGTCGGTCGGCTCCGTCCGACGCGGCATCGAGATGGTCGAGTTCGCCTGCGGCATCCCCACGCTGACCATGGGCGACACGGTTCATAACCTTGCCCAGGACGTCGACTCCGAGACCTACAACGAGCCGCTCGGCGTCTGCGTCGGCATCACGCCCTACAACTTTCCGTTCATGGTCCCATTGTGGATGTTCCCAGTCGCTATGACTTGCGGCAACACCTTCATCCTCAAACCCAGCGAGAAGGTTCCCTTCAGCGTCTTGCGCCTGGCCGAGCTGTTGCAGGAAGCGGGCCTGCCGCCCGGGGTCTTCAACATCGTCCACGGCGACAAGGAATGCGTCGACACCCTGCTCACCGATGAGCGCGTCCGCGCCGTCAGCTTTGTCGGCAGCACCCCGATCGCCAAAGCCATCTACGAGACGGGCACTCGTCACGGCAAGCGCGTCCAGGCCAATGGCGGAGCCAAGAACCACATCGTCATCATGCCGGATGCGGACATCGACAAGACCGTCGGCGCCCTCAAGACCAGCGCGTTCGGCTGTTCCGGTCAGCGGTGCATGGCCGGCAGCCTCGCCGTCGCGGTCGCAAGCGCCGGTGATTCCGTCGTTCAGGCCCTCATCGCCAGCGCCGATCGGATGAAAGTCGGCCGCACCGATATCCCCTCCGACACCGACATGGGGCCGGTCATCACACGCCAACACTGTGACGGCCTGATCGCCAATATCGACAAGGGACTGTCAGAAGGGGCCAAGCTCGCCCGCGACGGACGGGGTGTCAAGATTTCCGACGCGCCCGAGGGCTTCTATATCGGCCCGACCATTCTCGATCACGTCGCCCCCGATTCCTTCGCCGGCCGGACCGAGCTGTTCGGCCCCGTCCTCAGCGTGACCCGTGTCGGGAGCCTCGACGAGGCCATCGAACTGACGCGGCGGAGCCCCTTTGGCAACGGCGCCGTGCTCTACACCCGCAGCGGCCGCGCCGCCCGCGAGTTCAAGCACCGCGCCGGAGCGGGCATGATCGGCATCAACGTCGGCGTCCCGGCCCCCATGGCCATGTTTCCCTTCACCGGCCACGACGCCAGCTTCTTCGGCGACCTCCACATCCAAGGCCGCGAGGGCATCCAGTTTTACACCCGGCAGCGCATGATCATGACCCGCTGGCACCCCGGCGGCCACGCCGGCGAGTTCGTCACGACCCGTAGGTGAGAACAGGGCAATCGCAAGAAACGATTTCGCGCATGGATTGCGCGTCTGCTGGAGCCGTCCTCCCCCCACAGAACACTGCGAGCGCGGTTCGCAGCTTCGGCGGCATCTGGCAAAGGGGCCGCGGGACCGTTCTTGCGATTGCCCTGTGGGTGAGAAAGGCCCGGGGTTGGTCCCATAACTTGTCCTCCCGAAAGGCGTTGCGCGGTCCTTTGAGGCTTGACTTGACATATGTCAAACAGTGTGATATACTTCGGTTGATCAAGGAGTCGATGCGCGGCCGAGCCGCTTGAAGACCCCACCATCCTCCAGTGGATCGAGACAGCCCTGCGAGAACGGCGATGGGACAGCTACGTTCACTGGAAACAGGTCGCACAAGAGGGCCTGGCACGCGACGCCGGCATGCCGACGGAACTGATGGACAAGATCATGGCCGACGCCTTTGCCAACGGTGCAATACCGAAGATCGAAACCCAGAAAGACGAAGAGCACGGTGGGCAGGATCGATACTTCTGGGTGCTCACGGTTGAGAATGTGAAGATGTACGTCAAGGTAAATGCATATGCCGATCATCTTGGCGAACCACGCCTCGATGTCGTCAGTTGCCACAAGAGCCTGTCCTGATCATGCCCGACAAACCGCTGCCTTGGTACTGTTCGCACTGCAAGACCGCAACGGTCAATCTGCGCCGGCAGCCCTACGATTTCGATCAACTCCACGACGGCCGCCTCGTGCGAATCCGCATTGCCGACCTGCTGACGCCGGTCTGCGAGACTTGCGAGCGGATAACCCTTGCACACTCGACACTCGAGTGCATCGCCCTCGAAACCTATCGCCAGCTCGGCCTCCTGACGCCGGACGAAATCCGCGCCAACCGCGAGCGGCTCGGACTCACCCAGCAGCAGATGCAGGCCCAACTCGGCCTCGGCGGAAACAGCATGTCACGCTGGGAAAAGGGCCACATCTACCAGTCCCGAGCGCTGGATCGCTTCATGCGCGTCTTCTTCGCCAGCGAGCAGGTCCGGCAGATGCTCGCAACCGACGATTGGGCGCTGCCACAGGCGCCGGTTGAACTGAGTTACAGCGAGAGGTTTCTCCACGCACCCGAGGCGTGCCAGCCCAAGAAGCCGACCATACGACCAAGCGAAGTCCTGGCAGCAGTGGGGGACGCATCCGCATGAGCAAGCCAGAAAAGAAAAAGACCGTTTCGAAGAAGCGCACCAGGAAAAAGCGTGGACCCAAGAAACCCGCTGCGCAGAAGAAGACGGCGACAGCCGAAACGCCGCTGCCCGCCGTGAGCGTGTCAGACATCCACTTTCAAGACACCTTGCTCACGATGACCTTCTACTCCTTCAAGGGTGGCGTCGGGCGGACGCTGGCGCTGCTAAACGTCGCGACGCTGCTGGCGAAGCTGGGCAACCGCGTGGCCATTGCCGATTTCGACCTCGAAGCCCCCGGTCTCGACACCTACGAAGGCTTCAAGCCGCCTGTCGACAACCAACCCGGCGTGTTGGAGTTCATCACCGATTACACGCAGTCCGAGGGCCTCCGCGCGCCGTCGTGCAAGAACTACGTCTATTGCGCCTTTGACCAAGGGATTCACCGCTGGGACGACGAGCAATTCGGCCCGCCGAAGAAGGAGAATGCGTACTTTGGCGATATCGAAGGCAACGGCGCCCTCTACGTCATGCGGGCGGGCCGACAGGATGCCGCGTACCGCCGCAACCTCACGAGGCTCGACTGGGACAAGCTCTTCGCCGAGCAGGACGGCCACCTTCTCTTCGCGAACCTGAAGAACGAACTCTTCAACGACTATGGCTGCAACTTTCTGCTACTGGATTCTCGAACAGGCCTGACCGACGTCGCCGGTGTCTGCACGGCCTATCTGCCCGACGCCGTCGTGCTGATGTTCTACCCGGACGAACAGAACACCCGCGGGATCAGGACGGTCGCGAAAGCGATACGGGCGTTCGATGAGAAGGAGGGCCGCAGGATCCCGAGAATGTACTGCGTCGCGCGGGTGCCGCAGATCGCAGAAGTGCGTCGCCAAGCTCGCATACGCGCGGACAGGGTTTATCACGATGTCGACTATAGCGACGCCGTCCGCCAAGCGTACCCATCAGCGAAAGCCCTCGCGACTTCCGGGCGCTGGGATTGGGACGATTACCTTGGCTTCATGCGGGGTAACTATGACTATGTAAGATCGCTAGAACACATTGAGCGAGGCTTGCCGTACGTTCCGTATGTTGCGCTGAAACGGATGGCCACGATTTCGTGCTTAGGAGGATATCCCTACCTCTTGGACGTGGATGACTGGGATCCCGAGTGGCCCAGGCCGCAATTCGGGGGGCTGCCGGTTTGTGCCGTACGAGAGCGTCCCAGCATCAGCCAGGACTTGGTTGCCGTTCTGGGCCGCTCGCATGAAGATTGTCGGCCGTATATGAATCTCGCAACCTTCGGAGCATCGCTCAATGCGCACGAACGGTCCAAGCTGAATGAGGCAACAAACCATATCCATATTCCACGAATCAAAGAAGACGAGCAGCTGAACGACCGTCAGACTGTTTCTCTGGTCGCGAAGCGGCGAGCGCTTAGCGCGCCGTTGAACCTCGATCCGTGCTCTTCGAAGCATGCGAGCCAACAGATCGAGCACGCGCGAGAGTGGCATTCCGATCTCTTCAAGCACGGTCCGGCCTGGATCTAGCAACCAGCCAAGAAATGTATGCGCGAGCCAGAAGCAGACTGACAAGATGCGTCGATGGCCGCCGCCGGACGAGTGATCCTTGAAACGGTCCAAGCGGCCGCGCGCATGCGGCGAGCAGCAGGTCTATCCCCGCAGCGAGGGACATGCCCGACGCCTGTGGCGCCGCCACCGGTCCGAGCCCCAAGCGCCAGCGCGGGGGCCGGCAACCCGTCGCTTGCGCTCCGGGCTCTGATCGGCGTCGCGCGTTTCCGCACACCCACGGCTTGGCCGGTGGGCGTGCCACCCGGCAACGTCGGCGAGACTGCCGAAGAGAACCTCCGATTCCATCGTCGAGCCTCGATTCCGAACCGGCAACGCAGCTCTTCGCCTCCCGGCAGCCGGCCTCGCAGATCCGGCGGCCGCGCGTTAAACTTGACTCCGTGAAGTCGATATCCTTTCAGACTCATGCGATGGCGGTCGATCGTGTCGAGAGGCGGCTGAGGCGGGGCACCGCCGCGCTGGATACGGCGGGCGTGGGCTATTCCGTCGGCGGCAACGCCTTCGACTCCCACACACTCCAACAGGTGTCTGATTGACCGAAGCGATTCTCCTGTTTGTCGGACTGCTCATCGGCGGCGCCGCCGGCGTCTGGATCGGGCTGTTGCGCGGACGCGGCGCGCTGGCGGCCGAAGCGGCCGGACTGCGCGCCGCGATCGAGGAGGTGCGGACGCAGCTCGCAGCGCGAGACAGCGAGATCGCGGACGTCCGCCGGGCGCTGGAAGCGGAGAAGGAGACCGCCACAACGGCCCGGACGCGGCTGGAGGCGGCGCGCGAGCACTTCGCCGAGCAGCGGCGTCAGATCGAGGAGATGGAGAAAAAGGTCAAGGACACCTTCGGCGCCCTCTCGGCCACGGCCCTCAAGAGCAACAACGAGCAATTCCTCAAGGCCGCCGAACAGAACATGAAGCCTCTCCGCGAGCAACTGGAGCGCTACGAAAAATACATCAAGGAGTTGGAGAAGAGCCGCGCCGAGGCCTATGGCGGACTGAACAAGCACCTGCGCCAACTGGAGACCGGCCGCGAGCAACTCAGCCGCGACACCCAGTCGCTGGTCGCCGCCCTCCGCCAGCCGGGGGCCAAGGGCCGCTGGGGCGAGATCAGCCTCCGCAACCTGCTCGAGCTTTCCGGCATGTCCGCCTACTGCGATTTTGACGAACAGGTCTCCATCACCACCACCGCCGGACGCCTACGGCCCGACGCCGTCGTGCATCTGCCCGGCGATCGCTCGCTCGTGATCGACTCCAAGGTCAACACCTCGGCCTATCTCGACGCCGTGCAGGCCACGGACGACGCCGCCCGAAAAAGGCACCTGGTGAAATACGTCGGCGACCTGCGCACCACCGCACGGACGCTCGGCGGCAAGGAATACTGGAGGCAATTCGACGACACCCCGGAGTTCGTCGTCATGTTCATGGCCGGCGAGGCCTTCTTCGCCGCCGCCGTGGCGGAGGAACCCAAGCTGATCCAGGAATGTCTCGAGTGGAAAGTCCTGCTCGCGTCGCCGACCACGCTGGCGGCGCTGCTCATGGCGATCAAGCACGGCTGGCAGCAACAGCAGATGGCCGAAAACGCCGAGAAGATCGCCCGAGCCGGCCGCGAACTGCACGACCGCCTGTGTACCTTCGTTTCGCATCTCGACGACGTTCGTGCGGGCATCAAAAAGGCCGCCGAGGCCTTCAACCGATCGGTGGGCAACTGGGAATCCCGCACACTGCCCGGCGTCAAGCGCCTCGTCGACCTCGGGGCGGGCAGCGGCGAGGAGATGAAACCGCTCGAGCGGATCGACGTGACCATGCGGACGTTTCAGCCGGAGCACGAGCGCGAGGACGAGGCCGCCGACCCGGCGCAGCCTTCGTAACCGGCGGCGCGCTCGGCGTCTTTGATCAATAGTCCCGCTTTCGGTAGGCTATCACGCTGGAACGAGAATCCCTTCTCGTTCCTATGCCAGCCGGGACCGAGAAGGGACTCTCGGTCCAGCACGCATCGCCGTCCGGAGACGCCGCCTTGGCAAACACCGCCATCATCTACGGCCTGAA
>JBHHVX010000154.1:0-7752 GCA_046754505.1 Phycisphaerae bacterium | reverse complement strand
CGGACACGGGCAGGCAAGCTGCCCGTGGCACCCCGCCGCCGATTCTGTCACGCACGCCGCGCACTGTCTCTTCGCCGATCGCCCACCGATACAACGCCAGCCAGCTCGCCGCGTCTTCGGCGTCCGGCGTTCCCTCGCACCAAGTTCGCAGATGCAATCCCAACCGCCCGGCGAGTCCCGATGTTGTACTCACCGACTCCGGCCCGGACGCGTCGATCGTCTCAACCGGCACGACCGGCAACGCCGCCCGCAGCGCTCCCCAGTAGGGCGACGGCGACAGCGCCCGCCCGGTCTCGTCGCCGTCCGGATAGCTCACCCACAAGAACTCGCTCGGGCGTGTCAGTGCAATGTAGGCCAGCATACGCTCGTCAAGAACGCGCTGGGATCGCGTCCGCCCCAGCGTGACGTCCGACCGCGCCAGCCAGGCACGCTCCTCGTCTCGGATCACGACGTCTTCCGTCAGCCGAAGAGGAAACTGGCCGTCGCTGAATCCCAGCACGAAGGCAGCCCGCACGGCCGGATGACGGCTCCGCTCAATCGAGCTGACCAGCACCTGATCCAAGGTCGGTGGCACGAGGCCGAGGGTGAAATCGGCCAACGCCGACTCGACCACCGCCTGAAACTCGCGGCCGTTCACGCGTTCCTCACCCAGCGTCGCGGCCAGCTCGTCCAACAGCTTCATCAGATCCGACCACACCTGCTCGTGCTCCGCCGCCTCATCCAGGTCACCGCGGTCCGCCGCTTGGTCGCACCAGGACTCCAGCCGCGCCGCCACATCGAACCGCTCCAGCAGCGTTGACAACCGCTCGGCCCACGTCCGGAAGGACGGACGTCCCTTTGCGGAACCGCTGCCCGGCCACCACGCGCCGATGCGCTCCCGCAGGACG
This sequence comes from Phycisphaerae bacterium, assembly GCA_046754505.1. Classification (GTDB taxonomy): domain Bacteria; phylum Planctomycetota; class Phycisphaerae; order UBA1845; family UTPLA1; genus JAPULF01. The sequence goes on along the minus strand of JBHHVX010000154.1, from coordinate 6,865 downwards.
TCGCGTGACCGCACGACCGCCTCCAGGGCCGCGGCTTCGGCGGCTTTCGCAGAATCTGCGCGCCCCCAAGTGCCGGGCGGCGAATAGTCCCACTGCTCCTCCCACGACGCCGCAGACATCAGCCCATAGGCCAGTTGATAGTTCTCCAGCGCGTCGGCCGACGCGTCGGCCAACCCGCTCAGACCGGTCTTCAAGAGCATCGCGACCGCCGGCCCGAACCCCTCATCGCCCCGCATCGCCAGCACGGCCCGGACCAGCTCGATCAGCGGGTGATGATGGGTCGGCCGCCGTCGATCAATAAAGAATGGCACTCCGTGCGCCCGCAGGGCGGCCGACAGGAGATCGTGATACAGCGACAGGTCTCGAACCACGACCGCGATGTCTCGATAGCGCATCGGGGCGGTCGGAGATTGCACCAGGTCGACCAAGGTTCGGACCGCGGCGTCCACCTCCGCGCGCCGATCGGCCGCCCGCAGCAAACGCACCCCGGCGGATGGCGGCGTTGGCGGGCTGCTCGAATCAGCACGCGTCTGCTCTGCATCGGACGGCTCGGGACCGCACGGCACGGAGAACAATCGCCGCTCCAACGCCGCCAGGGGCGAGCCTTCCGCGTATCGCAGACATCTGGGTGTGCCCAGAAGAAGCGGCTCCTCAATCGTGACGCCGGCGGCTCGCACCGCGCGGGCCAGCGCCGTCCACGTCCGGTCCGATCGAGCAAACAGGGACAGGTCGTCCGGCTCCCGGTCCGTGCCGCGGAGGATCGCCGACGACGGATCGACCAACATCGATACGTTGACGCGTCCGGCCCGCTGCGCCAGCGCGGCGACCATCCGCACCTGCTGATGACTCAGCCCCGCAAACCCGTCCATCCAGATTTCGGCATCCGCCAGCCAGGCGGTCCGCGACAACCCGGCCCGGGCCAGATCGAGCACGCCCTCAGGATCGACGCGTGCGGATCCCAGATACTCGAGATAGGCTCGATAGACGAGGGCGATGTCGTGCAACCGCGGCCCCGACGGATCCGAGGCCGCGGCGGCCTCCTCGGCGGCGTCTTCGACCCGGTCGACGGCCACGGCCTCGCGCATCAGTTCGACAATCGTCTGAGAAAGGCCGTCGAGGAAACCCGTTCGATCCGCAACGCCCCTGAACTCCTGAAGAGACTCCCGTCTGCGCCCGACGAGGTGACGGAGAGCCATCTGCCGCCCAAGCGGCGTCATGAGGACCGGCATCCCCGCCCGACTGGTCTGCAGGACACGCCGGGCCAGACGACGGAAACTCAGCACCTCACAGCGACCGAGCGCCCGAACCGGTGACATCGTCAACAGTTCACGCTCCATCTGGAGGGCCGCCTGCTCCGGCACGAGCATGACCAGGCGCGGACCGTCCACGAGACTCGACGCCAGCGCCTCGCAGATTTGCGACCGGCACCAGTGCGTTTTCCCGGCCCCCGCGCGCCCTGCGATCAGGCGAACCGCCATCCGTACCTCCCGCGCTGCGCAGGCGGTTTTCCGCGGTCGGGACCACCGGCGCCGGCGACCATCAAGTGAGTCCGAGGCCATGACCGTCTTGGCGGCAACGCCCGGCTGCCCCGATGGGTGCCACTGGCGGCTTGTCCGCCAGTGCATCGACGGACAGTGCCTTTCACGGCCACGGGCAGGCAAGCTGCCCGTGGCACGCCGCCGCCAAAACTGTCACGCACCCAGTGAGTCCCGCTGTAAGAACCAGACTCACCATGACGCAGGAGGTCATGCTAGAATGCGCGGGGAACCCAGTCAAGAAAGGACACCCCTTGCCGGTCGCACTCGCCACGCGATATCCCAACGTACCCGACTGGATCGTCTCGCGCATCGATCGCCTCCCCGACTGGATCGTCTTTCTCTTTCAGTTCAAGACCTATGCGGCCCTGTTCGTCTGCGCGGCGGTGGCGACGGCCATCGCTACCCCCATCTTTATTCTCATCGCGCGGCGACTCGACTGGGTGGATCGGCCCCTCGGCCGCAAGCGGCACGCGGCGGCCACACCCACAATGGGCGGACTCGTCATCTTCGCGGTTGTCTTCATCGGTGCGGCGGTCGCGCTGCGGCTTCCCAATCACGTCGGTGAGATGCTCGAGGAGCACAGCCGCTCCATCTACGCCCTGCTCGTCTGCACGGCCTGCATGTTGGGGCTGGGGATCGTCGATGACCGTGCCGGCGTCCGGCCCCGCGTCAAGCTCCTCGTTCAAACGGTCGTCGCGGTCGCCGCCATCGCCCTCGGCTATCGCGTCGAGGCCATCACGCTGCCGTGGGTCGATTCTCTCGTCCTGCCCGACGCCGTCGGCGCCGTCTTGTCACTGCTCTGGATCGTCGGCATCACCAACGCCATCAACCTCGCCGACGGGCTGGACGGCCTTGCCGCGGGCATTTGTTTCCTGGCGTCCGCGGTCAACGCGGTCGTGGCCGTCTGGCTGGGCAACTACTACATGGCCGTCATGATGCTCTTGCTCGCCGGAAGCCTGCTCGGCTTTCTGCGATGGAACTTCCACCCGGCTCGTGTCTTTCTCGGCGACACCGGCTCTCTTCCGACCGGCATGTACCTCGCCCTCTGCTCGCTGCACTCCGCCCAAAAGGCCCACACGGTCGTGCTTATTCTCGTGCCTCTCTTCGCCTTGGGCTATCCCATCTTCGACACGCTGCTCGCCATCGCCCGGCGGATGTTTCGTGGACAACCCTTGTTCGCCTCTGACCGAGACCACATCCACCACCGGCTCCTCGACCGTGGCACCAGTCACTCGGCCGCCACGATCCAGATATACGTCGCCAGCATCCTGCTCTGCGGCGTCTGCCTCGCCGCCGTCGCCGCCAACCACCTCGCGCTGGGCCTCGCCATCACCGCCATCCTTGCCATGACCGTGTTCAGCGCCCGCTTCCTCGGATACCTCGAATGGGGAGGCTGGATCACGCGATGGCGAGGGCGCGGCCAGACGCGACTGCTCCACGCCGCCGCGAACCTGGCCCGACTGAAGATCCAACAGGCTGAGAATCCGCAACAGTTGCTCGATGCAGTCGGGGTCTTCGTCTCGGAAATCGGCTGCCGACAACTGGCGTTCGCGAACGGCGACCCGCCCGCGGAGTGGCACGGCGCCGCGTCCGAGTCCGCTCAGCAGTACGCCGTTGACATGCCCCTCACGGACGCCGCCGCCATCAGTCTCGTTTTTGACAGGGCCGACCCGATCGATGTCGCCCAAGGCCAGCTTCTTGAGGAGATCTGCGCCGAGGCCGGCGAACGCTTGTTGGCACTGAACCCAAGTGCCGTAGGGTCCGCTGTGCGGACCTCGGAGTTGTAGCGTCGGCCCCCCGTGGCCGACGTCGTCAGCCCCCCGCGGCCGACGTGGCCCGGCCCTCACGGTCCGCGACGTCGCTACACCGTTCTTGCGATTGCGTTGGGGCAGCGACGGCAGGCAAGCCCGTCAGGTTCGACATTCTCGGACTGCCCCGTGCCCGGAGTCGGTCACACCGAAAGCCGCGTCGCGGGCCTGCCGACAATCTCAACAGCGACAACGTTACAAAGCCGTTACACCCCCACGGGGAATTCCGGTGATACACTTGTTGCAGTTGTCAGGCCCGAGCCGGGATCCGGCCGCGGCTTTTTCCATGGGGATTCGCATAAAGAATGTTCGCATAAAGAATGGAGGACAGCAGAATGATGAAAGCCCGACCCTGTCGGAGTCGGAACCGCTTCGCAGCGGCCGCAATCGTGGCGACCGCCGTCTTGGCAGCCGGCCCCGCGCTGATCGCCCAAACGAAGGGCGGCGCGACTGCGACGGACAAGAAACCCGCCGCAAACAACAAAGCCGCCGCGACCGGAACCCAGCAGGCCGGCTCATCCGCGGCGCAAAAGAAGATACTGCAGGCCAGACAAAAGCTTACCAACAAGCGTCCGCAGGTTGGGCCTCCCGTACCGGGAGCGACCGGCAGACGGCCGTCGACGTCGACCCGTAACCCGAAGGCCCGCGGGCCGAACATCCCCAAGCCGACCGTCACCCTCAAGCCCGGCGAAGTGCCGGCGATCGACTTCGACACGCCCGAATACAAGTTTGGCCGGGTTCGGTCCGGCAGCGACATCATCCACGATTTTTGGTTCACCAACACCGGTAGCGGACCGCTGGAGATCCTCTCCGTCAAACCAGGCTGAGGCTGCAGCCAAGCCGGTCAGTATGACCGGATCGTGCAACCCGGTGCGTCAGGAAAGATTCCGATCAAGGTCCGAACCAAGAACTACAGCGGCGTGCTGACGAAGAGTGTTCGTGTTTTCACAAACTGTACGGACTCGAATTCAACTGTCGTTCTGAAGGTCACGGGCACCGTCTGGCAGGCGGTCCAAGTGACTCCCCGTGGCGCCAATTTCGGCCGCTTGACCGCCGGTGAGCTGGGCAATGTCGGCCTGGTCCGCAAGTTGACAGTGGAAAACAACGTCGGGAATACCCTCGACCTGACGGATCTCCGGTCCGACAACCCGGCATTTCGCCTGGAATCGAAGGTCTTGGAGCCGGGCAAGAAGGCCGAGATCACCGTCACGCTCGTACCGCCGCTGAATGTGGGCAGCACGCGCGGCAAGATCTATGCATCGACCGGTGTGGCCGAGAAGCCCCAGCTTCAGTTGATCGCCTCCGCCTATGTCGTGGCCCAGGTCCAGGTCACCCCGCAGCGGATCAACGTCAATACCGGCCAGGAGGCCCCGGCGCGACGTTATGTGACGATTCGTAACACGGCCAAGACGCCGATGAAGATCACGGACCTCCAAGTGAGTAACCCGGCGATCAAGGCCAAGCTCGACACGACCACGCCCGGAAAGAACTTCCGGATCACGATCGACATTCCGGCCGGGACAAAGCTCGCGGCAACGGGCGAGGTGCTGTCCTTCAAGACGGATAACCCCAAACATCCGGAGTTCAGCATTCCGATCGTCAAGACGAGCATTGTCCGACGGCCGCCGACAGCACGGCCGCAGATACCAACCGAGACGCAGTTGCCACCGCAACTGCGCCAATTCGCAAAGCCGGCGAAAGCAAAGACGCCGTCCGTGCCGGCCAAGGCAGCGGGCAGCGCATCGGTCGGCGCGGCGAAACCCACGGCTACCAAGACGGACGGGAAGAAACCCACCGGCCAGTAGCTCACACGGAAACCGGCCGCTGCAGTGCAGAGCAAGAAAGGCCCCGGGCAAGACATGCCCGGGGCCTTTTCAATATCTACACCAACATTTACGGTGCCAGCCGCTGCGGTCGCAGCCGCACCGTTCGTCTGCGAGCCGACTATGGCAGGATCGCATCCAGGATACTGAATGTCAACTCCATCAGGTTGGTCCGCGTCGGCGTGAAGAACAGTTCCAGAACAAAGAAGTACAACCCCATCCGCAGCCCGATCGGACCGAGCGCCAAGACCCATAGCACCGAAAGCACCCCGAACGTCCCGGCCGCCGGGCCGAAGAGGATATCCAGAGTGTTCCGAAGCTCCGTCCGATTCACCACGTGATCGTCGGGCTGGGGCTGGGGCTGAGGTTCCTCGCCGCCGCCGCCGCCGCCCGCGTCTTCGCATTCGTCCGGAACACCATTGGTGTCGTCGTCCGCTGAGGTGCCGTTGGCGATGTCGCAGTCGTCCGGCACTCCATTGGTGTTGCAGTCCTGGCTGGTCCCCACAGTGATGTCGCAATCATCGGGAACGCCGTTCGAGTTGCAATCCTGACTTGTGCCGGCGGCGATGTCCTGGCCGTCGGGCACCCCGTTGCCGTCGCAGTCGGGATCGCACATGTCCGGGACACCGTTGCCGTCAACGTCGGCCGAGCCGTCCGCGATGTCGCAACTGTCCGGCTTGCCGTTGCCGTTACAGTCCGGCGCCACGCCGTCCTCAATTTCGCACTTGTCGATCACGCCGTTACCGTCGCAATCCAAACCGGAGTTGGCCGCAATGTCCTCATTGTCGGGCGTACCGTTGGCATTGCAATCCACGCCGGCACACTCGTCCGGGATTCCGTCGCCGTTCGCGTCTGCAGACGTGCCCTGAGTGATGTCACAATCGTCGGGGACGCCGTTGGTGTTGCAATCCTGGCTCGTGCCGTCGGCGATGTCCTGATCGTCCGAGACGCCGTTGCCGTTGCAATCCGCCCCCCCGGCCGGTCCTTCACCGGCGCGGATGATGAGGGTCGGCGTATCAGAGAACGTTCCAACGGCACTGCCCACCAATACGGCGGAGTCGGCGAAGGCCACTTCCGCGACGCCATCAGCCAGTACCCAACCGTTGGCCCCGATGCCGGAGAACACCTCTATATCCGCCGCAGGCGGCCCATCCACGATCAGAACAAACTCGAAGAGCGTCAGCGTTCCGGTCAGAGGACCGCTCGCCAGGTTCGCCTGGCCGGCGTCCACGATGATGGACCCCGCAGCCTGATTGAGCTGCTGGGGATCGTTCAAGTCAAACGCCGCCAGGTAACTAAACGAATCCACGACGAGGCCGTCCGGAGCGGGTGTGAACAGATCGGTCGAGTAGCCCGTCAATCCCAAGCCGGCATCGACGTCGGCGATGACTCGAATCGTGAGCGTGCTACTGCCCTGATCCGGCGGCACCGTGACGATGAGCGGAGCACCGGTCGCACCCTGCTGCACTTCAACCGCCGCCCCGCCCGCACCGGTCGAATCCGTCAATTCGTACCAGACATGGATGTTGGCTATCGTTTCGCATTCGTCTGGAACGCCGTTGTCGTTCGTATCGGCCGACGCGCCGCCCGAGATATCACACTCGTCCGGAATGTCGTTCGCATTGCAGTCCTTGGCAGTACCGGCAGAAACGTCGCACTCGTCCGGAACGCTGTTCGCGTTGCAATCCTGGCTCGT
>JBHHVX010000153.1:0-7919 GCA_046754505.1 Phycisphaerae bacterium | reverse complement strand
GATTCGGGGGCCGTTGCAACCGAGGCGGCGCGGCGAGTCGGCGACGCCGTGGCCTTGATACGGGGTATATCGGTGATGTACTATTTCGGAGCCATCTTCGGTGATACGCTTCGGGAACTCGTTGAGAACAAGCCACCGATGACTGAGGAGCAAGAGGCCAAGTTGGCCGAAGTCCTCGCGAAGCCGCTGCAGTGACGGTCTGGCGGTCCGCGCAGCCGACGCTACGAACTTGTTCGGAAGGAACGTTAGCGCAGGAGCGTTCTTGCAGAAGGAGGCATCAAATGCGCAAGCTCGGCTTATTCCCGATCGTGATTCTCCTCTCTGGTTGTGCATCTACAAAGATGCGGTCATTCGTTGATCCGGATTTCCGGGGCAAGGTTTACGAGCGCGTTCTGATCGCTCCGATGTACACCGATCTGGAGCAGCGAGAGACGGCGGAGGCGAAGTTCGTCGATGCTTTTGAAGAATCGGTGGCGGAATGCGTGCCCTCCATGACAATCATGCTCCCCACAAGGAAGTACACGGACGACCAGCTATTCAGTCTCTTGAGCGACAGGAGCGTCGATGCCGTCTTGTTTGTGCGGCAAACGGATTACTACGAGGATGTGTCCTCGACGACAACCACAAGCGGCACACTATCAGCGAATACGTTTTACTACGGGCAGAGCGCAAACACGTATGGAACCATGCAGTCCACAAGTCGCACAAGGCAGACGCGGAAGCCGCGCGTTCGGCATGAACTCAACCTCTATGATGTGGATACTCGCCGCATGGCGTGGTTGGGAACGTCCTTTACAAGAGGCAACGCGTACGCTCGGTTCAAGCACTTGGTGCAGTCCCTGGCAGAGGATGCCGTGGACGTGCTTCTGCACGACGGTTTGATATTGCCGGTGCCTTCTGAGGGTAGTCCGTAAGCCGTGTAGGGTACGTTCCTTGACGCACCATACAGATGTGGCCCTCGAATTGGCGCCTCCGGGACGCACGCTAGCATTGGCTGAAAGCTGAGGGCTCATAGCCGATCGCCGCGCCCCGAACGCCCTGCGGTGCCCCCGCACGCGACCGCCGGCCGCCGAGAACGGCGGGTTCATTGCAATGGCGTCGCAAACGCTCTTCGGTCGGAAGAAGATTGTCGAGACGTGTGGCACCGGCATCCTGCCGGTGGAACGACAGGCTGGAAGCCTGTGCTACATGCGAATCGCTGAAGCGACAGCAGGCTCAGCCGACGCTCGTCGATCTCGTTCGGGTCAACGTCGCGGGTGGCGATCGCCGATTGTGGTTGAGCGTGCGATAGAGCGCGTGCGAGAAGCATCGAATCAGAGCCGCGCTGGTCAGGAAACGGTCGGCCTTCGCAGGAGGGCCGCTCTCTGACGGTCGCGGTTCTGACCGGGTCGCGGTTCCGGCTCGATGGCCGCTCGCTCACGGTCGCGGTTCTGACCGGGTCGGGGCGATGATCCTGTGAGCGTCTTCTGACACACGCTCTGCGCTCTGAGGATATCAAGACCGGCTCGGCGGGTGTTTGCGCTTGCCGCGAATGGCCGGGACGCGTTATAATGAAGCCGCTGCGGCGCGGTGCGCGGCGCACGGCGAGGAGGTGTTTTGTGAAAGCACGCGACGGGAAGTTGTTGGCCGGTCGATGTTTGATTGCCGTGGCGGCCCTGCTGCCGGTGGTTGTGACGGGGGCGGCCGTGGCGACGCCTCTGGCCGATCTGATCGCTCAGGATGTTGATACAGCCGTCTATCAGCACTATCATCTCGACCTCTTGTATACGCACATGGGAGACAACCGGGGGTTCGGTCCGGAACACGATCTGGCCCGCGACAACATCGTGGCGACGCTGTCGGCGATGAATCTGACGGTCGCTATGGAGCCCTTTGTCTATAGCGGGACGACCTACTACAACATTGTCGCCACGCAGATCGGGCGCGACCTGCCGGGCCGCATCCACGTTCTGGGCGCCCATTTCGACTCCGTGAACAATCCCGGCGCGGACGACAACGGCACGGGCACGGCCCTCGTCATGGAGGCTGCGCGCGTTCTGTCGCAATACCGCGCGTCGCGGACGATCAAGTTCGTTCTGTTTGACCGCGAGGAGCAGGGCTTGGTCGGGAGCGGCGCGTTCGTCAGCGCCCACGCGGCCGAGAACATCGTCCAGGCCGTCGTGGCGGACATGGTCGGGCACGACAGCGGTGCGTACGCGATGGACATTTATGGCACGAACGCCTCGGCGACGGTGGTCAACGGCGTGTCGGCCGCGATCGGCAGCTATGGCGGGACGCTCGGCGCGTTTCTGAACTTCGGCACCTACTCCTTCAGCGACCATTGGCCGTTCGAGAGTGCCGGCATTCCGGCCTGTGTCCTCATCGAGCGGTGTTACACATGCAATCCGTACTACCACACGCCGAATGACGCGGTTGAGGTTGAGCCGGGTTACATCGACTACAACATGGTGACCGACCTCGTCCGGTCCATCGTCGGCTACACCGTAGACCAGGCCCATGTCACGTTGTTCGGCGACGCCGACCGCGACAACGACGTGGATGAACTCGACCTGGCCGCGTTTCAGACCTGCTTCGGGAACCCGGTGCCGATGGGCTGCAATTCGTTCGACTACAACGGGGACAACGTGGTCGACTGCGCCGACTGGCCGGGCATTCGCCACGCCTTTCTGCGGAGCTCGGGGTACGTCCCGGCGCTCGACGCGGCCACCTTCACCGCCGTGCTGCTCGGCGGCGATACCGATCCGGCGCATCAGTGCATCGCCGACATGAACTTGGACGGCGTTGCCGACGGCGTGGATATTCAGTCTTACGTCGACGCCGTTACGGGGCCGTAGCGGCGCGCGGCGTCGGTGCGACATCGCGGACGAGCGAGCGGTGGCCGTTCAGGTTGACTCTTTCTCGCGTTGCTCGCTGCCTTGGGCGAAGGCCGTCATGCCGAGTTGGGCGCCAAGGTTCATGCTTTCCAAGGCGCTGGCGGGGACGATGACCATCGAGCCTTTTTCCTTGAGCCCCTCGAAGAGCATGTTCATGCCGCGGAGGTGCAGGGCCACGGGGTTGTCCTTGTAGCGTTCCGCGGCCGTGGCAAACTTCTCGGAGATCTCCGTCTCCGCCGTGCCGAGGATGATGCGGGCCCGGCGTTCGCGTTCGGCCTGGGCCTCCTTGCTCATGGCCTGTTCGAGTTGCTTGGGGATCTTGATGTCGCGGATCTCGACGGACTGGATCGTGATGCCCCAGTCGTGGGTCTTGGTCTCCAGCACTTCCTGAAGGGCCTGTCCGAGTTCCTTGCGGTTCTGGAGGATGTCGGCGAGTTCGTGCTTCCCGATGATGTCGCGCAGGGCCGTCTGGGCGGAGAAGAGGATCGCCTCGGCGTAGTGCTCCACCTCGAGCACGGCCTTCTCCGCATCCCAGATGACGTAGAAGAAGATGGCGTCGACGTCGACGGGGACGGTGTCGCGCGTGAGGGTCGTCTCGGCTCCGAACTGCCGCGCCCGGATGCGCTGGTCAACGTGGTGCGAAACATAGTCCACGATCGGAATGATGAAGAAGTATCCCGGCCCGCGCAGACCCTTGTATGCGCCGAACCGCAGGACGACGGCGCGTTCCCACTGTTCGGCGACCTTGAGGCCGGCGGTTCCCATCCACGCGACAAAGAGGACGATCGCGATGGCCACCCAGAAGGCGGCGCCCTCCACGGCGCTGTCGTCCTCCCAGGGTTGGAAGAGACCGAGTACGAGTGCCAGACCCGTGAGCAGCAGGGCCGAGCCGAGGATTCGCGCCTGCGGGGGTGTGCGCGTATCATTCGTGAGAAGCGATGTGCCCATGACTCATCTCCTATCGTCGAGTCGGTCGGTCAGGGCCTCGACGAGTTCGTCGAGTGAGAACCCGAACTTGCCCGCCTCCGCCACCCATTCGTTGCAGAACTTTTCGAGAAACTCCATTCTCTTTGCCGCGTCGGCCACGGCGACCCGGTCGCTGGTGGAGACAAATGTCCCGTTTCCGCGCTGTGTGGTTACGACGTTGCGAATCTCCAGTTCGCGATAGGCCCGGGAGACCGTGTTGGGGTTGACTTGCAGGTCGATGGCCAGTCGGCGCACGGTGGGGAGTTGGTCGCCGGGCTTGAGTCGGCCGTCGACGATGGCGAGGAGGACCTGATCGACGATCTGTCGATAGAACGGCACTCCGCTGCGTGGGTCGATGGACAAGGCTGTCTGGGGCGTTTCCATTCGAGTGATTCCGTGCGGCACCGGCCTGGCACCGTCTGGCCGAATCGAATGTTCGAATGTCCTAGTTACATAGTACATCGTTTCAATGGCGGTTTCAAGCCTTACCGGCCGTTTTTCCGGGGCGTCTGGGATCGATTCCGGCAGGTTCGCCGTCCGTGGTGGTCGCACGTAACTCATTGTACATAAATAGGTTGCCTTCTATCTCGGATTTCTCGTGAACGGGCCAGAGGCGGGTCGTTATAATTCAATAGTCGTTGAACTATTGAAAGGCAGTCGTGTGTTGGGATTTGATCGCTCATTCAAGGCGTTGGCGGACCGGACGCGGCGGGCCATCCTGAATGCCCTGCGCGGTGGTCCGATGACGGCGGGGCAGTTGGCCGAGCGACTGGGGGTCCGCCCGAGCGCCCTGTCGTTTCACTTGAAGGCGCTGAAAAACGCCGATCTGATCAGTGACCGGCGGGCCGGCCAGCACATTCACTATCGCGTCAACACCAGCGTCGTCGAGGACCTGGTTCGTTTCCTGATGGATCATTTCCATGACCCCGCCGAGGGGTTTCCTGGCCATGACGGTCGCAGCGATTCGCAGCCGGACGCCGGCCGGAGCGGATCGATTGCGTCTGTCGAGGAGAACCGATCATGATTGCGCGATCCCATCTTGTCGGCATGTTCGCGATCGTTCTGGTCGCGTGCGGGTTCAGCGTGGCTTTGTACGGCCGCCTTCCGGATCCTGCTCCGATGCATTGGAACATTCACGGCGTGGCGGACAACTGGGGACCGCGATGGGAGATCGCGGTCCTCATGCCCGTCATCGGGCTGGGGACGATCGGGCTGATGGCAGGTCTGCCGCTGCTGGGGCCGTTCCGACGGAACTTCGAACGATTCCGCACGACGTACGGGCGAATCTGTCTGGCGATCGTCACGGCCCTGCTGGCCTTTCACATCATCGCGCTGCTGAAGGGCATCGGGCGGTCCATCGAGATCGGCGCGACCATGTCGATCGTCGTGGGTCTGCTGCTGGCCGTCATCGGCAACTGGCTGGGCAAGGTCCGCCGCAACTTCTACCTTGGTATACGCACGCCCTGGACGCTTGCGAACGACGCCGTGTGGGAGCGGACGCATCGCGTTGGCGCCCGGTTTATGGTGGTTGTCGGGCTTGTTTCGGCGCTGGCCGGGATGGTTGCGCCGGGCTGGATGTGCTTTGCCGTGCTGATGGGTGGCCTCGGCGCGTTCGTTGTCTGGGCGGTGCTCTACTCGCTGTACTGGTATCGAAAGCTCGGCGAGCGCGACGAATTGACGTCGTCGGCCGACGCGTGAGGCGTCGGGCGCGGCCGACGGGCATGACGCCCTGCCGAAAAACAGCACGGGCGCGCGGACTCTATGCCCGCGCGGTCGTGCGTGTCCCGTCCCGGCCGGTCGCCACGCCCCTGCGAGGTCTCCGGACGCTTGGCCTGGGCGCCCGGTTAACGGCGGCTGTCAGCGGTCCGCGACGGAAACAATATCTCCGGGATGATCGTCATGCCGCCGGCGGCGCTCGAACTCGCGCCGCCGGGCGGGCGGTCTCGCGCGGCGGTTTGCGGGGGCATCCGCCGGCCGGGATTCGCCCGAGCGTTCCAAGCATACAATTGCCTGATTGTTCGGGAAAGGCGCGTCGCGAAATCTCATGTCGACGCGGGTCCTGTTTGGCATATCTTGCCCGTCTTCGCGCGCCAGTGAGGCGGCCGTAGCGGCGGGCGATTTCGGCGGACCCGATCGGTACGGATCGGCCAGCACAGCTTCACTATCTTCGCAGCGGCCGGCGTGCGAGGCCGTCGATCGTGCATCGAGCTGCCGCCGAGGGCGTTCACAGACGCGCCGCGCGCGGCTAAGCTGTGCGAACGCCATGACCCCCTGTGAACTGACGCCGGAGTTGCTGCTGTCCGCATACGCCCAAGGCGTTTTTCCCATGGACGTCGAGGGGGAGATACGATGGTTTCTACCGGACCCGCGGGCGATCCTTCCGCTGGAGTCGTTTCATGCGTCGCGGACCCTGCGACAGCTCTGCCGCAGTGGTCGATTCGAGTTGCGCACGGATACGGCGTTCGACGCGGTGATTCGGGCATGCGGCGACCGGCCGGAGGGCACGTGGATTTCGGATGAGATCGTGTCGGCCTACACTGCGTTGCACCGGATCGGGGTCGCCCACAGCGTCGAGGCGTTTGATGGTGGAGCGCTGGTGGGTGGACTGTACGGCGTGGCGCTGGGAGGGGCGTTCTTCGGTGAGAGCATGTTCCATCGGCGGCGCGACGCGAGCAAGGTCGCGTTGGTCTCGCTGGTGGAGCGATTGCGGGCGCGGGGATTCGCGTTGCTCGATGTGCAGTTCATCACGCCGCATCTGAAGCGGTTTGGCGCGGTCGAGATTGCGTGCGAGACCTACCTGAGGCGCCTGGCTTCGGCCGTGCGGAAAGATTGTTGCTGGGGCGAGGCCGGGGTCCTGTAAGAACGCGTGTGCGACGGGGGCTGCGGGCGATGTTGCCCGGCTTCCGCGGCTTGTCGGGTTTGACAAGCGGGAATCTGACAGGATCGCGGGCAGGGCGTGCGTCTATAGGTCAATACGGTATTTTCATTTGGAATGTACGGGAGGAACCATCCGGTGACACAAGTGGACTACAGACCCATTGACGCTGCGATCAAGACGGCCAGCGAACCCTTTCGTCGGTTGACGGAGGAAGTGCGCAAGGTGCTCGTCGGTCAGGAGGCGATGTGGCAGCATCTGCTGATCGGCATCTTGTCCAATGGGCACATCCTGCTCGAAGGGGTGCCGGGGTTGGCGAAGACGCTAACGGTGTCGTGCCTGGCCCGCGGGATTCACACCGGCTTTCGGCGGTTGCAATTCACGCCCGATCTGCTGCCGGCCGACCTGATCGGGACGCTCATCTATCAGCCGCAGACGGGCGATTTCAAGGTCAGGAAAGGGCCGATCTTTTCGAACATCATCCTCGCCGACGAGATCAACCGCGCCCCGGCCAAGGTGCAGAGCGCCCTCTTGGAGGCGATGCAGGAGCGGCAGGTGACGATCGGTGACGAGACCTACCCGCTGCCCGATCCGTTCCTGGTGCTGGCGACCCAGAACCCGATCGAGCAGGAGGGGACCTATCCACTGCCGGAGGCGCAGGTGGACCGATTCATGCTGAAGGTAACGGTGACATATCCGTCGCGTGAACAGGAGCGGGAGATACTCGATCGCATGGCGACGACGAAGGCGGGGACCACTGTCGAACCGGTCATGTCGCCGGAGGACATCACCCGCGCGCGACAGGCGGTGGACGACATCTATATCGACGACAAGATCAAGGATTACATCGTGAGCCTCGTGTTTGCCACGCGGGACCCGGCGGCGTACCAGCTCGATTTGAAGGGGCTGATCCAATATGGGGCCTCGCCGCGTGCGACGCTGATGCTGACGCTCGGCGCCAAGGCGAACGCGTTCTTGGCGGGGCGAGGCTTCGTCACGCCGCAGGACGTGAAGGACGTGGCGCCGGCGGTCCTGCGCCACCGCGTCATCATCAGCTATGAAGCGGAGGCCGAAGAGCAGACGAGCGACGACATTGTCAAGATTCTTCTGGATCATGTGCCGGTACCCTGAGAAACGTCAAAACGTCAAAACGTCAAAACGTCAAAACGTCAAGACGTCAAAACGTCAAAACGTCAAGACGTCAA
>JBHHVX010000152.1:0-7940 GCA_046754505.1 Phycisphaerae bacterium | reverse complement strand
TGTTCCCACAGATACAGATGTCCAGATCATCGCTCGTGGCATGGCAACCGACGACGCGGATCACGCCGTTCAGGTCACCTCCGCCGGGACCGGCGGCGTCGTCCTTGATCAGAATCGATCCGTCGAAGGTGATGGGCAAGGCGCTGAAGCCGGTCGGCTCGACGGCGCCTGCTCAGAAGTCTGAGAGAACATCGCCTCATGAAGGCTCTCGTATCAGGTCGACTGGCAGCAGGCGCGCGTTGTGGAATCAAGTCAGGGGATCGCGCGGCGGTCGGCCGAACTGCGGAGAATCACCCAAAGCGCGGACGCAGACCGCCGCATGCCACTGGGACGCGGTTTCGGGTTGCCCATGCGAAGAGAAAAAGTTTTTCCACAAATCGAGATTGCACGCTAACGACGCGACGAGGCGTTGTTCGGCCCGGCGCCGGCGCCTGGGGCTCGGAGGAGGAAACGCAAGGGCATGTTCGTTCCGGCCCGAGGCTGCCCCGGCCGACGGCCCGCAACGGTGCCGTGCTGCCCCGGAACACGGACGTCCGCGTCCCCGCTGGAACCGCCCATCCGCCCCGGCTACGATGCCGGATAGCGATGTCAGACAAGGCGTTTATTCTGATCGTTGAGGATGAAACCGCCTTGGGCGAGGCGATCCTGGAGGGGCTGCGCCGTGAGGGCCACATCTGCCGGCTGGTCGAATCCGGCCCCGAGGCGATCGGGTCGATCGAGCAGCACCCACCGCATGTGATCGTCTCGGACTATCGCCTCGGCGGTCGGATGAACGGTCTCGACGTGCTGAAGCGCGGCCGACAGCTCAGCCCATGGACGTACGGCATCCTGATCACCGCCCACGGCGACGAGCAGGTTGCCCGTGACGCGTTTCGGGAGGCGGGGGCCTATGACTACCTCAAGAAGCCACTCGATCTCGACAACCTCCGCCTGACGGTAAATCGCGCCGCGCGCCAGGCGATGACCGCGCGCGAAAGCCTCGCGATGCGGAACCAGCTCAAGCAGGCCTGCTCATTCGAGGGCATCATCGCCGCGAGCGGGGCGATGCGGTCGGTGCTCGACCGCGTCCGGCGACTGGCGGCCACGAAACTCACCGTCCTGATCTACGGTGAATCCGGCACCGGCAAGGAACTGATCGCCCGGGCGATTCACAACAACTCCGACCGGCGCGACAAGCCATGGATCGCGGTCAACTGCGCCGGTATCTCCGAGGGCATTCTGGAGTCCGAGCTGTTCGGGCACGTCCGCGGGGCTTTCACCAACGCGCACACCGACCGCCGCGGCCTGTTCGAGGAGGCGGATTCCGGCACGGTTTTTCTGGACGAGATCGGCGACATGCCCATGCCGATGCAGGCCAAGCTGCTGCGCGTCCTCGAAAACGGGGAGATCGTCCGCGTCGGATCGAATCGTCCGCGACACGTCGACGTGCGGGTCGTTGCGGCGACCAATCGCGACCTCAAGCAAGCCGTGGCCGAGAAGACATTTCGCGAAGACCTCTTCTATCGCGTGAAACAAGCAGACGTTCATCTACTTCCGCTGCGAGACCGCCACGAAGACATCGCACCGCTCATCCAGGCCTTCATCCGGCAGGCCAACGACCAGCAGAGGCGCGACGTGCAGTCCATCACGCCCGATGCCTTGCGCTATTTGATGAATTATCGATGGCCGGGCAATGTCCGCGAATTGCAGAACGTCATCAATCAGATGGTCGTCTTCAGCGAGGGGCCGACGCTGGACGTGGACGACTTCCCGCCCGAGCCGGCCATCCGGACGTCCACCGAGATCGTGCCGGTGACGCCGCGGGCGCTCAACATGACCCTGGCCGAACTCGAAAAACTGGCCATCCAGCACGCCCTGACCCAGCACGGCGGCAACCGCGAAAAGGCGGCCAAGCAACTCGGCATCGGCGCCCGCACCCTCTATCGAAAGCTGAAAGAGTTCAAGATCAAGTAGGCCGGCCGGACCGCCTCTCCGTCTGCCCGGGTGTTCTTACAGCAACAGGGCTTCGACGAGCGGGCTGATGTCACGGCCATCCGCCGCACCGTCTTGATTGAGGTCGGAGCGGCCCGCCTGAGCCGGGTCGGGGTTCGTTCCAAGGAGCACGCCGACAAAGGCGTTCAGATCGAAAAGATCGACGGTTCCGTTGCCGTCGATGTCGCCGAGGATTGCGGTCGACACGGAAGCAAACTGGTTGCCGGCGATGGCCCGCATGTCGGGCGCGATGCCCAGATTCCCCTGACCTCCACCCAGGCCCGGCAGCCATTGATTGCTCACGTCACCACTCGACTGCAGGATGAACGCCGCGACTCCGATCGGCGTCCCACCGCCGGCCGCGTCGATGTCGGCGTAGGGCACGAACAACTCGAAGCCGTGGAGGGCGGTGGCGGCCCCGGTCGCGTCGATATCCGTCACGCCCAGCGCGTTCGTGTTGTTCAGCGCCACCTCCATGCCGTTCGGATTGGCGCCGCCGGTCAGAAAGCCGTCGCCGCCGTTGACCATGCCTTGACCGACATAGGTCTTGCTGGCCGGGTTGCCGGAGGGCAGGAGGAACTGGTCGACCCAGATGCTCCCGCCGAAGGTGTTGATGAACAACATGTGGTCCGGCGCGAAGCCGTTGTCCAGCCGCAGCCCGGTCAACTGGTCCGGACCGGCCGGAGGCGGCAGGAATCCCTGGAAATCCAGCGTATTCTGGCCGCCAGAGATCGTGTCGAACAGGATCGCCACGGCCGTGCCGTCGGTCGCCAGGTTGCCGGTGAGGCCGATCCGCAGCCCGCCCGCCTCGGGTCGGACGAGCAACTGATCGAGTTCGGAAATGTTATCGCCGAGTCCCGTGGCGTTGTCCTGCGTCGCGACGACATGCGCCGACGCGAAATTGATCGGGATGTCCAACCCGTCGATGACGGTCGGATCGGGCGCCGGCGGCTCGATATTGACGGCGAGAATGTGGTATCGGTACGCGGGCAGAGACAGCCCATAGGCGCCTCGGTTTCCGCTGGTGAGGTCCGGCAGAAACTGGCCCGTGACCACATCCTGCACGGTCGTCACGCCTCCGGAAACGAGGAATCCCGACAGGTCCAGGTTGAACGTCTGGGGGCTGCCCTTGAGGTTGATGGCGACGAGCAGCGTCTCGGCATTCGCTTCGTGCCGGACGAACGTCCAGATGCGCGACGACGTGGCCGCAACGGGGAAGTACGTCCCCCGGCGCAGCGCCACATGGGCCTTGCGCGCCGCGATCAGCAGTTTGTATTCCTCCAGCAGAGAGCCGGAAACGAGGTCCTGCTCCTCGACCGAACGACCGTCATGGTCCGACGAGTAGGCGTTGTTGAACGCCTGGTTGTTCAGCACCCAGTAGTTGGACATCGGCGGACCGGCCACGGCGTTCCACTTGAACGGCTCGCGCATCGGGATGTCGTTGGCGTCGCTCCCGTAATTGCCCTTGACACCGAGCATCCCGATCTCGTCGCCGTTGTAGATCATGGGCGGAAACGGCGACGTCAGCAGGATGGCCGCCGCCGCCTTGGCCTTCTCCAGGCTCCCACCGATGACCGACGTCAGCCGGTCCACGTCGTGGTCGCCGATGATCCCCATAAACAGCCTGCCCGGCGGGAGCGAGGCCAGCGTCGCCGCCGTCTGGCTATATAGGCTTCCGGCATTTTCAAACGAAAGGGCGTCGCGGACGGCGAACTCCCAAGGCTTCGTCATCGTCGCGTCAAAAGCCGGCAACAAATTCGCACCGGTCGTCCCCCAGTCCGCCTGTTCCGCAAAGATGAACACGTCGGGATTGACCGCGTGCAGATTCGCCCGCCAAGTCATCCACCACGGCAGGTTGTAGCCCCACCCGTTCGGCCCCCACGGATACTGTGCCCAGACGTGATCCAGCCGGTAGCCGTCGATGCCATCCGATGGATCACCGTCGCCGTTCGGATCGAGCCAGTGCTGGGACCACGTCGTCACCAGCCCCGTAGGGTTAGGGTCGTCGAGATTCCAGTGGATGAAGCCGACGCTGTCCCCGTTCCAGGTGTTATAGACACTTCCCTGAAAAGTCGTGTTGCCGCCGTCGTTGAACGCCAGCCAGGTGTCATAGGGGCTGGATGGGTTGTTGAACGCGTCTTGAAACCAGATCGAGTTGTGGCTGACGCCGTAGACGACAAAGTCGAGGAAGACCTTGATGCTCCGGGAGTGGGCCTGTTGCACGAAGTTGAGGAAGTCGGCCTCGGTCCCGAAGCGCGGGTTGATCTGGTCGGCCGGTCCGTGCTGATAGCCGTGATAGGCCGGCGACGGAAAGATCGGATTCATCCAGATGGCCGTGATGCCGAGGCTCTGGAGATAATCGAGCGAGGCGGTCATGCCGCCGAAATCGCCGAAGCGATAGGCGTCGTTGTTCGAGTCGCGCCATGCGATGGGCATGAACTGGTAGAAGACGTCCTCGGTGACCTGCCGGCCGCCAAGGGGTTGAGCCGAGGCCGCGGGCACTTTGCACAGGGAGAGGGCGACGAAGACGCTCAAGACGCCCATCCACTCGCGGGCAGTTTCGCAGCTCGCCTGTACAGCCTGTGATTTGAATGCTCGTGACGCGATCAGCGTGGGCTTCACCATTTCTTCCCGCTCCATGTCCGGTGTCTCCGGACGCCTTGAGTAATCAGTATCCGACGATCGCTGTCTGTTCCGCTGAACGTCAATCAAGTCGGCCAGCTCGACGCCGATCAGGCTATGATAAAACGGTTTACCAACGGTTTCAAGGCCGAAACCTCGACCAGTCCGATAACCACTCTCCCGGGGCCAGCGGCGCCAATGTCTCCAAGCGAGCACAGCGGCCTTGCGAATACGTCCCGAAGTCCGTCATTTTTTTCTTGAAAGGCCATTGACAGGGCCGCTGGATTCTGGTAAATTGTTTTATCAGGCGGGGAATGGGATTTCGACTCCGCAGAGGCGCGCGAAACCACCGGTCGCGGAAGTGGTGAGTAAAAGGCACTCAGATCCCCCTCGCGGCGGGGCTTTCCTCTGCAAGGGGGGCCTGCCGAGTGTCCCGCGACGCATTGCAACGAGCGTTGACATGCGTGGCGACGTCTGGTAAAATGTTTTAGCGTTGTGTTGGAGGCGGAATCCGCTCACACCTGAATCTGGAGGAGATTGAACATGTTCACGAAGAGGTTCGCAGTTGCACTGGTCGCGCTCGTCGCGGTGGCGACCTTGCAGGGTATCGCGTCGGCACAGCCGTTTGACGCCCGCGGCACATTCAACGGATGGGCACAAACGCCGATGACGGACAACCTGGACGGCAGCTATTCCGTGACGATCCCCGGGTTGGTCCCAGGCGCAATCGAGAACTGGAAGATCGATACGGGCAACTGGACGGCCAGTTGGCCGGGCAGCAACGTCGCATCGGCCGTGGACGCAGCCGGAAACATGACGCTCCATTTCCGCCCCGGCCCGATCGCCGACGGCTGGAGCCCCGCCGCCGACCGCGTCGGTTACAGTGACCCCGGCCAGTTCGGTTGGGAGATCATGGGCTCCTTCAACAACTGGGACGCCCTCGTCGACACCGCCGCGCGACAGATGACGGACTTGGGCAGCGGCCTCTACTCCGTCGACTACACGATCGCGACCCCCGGCATGCACAACTTCAAGTTCCGCAAGTCCGGGGACTGGGCCGTCGCGATCGGCGACGACTTCGGCAACGCAGCGGCCAACATTCCGGTCACCACGACCGTCCCCAACGAGTTGCTGACCTTCCAGCTCGACCTGCCCAATGGACGTTTTCAGGTCGTTCCGGAGCCTGCGACCTTGACACTGCTCGGCGGGGTCATCGGCCTCGTCCTGATTCGACGACGCCACTGATCGTTCCGTCGATCGTCTAAGCCAGTCTGAAACAGAGGACGTGTCCGACCGCGGGCACGTCCTTTTTTGTGTCCCCGCTCCGTTTCCCGATACCATACGAGCCTCATGGCAGACAGTGCCCAACACGTCAGCGAAGCCCGGCCCGCGCCAGATGACGGCGGGACTCCCGCGGGAGGTCGCGTGCGAAAGAGAAAAACCCGGCGGCGCCTGTCGCGTCGCCGACTGCGATGGATCTTCCGAATCCTCGCCGTGATGCTGCCGCTCCTCGCCGTTGCGGCGGCGGAGTCCATCTGTCGATACTGGGGGTTCGGCGGCTACCCGCCGGTCATTCTCGACGTCGGCGCTGAGGGTTCGCAGCACTGGTACAGCACCCATCGACCCGGCGTCGATTCCTTTTTCTATACCCAGCTCTCGCATACCGGCGGGATGCGAGAGGTCCACTTCACCACGCCCAAACCGCCTCACACGGTCCGGATTCTCCTGCTCGGCGGTTCGGCCATGCAGGGCTATCCGCAGCCCCTGCCGCTGACGAACGGAGCGTTCCTCAAGGCCATGCTCGACGACGTCTGGGATGACACGCGCCGTGCGGAAGTCCTCAATCTCGGCGCCACGGCGATGGCCAGTTTCCCCGCGATGGTTTTCCTCGACGAGATGCTTCCCCATGAGCTGGACCTCGTCATCGTCATGAGCGGGAACAACGAGTTCTACGGGGCCTACGGCGTCTCCTCCCTCCACACCGCGGGAAAGTCCCCAGCGGGCATGCGTTTCATGCGGTGGGCGCGCCGACTCGGGCTGAAGCAGTGGCTCGACAGCAAACGACTCAAGGTGCCCCACGACGAGAAGTTCCTCAAACAGACCCTTATGGAGCGGGTCGTTGTGACGCAGCGCATCGATCCCGACGACCCGCTGAGAGAGGCCGCGGAAACGTGTCTTCGAACACACCTGACGAGAATGGTGCAACGGTGCGTTGCGTCGCGTGTGCCGGTCATCGTCTGCACGCTTCCAACGAATGAGCGCAGCATGGCGCCCATCGGCGCCGACCCGGACACGCCGCTGACGGAGCAGGATGAGAGGACATTTCAATCGCTGATGGCGCGCGCCAAGGATGCGACCGGCCCTGAGCAGACCGCCGACGTCCTTCGCAAGGCGTTGCGGCTCCGGCCCGAACATGCCCGCGCCCACTTCCTCCTAGGCCAGGCGTTGACCGCCCTCGGGCGTCACAAAGAGGCCCACAACGAATACATCGCCGCTCGCGACCTCGACACGATGCCATGGCGGTCCCCGACCGCGGCCGATCGAGCCGTTCGAGCCGCTGCCGCCAAAGGCGCGACCCTGTGCGACATAGCCGCCGCCTTCCGCGACGTCAGCCCGGGCGGCGCGATCGGCTGGGAACTGATGAGTGACCATGTGCACATGTCCCTTCGAGGGCAGACACTCTTCGCACGCACGCTGGTTCGCACGCTCACGCGTCTGACGGGGCGTCTGCACGTCGACCCCGCCGCCGTCGAGCGGCTGCCCGACTGGCACACCTACACGGCGTGCCTCGGTGCCGGCCCTCAGAGCGACTACGTCGCCGACAGCCGCGTCAACACCCTCTTCAACATCCCCTTCATGAAGCGAAGCAACCCCCAGGCCCATGAGCGTTTTCTCCACCGTTGTAATAACCTGCTGAATGCGATGAGTCCGTTGGACCGCGAAGCCGTCACACGGTGGCGCGATCCGGGGCTGCACGTCTCGCGTCATCGGCCTCTCTCGTTCGTCATCGGCTACTACCGCATGACACACGGCGACTACGCCGGGGCCGCCCCGCTCTTCGAGTTCGCACGCAACTCGCTCCCCCGTATGTCGCTCTGGCGCCTCCAGCTTTCATGGTATATTCTCAAGTGCCACCGCATGATGCACGCCGAGCCGACCAAGGACGATCGGCACCTCTGCCGTGAGGCCATCCGGATCGGACGCTTGCTCAACCAGTTCGTCGGGTTCCGCGATCCATCGGGGCCGACCTATCTGGGACTCGTCTACAACCTCGTCGGCAACCACGACGCCGCCGTCACCTGCCTCGATAGCGCCGTACGCTACGCCAAAGGCCCGGAGGCCTTCGA